>USJG01000075.1 GCA_900554925.1 uncultured Lachnospiraceae bacterium
TCACATTTCTTCTGTAAACTATAAATTTTGATAGGGAATCTTCTGTTGTTTGAAGAATTTTTGGATTAAGTCATCCCACACATGGTCCAGGGTTTTGTCCAGGGTAAAGGTTTTTAGGGAAGAGCCTGTGGTGCAGGTAAGATGGCTGCCGTCATACTGAAAATTGACGAACAGACCGAACACATCCTCACAGGTATAGGGGAGACGGCTGTTTGCCAGAAGCTTTTCGGTATTTTTTCTGGACAGCAGGAATACAATCTTAAAGTGAAGAGGTGTTTTTTTTCCTTTCATTATGGAAAAGCAGAAGGGCTTCATATCCCGCCAGAGGGCATAGCTGCGATGTTCCCCTGCTAGAACCTCATTTTCTGTGGTATCGAAAAATTCCGGGTGCAGGCTGCCGTCTATGGTATAGCACTGCAATTCTTTTCTTTTTTCCTGCACCCAGGCGTTATCGCTCAAATCTGCCGACAAAGCACTGTGCTCCATGCCAAGAGGCTCAAAAATATACTGGTGTACATACTCATCAAAGCTTTTACCGCTGATCTGTTCCACAATATAAGCTGCCAGCGCAACGCCCCAGTTGGAATATGCGGTTACCTCTCCCGGCTCATAAATCTGCTCCGGTTCATGGGCCCGCAGAGTGTCTCCCAAAGTCAGGATCGCCTCCTGCTCTTTTATAAATATATCCGTATAAACCTCCTGAAATCCGGCGGTATGATTCATAAGATGAAGCATTGTTATGGGAGTATCATACTTAAGGTTAGTAAGGAATCCATCGGGAAGATACTCTCTTATATCTGTATCCAAATCAATTTTTTCCTGCTCCCATAGCTGCATCACGCTGACCCAGACTAACATTTTCGTAGCGGAGCCCCACTCCATTACAGTGTCCTTGTCAACTGCAATTCCTGCCTCCTTGTCAGCATAACCAAAATAGCCCGTATAGATGGCTTCCTCCTGCCCGAAAACACTGACTGACATTCCTGCTGTAGTGTCTTTATGCTCCGCCGTAAATTCCTCAATTTTTGTTCCTAATTCCTGGTATTCGATGCCGGAGGGCAGCTTTGCTCCAGCAGCCCATGCAGTTACATTTTGTGTTAACATTATTCCCATTGCCAGAGCAGTAGCCAGATATTGCCTGTATTTTTTCATCTCAGTTTCCTTCCTCAATAAGGTTGATAAATTTTCCACCATAAATAACGTTTTAAATTTCTGAACATCTTCAATAACCTTTCAGATGTTTGGCCAGATATTCCAGGAATTTTTCTGTTTTTGACCAATACAAGATCCCCCAATTTTCAAAATTCCATTCTTCCATATAATCATTACATTCAAAATCAATATAATACAGCAATCCATTCTGTACCACAAAATTGGTAGGAAAGTAATCAATATTTGTGTTGGCAGGATAGAGCAGATCACACATGGCTTTTACCTGTTCCAGGTATTCATTTTTCATACAATCAGCTTTTACCAGCTCATATATAGTACTGCCTTCAATATATTCTTTCAAAATCCTTTCATTCTCTACATCCACATCTATCATTTCGGGGATTCTGATACCGATTTTCTTTAACCTCTTATAATCATTTATTTCAGCCTGAATTTTATTGCCGAACTGATAATAACTGCATGGTTCGTGATGTATCTGCTTTAGAACATACTGCCGCTTTCCATCGCTTGCCAAATAAGAATAACCGCCTTTGCCCTTTCCCAAAAGGCTGATAATCCTATATTCTTTTTCATTTACAAATAATGTATCGGGCATATTTGCGTCAGTCATTTTTATACCTCCAAACGGGAATCTATTTATCTAATGCTTTCTTTAAATCCAAAACAAATTGTGTCTGCTGCTTTTTTAAGTAAGCTTTTACAAATAGTTTCATAAACCATTTTTTTGGTATTACATTTTCTGTAAAATCTATTTGAGTCTTGCTTCCTTTGGAAACAAAAATGCCAGTCCAATGCCCTTTCATATTAGTATTTTCCATATCAAACTCCCAGCGTTTATATGGTTCTACAACAGTAACCGTAAAAGTAGTTGCAAAGCCATCTTTGGTATATTCAATAAATTGTTTTTCATTTATTACTTCTGTTTTACTTAGATCACTTCGCCATTTGCTATAATTTTCAACCGCTAAGACCGTCTCCCAGACCTTATGAATATCACAGTCGATAATTTCTTTCATATTTGAAATTGCCATTTTTTACACTCCTTCCAATTTGCCTCTTTATTAGAAATATTATAACATCTATATTGAGTCAGAGCGACAAAAAGCTCCCAGGAATTTTTCCCTGGGAGCCACAGCTTTACTTCTGTTATCTTGCCATTTCATTTTATGCCTCCTTCACCGCCCATAAGCCTTGTCATCTCCTCGATACGTTCAATGGGAAATGGCGGTGACGCCAGCGGCTTCATGGCAATAGACATAAGTTTCATTGGGTTATCATCAGCGGCAATTCTGTTTGAACTCATGGTGCCGCACTTCCTGCATCTGTGAATGATCGCCCACTCGCCGTTTTTTCTCACCCAGACTGAAACTGCATCCATATAACCGCCGCAGTCACAGTCTCTGTCTCCCGGTTCATTATCCACATGAAGACTCGACAGACAGTTGGGACAATGGTTTCGATGACCGCTGCCGGCTCCTTCCGGAACCACTTCTCTTCCACATACCTTGCATATAAAGGTTTCATTGCAGGAATGCTTTTTGTAATAACCCTTTTCGTATAACTTTCTTTTATTTTCTCTATTCAATTGTGTTCCTCCTAAAGATAAGCTTTAAACTTTTAATTCTCCCTGGAGGGTTTAAAATTTCTGATAATTCTCTGTACGCTTTTTTCAGTAAGGAAATATTCCTCCGCCAGCTTTTTCACTGACATTCCTTCCTGAAAGCCTGCATATATACACGCATTGCGAAGTTCCAAATTTTTCTTTGTGCCGGTGCATGCTCCCCACCTCTTTTTATGATCTGATTTTCTGGGAACATAAAGCATCTGCCCGTCCACATATTTCTGAACCAGGGCAAGTACCTCATCCGGCAGAACCTCCTGTGCTCTGATATAGCTCATAATGCCCTCCTGATTTTTGTTTCTCTCAGGTACGCAATGGCTATAACGTTTTTAACCTATGATAGCCATTGCTATCGGCCTGCGGCTGCCTTATTCTTCTTCATAAAATTTACCATTAACCTTTCTGTCTGCAATTGATGATTACCAGTCTTATTTATTTTACCAGATGCTTTCCCTGCTGCCAACCGCACAAATAATTTGAATGAAACTTGTTCTGACTTTCCTGTTGACGATATTGCCTTCCATAACGTATTCTGTTTCTATAACCCATTACAATACCCTCGTAGAAATAAAGGAAAGGAATTTTAATGTTATGAAAACAAAATATTATAAAAAATCAGTAATTGCCTTTTGTCTGGCTATCCTGTCCTGCATCAGTGCAGTGCTGGTTTCACCTAAAGACGCTGTAAACGCAACAGAAGTACAAGCCGACGAACAAGTCCGCAGTGTCTATACCAATGAACTGATTCCTGCTGCCCAGGCCGCCTTGCGTCCTATTGCAGTCATGATGCCTACGGACAAGGCTGCCCAGCCCTCCTACGGAATCGGCAATGCCAAAATCCTGTATGAGGTTATGGAAGAAGGAAATATTTCCCGCCAGCTTGCTATTATTGACAACTGGCAGGGGCTTGAAAGAATCGGCAACATCAGAAGCTGCCGCGACTATTACATACCGTTAGCCAAAGAATGGGATCCTATTCTGATTCATTTCGGCGGTGTTTACTATATGCAGGGAAGCATTACCGCACCTGATGTAAACAATCTCTCCGGTACTGCTGAATATGGTACAGGCGGCGATCGGCCCGGTTCCGGTTACTTTTACCGCACCTCTGACAGAAAGGCTCCCCATAATGCCTATATCAGTGCTGCCGGTATCACCAACGCCTGTCAGGAGCTTGGCTATTCCCTTAACACACGTACAGAATATTACAATGCTTCTCACTTTCAATTTGCCCAGGGCATTAATACGTTAGAGCAATATCCGGGTGCCATCCCCGGCAATGTCATTGACCTGTCGGAGGTTTTCAGCTATACCAAAAGCTACTTTACCTACAACGCGGCAGATGGGCTTTATTACAAGAATATTCACGGAAAAGCACAGACAGACGGACTTACCGGAACACAACTGACCTTTTCCAATATTATTATCCAGAATGCCAACTGGTCTAAAAGGGATGCCAAGGGTTATCTGGCCTTCCAGATGACTGATACCACTCAGGATGGCTACTATTTTACCAGGGGGCGAGGCATCCACATTACCTGGGAAAAGACTTCTGATTATGAGCCTACCAGATATTATGATGACAACGGAAATGAAATTCAAATAAACGAAGGCAAAACCTACATCGCCATTGCCCAGGTTGGAAAAAATATACTTTATTCATAAGTTTATCCGGCAAATTAATATCATTTTTTTCAAATTATCCGGGACCTCAGCAGCAACGCCTCTGAGGTTCCCTTTTATTTTCTTTTATATATTTTGGGGTATAGGATGACCATTGCAAGGACGCAAATGGCCGCCAGGCACAGGATATAACAGACCGTACCATTGGCACTCATCACATGACCAAACACTTTCTCTTTAAAAGTAAAGGTTTCCTTAATGCTCTCCACAAAAATTCCTTCATCAACACCGCCAATGGATTCATTCATATGCGCAAGCAGTCCATTTAAAAGTGCATTCCGAAACAAAATCGTAACTCCACTGGCAGGGAACAAATTGCAGAAGGTCTGAACGCCTTCCGAAAACTGTGAAATCGGAATATAGGCGCCAATCACAAATCCCGCGGCTGCGGAAAGCATTCCAAAGAATGCGCCGCTTGCGGAGGAGGTTTTAAAAAACAACACCACCAGCATAAAAAATGCTGTGGCTGATACTGCTCCAAGCAGCGTAATCCCGTATAGAGCCGCAATACTTTTTATGGTCAGATACAGTTCCTTCTGCTGCCCTGACAAAATTCCAATTCCAGCGGTAAGTATCACCGCAGTCATTACAAATGCCGAAAGGGTTGAAGCGGTAAAATAAGATACAATGATCTGCCATCTTTTGATGGGAGTTGCGGAAATGTCATAGTCAATTTTATTTTCCCGATCCCTGACGATCGTAGAAAGACAATTATATGGCACCGTAATCATTGCAGACCCTAAAATTCCCGTCAGCAATATCCCATTGGCAAGCATATCAACCTCTCCTGCCCTCACAAACTTCTCAAGTCCCTGCATGGAACCCTCTATGGCGTCCACAAAAGTGCTTTTTAAAAACAGAAGATACAGTACAAACACAATAATGGACGTCAGCATGGAAAAGATCACTGACTGTATATCCTTAAAATAAATCAAAAGATTTCTTTTCGTTAATCCCATAAATTTTCTCATGATACGAACTCCTTCCCCGTCAGATTTAAGAAAACATCATCCATACTTCCTTTTATAATCTCATAATCGGTAATCTTATCCTTGTTTTTATATAGAAAATCCGTAATATTTCCCTCCGGAAATATATTGTAATGATCCGCCTCATAAGAAAAATCTGATCCGGATAAAATCCCTTCCAAATCCACTTTCTTTTCTGTGTACCAGACGATTTTAGTGGCGGTGCATCTGCTTTTTAATCCCGCCGGCGTATCCGCTGCAACAATCTGCCCCTTATCTAAAATCACCACATGGTCTGCCTCCTTTGTTTCCTCCATATAGTGGGTCGTCAGGAAAATCGTCATTCCTTTATTCCTCCGCAGATATTCTATATAGTTCCATACCAGCCTCCGCGACATGGGATCAAGCCCGGTGGTGGGCTCGTCAAGGAACAGGATTTTAGGCTCATTGATCAAGGCTCTGGCAATATCCACACGCCTTCTCTGCCCTCCTGAAAGCTTTTCATATTTCCGGTTCCATATTTCATCCAGTTCAAAGGAATCCATAAAGGGAGCAAGCCTTGCTTCAATTCCTTTTTTTGTCAGTCCATAGTAAGCTCCTCTGGTGTATAAATTTTCCTTTACAGTCAGTTTGTTATCCAGAACAGAATTTTGAAAAACAATCCCGATCTTATCTCTGATTTCATTATCTGCCTTCCCGAGTTCATGTCCAAAAATCCTGACCATACCGGAAGTTTTTTTAAGAATCGTGCACAGGATATTTATTGTTGTAGATTTTCCCGCACCGTTTTCTCCCAGGAATGCAAACAGCTCTCCTTCCCTGACCGTAAAAGAAATATCATTTACCGCCAGATGCTCCTTATACTTTTTTACCAAATGCTCCACTTCAATTGCGTTCATCTTGTTTACCCTTTCCTGCTTTTTACAAAAGTTTAATCCAAAAAAAACATAAAAAAAGGGCAGCCCTACCAAGCTGCCAAAACATAGCCCCAAGCTGCACTTTTCCTATTCTTCATCCTGCATATTTTCCAGTGCATGATTAATTTTATTCTCTTCCGCCTTGTAATACCAGATAGAGGCTGTCCACACAAAAATGTATACTGCAAAATACATAATTACCAGAATCAGATACTCCATTAAGGAAGAATACCAGCAAAATATCCGGCCTGCAACAGACACAATTACAAATGTGGTCACGCAGTGCAAAAACACCCGCATTTTGAAAGGAATTTTACTGCCTTCTTCCTCCCATGCAGATATAAGCAGCAAGGTAGGAAGCGCGCACAGAAAGCCCACAAGAATAATTGCCAGCGGATCATACCATACCAGTTCAAAGTCCCAGCCCATAAGATGCGCCACAAGCCCTTCTGCCCCTATTACAAAAAGAATCCCGGTAGAGATCATAAGCGTTTCCTGAAATACTATTTTTAATTTATCCATATTACAATCCCAGCCTTTTCTTCAAATCCTTTACATAGCTTCTGGAAATCACAACAATTTCCCCATTCAAAAGCTGTGCATTCATCCGCCCATTATAATCGGACTTAACAAATTTAATCTTTTTGATATTTACGATCATCGCTTTGGAGCACCGTATGAAATTCCTGTTCAGTTCATCCTCAAGCTCGTATAATCTCTTTTTGCTCTGATAGCATTCATCCTTTGTGTAAATGAAGGTTTTCTTATCAACCGATTCCGCATAATAGATGGCATCCATTTTGCAAAGATACGTCCTGCCCTCCTTTGACACCATCACCTTTGAAACGCCATGCTCAAGAATATCCATAGCTGTCTGTATGTACTCTGTTTTTTCCACAGCCTTAATTACTGCGCTTTCTTCTTCCGGTGAAGAAACAATTTTTAAATCCACCTTCATCCGTAGCTATTCTCCTTAATCATCTGATTTGGCAGCTACCTTGCTCTCTACCATCTGTCAAACCATCCCGAATCTGTACCCAGGCTTTCAAATTCTTCGGGGAAATAGTCAGAAGCTAAAATTTCTCCGTATATTTTCCGGCTCATGTCCACCACCGTATTCTCATTATAATTTTCAAATTCCCGCGAATTGGTGATAAGTGCTCCCATCCTTCCCATATCCTCTATGTTCACACGCTGAATTTCATCTGTCATGGAAGAACAGCAATCCTCCAATACCACAACATTATATTCCAATGAGTTTGCATCATAACAGGTAGTCCGTATACAGTTTGGTGTTGTAGTTCCCATCAGGATAACCGTTCTGACTTGCAGCCTCCTTAAAATCAAATCCAGCTCTGTATGGAAAAAGGCACTCCATCTGGGCTTTATGATCGTATAATCTCCAGGCAGAGGCTTTAGCCCCTCCGGTACCTGCGCACTGTTTAATCCGGTGCTGGCAGGCCCCATACTCCTGCCGCCGCTTTTCCAGCTTTCATATCTTGTCAGCTCAACATCGCTGCCATCATAGCGATAGATTCTCTTTACAAAGAATACCGGTATCCCCTTGCTTCTGGCTGTCTCGATCGCCCTGATACACGCAGGTATGGTCTTTTTGGCCCCGGCAATACAATGAGGCGATTCCTCATTAATAAACCCGTTTTCCATATCAATTACGATCAGTGCTGATTTTGTTTTATTCTCTTTCATCATCTCAATCTCTATTTCTACATAGTCTTTTATATTATACCATCATCCACATAAAAAAACAGTAATTAGATATGATTTCTCTTAAAATTACATCCCTCGCACTAACAGACTGCATGCCATCTAAAACAAAAGGATCATTCAAATGCTTCTTAGCAAATTCACTCATCCTGTCATAGCTGTCTAACAGATTGGTAACAATCACATCTCTGTCATCATATCTGTCCAGATTCTGTACCCTAAAAATTCTGCTGTATTTTTCCCGCACTACATTGTATAATAAGATTAAAATTAATTTAAAATTTTACTATGAAAGGAATTTCAATCATGCAGACATTGATTAAACCTTCTGCCGCAATCCGGCAGAATTATACAGAAATAGCAAATCTTTGTAAAGAAACCGGCGAACCTGTATTCCTGACAAAAAACGGGGAAGGCGATCTGGTGGTTATGGATATCGCAGTCTACGACCAGAGAGAAAAACAGCTTGAGCTTCGCGAAAAGCTGCTTGAGGTTGAAGAACAGCGGCGTGCCGGCATTGCAGACATTCCCGCCCGTACCGTCAGTGAAAACTTACGCAGTCATTTAAGGGAGAAAGCTGCCCATGTATAAAGTAGATGTTTCCCCTGCGGCTAATGCCGTGCTTGAAGACTATGTTGGCCGCTGTTATGAGGACAACGGGCTGGAATGTGCCATGCGTCTTTTGGACTCCTATGATGAGAAAATCGCTTATCTGGAAACCCAGCCGCTTATCGGCTGTGCCAGGCTCAAATACATTCCTTCCCGATACCGTGTTCTGAAATTCTGGCCGCACCTGTGGTTCGTTTTTCAGATAAAGGAATACGAAAACTGTGTAAAAATTGATTATGCTATTGATGACAGGCAGCATTATGGTTCTTTCCTTCACTAAACTGGGAGCCCGCTATGGGGCTCCCAGTTTTTATTCCTTGGCTCTTTTATCGGCCTTTTTTCTTTCCTACAAAATACACATAGCCGCCGATTCCTGCCGCTGCTATGATGCACACAATCAGCAGTATCCACCACCATCTTGCGGTTTCCCCACTCTGCGGCGCCTCCACCATCCTCTGGTCATCAGCATTTGTTTGCGCTGTTTCCTGGATAGTGCCCTCATCTGTCGGTTCTTCCGTATCTTCTGCTCCCTCCGGCTCCATAGGCTCTGCGTCTATGACAATGGTATAATCCGAAGCGTGGGTAAAGGTCAGCTCTGCGTTTCCTTCCCCGTCGATCTGGTCAGCACAGAGGTATTCCAGCTCGTTTTCCACCGCATGGTAGTAGAACAGGTTTGCATACAGGCCGGCGTTTTTCTGATCCAGGTTGATGGTAAGGATGGCGGTAAAGCCAAACTCGCCCTCATAGGCCAGGGTAATGTTGATGGAATACCGCTCCCCGGTCACGTTGTTGATGACATCCACCGGGATGGTTCCCGTTCCCCTGGTTACGCCAAAGTCAATGTCCCCGATATCCGTGCCTGTAACGCTCTTCCCGTTTACCGTCCAGGTAATGCCGCCTCCCAGGTCAAAGACGACCGTGATGTCCTCTCCGGCAATGATTTCAAAGATTTCCGCAGGGACGGTGGTGCTTCCGTTCATATCCACTGTCACAGTCTCCCCCAGCGTCGTTTCCCCGTTTCTGACTTTCTCAACCAGCTCCTTTAAGCCATCCCGGATCACCTCCCAGCTTTCCTTGCCGTCGTCGTCCCGGATAAAGGGCACGCCCGGCCCCGGCTTTGGTGTTTCCGTGGGTTCCTGGGGTTTCAGCTTTTCAATAGGCTTTGTATAGGTATCCCCGCAGCGGGTACAGGTATAGGTCATCACGCCTTCGCTGGTGACCGTGGGCTGCTTCGTAATACTTCCTGTATAATTATGCCCAAGAGCCGGAATCTCTTCCGAATAACCCTGGCCGCAGGAACAGGTATGAGTCAGTGTCCCCGCCTCCGTACAGGTTGCCGCCTTCATCCTGAAACTGATGTAGCTGTGGGTATGGGGATTAGGTGCTCCTGCCAGTTCCGGTTTCGACGTTTCCGTCGGTGTCGGTTCCGGTGTTGGTGTCGGCACCGAGAGCTGATTCGTAGTTGTGGTTTTACCACCAAATGTTATCGTGATGGATTTTCCGTTGTGGTCAGCATTTAACACAGTACCATGGACCGGTGAACAGGTCACGCCCGTGCTGTCATAGTCCAATGTCAATGTTTTGCTTTCCGTGCCTTTGCAGAAAATGGCTTCGATCGTCAGCCCGGAAAGATCAAGCTGGTCTCCTCCATTATAGGTCAACTTAAGGGGCTGGTTAACCACCGTGATGGAATCCAGATTATAGGCGCTGTCAACATGGGTGCAGATGGGGCAAGACGGAACCAGTGTGTAGTTTTCGTAAATGAAATCATAGGAGTAGGAGTGACTGGCTTTATCAGCTTGATGATCCGTATTGCTGCAAGTCTCAATCATACAGGGATGCCAGTGATCCTTTGCATCGCTCTTCCATGTTTTCATGTCTGCGCCGTGGTATGGACCGATATACGGGGCGTTCCCATTAGCGTCCTTCACCGTAGCGCCTTCGCCAATCGTAATACTATTGCTGGCAAGGGTGCCGTTGGACGAATGCCCACCGCCAATGTCTGCGGCGTTTTTTCCATTGCCACCGCCGCCAGTCACCGTGACTG
>USJG01000076.1 GCA_900554925.1 uncultured Lachnospiraceae bacterium
CTCTTTATCTTCAACCAACAAATCTGAAAAACGCCTGCTGCCCCGCTCCGGTTTTATTGCTCTGCCATCCATTCTTCCATATAATCTTCAATGATATAAAAAGGTGCAGGACCCATCTCCAACAGGAACTTATGAAACTCCTTTATGTCAAAATCATCACCAAGCTCCTTTTGAGCCTCTTCCTTTAAATCAATAAATTCCAGATAACCAATAAAGTAGCTGAGATAATTTGCAGGCTCCTCCACCAGCGCATCAAAGACCTCATCCGTAATCTCATCATCCTCGATCCCATAGCTTAAAAGATATTCTGCAAGATCGTCACGGTCCCATCCATCATAATGAATCCCCATATCCGCATAAGCATACAATCCCAGGGACAGCGCAGTGTTAATGGACGCCACATCCGCAACCCCCTGGCTCATTCCCGAATAATCATAAGAATATTCAAATTCCACATAAGTTGCCCATCCTTCCGTATAACCGGAATAAGAAAGCAGAGTCCGTATCGGCGCTATTTCACTGGAATTGGTATAAATATTCTGATACAAATGTCCCGGATATCCCTCATGCGCCAGTGTGGAATAGATATTGGCATCTTCGTTTGTATACTTTTCATTGATATAAATAAGATTGTTCTTAAGATCATCAACAGGTGTGGTCAGATAAAAGGCCGGGCTCATGTACTCCTGCATGGAGGGATGAACATACTTAATCGTATAGTCAGCTTCAGGAGGCGTGGGAAAATCTTCTTCCATCTTGACCATCAGATCCGCAACAATCTCTTCCGGATCTGTCATCTCATATTCATAGCCCAGAAAATCATAGTAAATCTGCGGCTCCTCCATAATTGCCATCTGCGCACTGGTCAGCCTGCTTGTCATAAAAGAATCCACTTTTTTCTGCAGCTTTTTAACGGAATCCTCTGAGCCTGTCTTAGTGCGGACAAGGTATTCATAATATTCCCTGCCATCCTCATAATAATAAAGCCCCAGCTCATTGGTGCCGCTTCCTTTTAATCCGGTAAGGCCATCTATCAGCGTCTGGTATCCCTCCACTACCTGAGTGGTTATAATTTCGTAATTCTCCTCCATATATGCCTTTTTGGCTTCGTCGTCAAGTCCCTGAAATTCTTCTATCTTATCATTGAAAATTTCTATCATATAGTTATCTTCCGGGTCTTTAATAAACTCCCTGCACTGGGCAATAATGTCGTCAGCTATATAGTCCGCCATAAAAAGTCCCTCTTCTGACTTTTCCTCCTCAAAGGCCATAATCGCTTCAAACATTTCATCCATCTGGGAGAGCAGCTTCAGGTAATCCTGTATATCCTTTTCTGTGCGGAAGGTATACTCCGCAAGGATCACTGGCAGCTGTGCCTGATAGCCTGTAATGGCTCCAAGCCATTCATCATAATAGATCAGGTCTTTCACCAAAAGCTCTGTCTCCACATAATCCAATAAAATATCATAGGTAAGACGCTGGTCATCCGTCAGTTTTGATGGATGAAACTTAAGAAGCTCTTTCTTCATCTCATCAAGCTCCTGATAAGCCTTCTTTATTTCTTCAGAAGAATAGCTTCCCAGCGTCACCTCATAATCTGTAATCCCGTAATTTTCCGGATAGGCCAGCGTATAGTGAAGATTGATGGTATTTGCCGCAGCCTCCTCTTTAAAGAGCTGCTCTATGTAAGCATCAAATTTTTCCGAATCAGACCCACTGCTGCTGATAAAAAGCATTAAACTCAAACCGCACAGAAGCAAAATACAAAGTGTCGTCAGAAAAATGGCCAGTCCCTTGCTTATGCCTTTCCCGTTAGTGTTTTCCATTTCGCAAAATCCTCCCCTTGCAAGACCTTTGGCTCATTATATCATATCTTTCTTCCGGTTTAAATCCACTTTGCCTGCCAGCTGCCTTACTAAGTTCATAAGTTCCTTAAACTCCGGATTCTTAAAAAACAAAAGGCATACCAGCAGATTAAAGGAAATTAAGATCACGATCCCCTTAACTAACAGTGCCGAAAGGCCTGCCAATGGGATTTGCGCACACAGGAAATCTACTGCCAGGGCAATCGGTAAAAACCCTGCAAGATATTTCAGAAAATTTTTCCAAAACGCCATAAGGGGCCTTTTAAATCCATCCTTATAAAGAACATAAGGCTCTACCCAAAGGGATGTGGATACCATACTGATAATGGTGCCCAAAATTACTCCCGGCACTCCGATTCTGCGCACCAGATACAGGGAAACCACCAGATTGATGCCGGCCTCCAGAAAGGGCTTTAAGCGGTCCTGCCACATCAGTCCCATCACTTCTTTAAAAACCAGGGGAGTTTTTCTGATACCATAAATAAAAAACTGCACCGCCAGAAGAATGGAAATCTGCTTTCCGAAAGCATTCTCCTCCCCTACCCACAAAACCATAAGCGGTTCCATCAAAACTGCAAAGCAGAGGCTGCAAAAGCTGTAGAGCCAGAAGCTTGCAAAATAAATATAGGAAAAGGACCGGTATACCTTTTCTTCCTTTTCTGTTGCCACCATATTTCCCACCTCGGAAAGCAGCACCGTATAAATGTATTCCATGAAGCTGGTTACCGCATTGATCACCAGCACATGATTGTCATAAATACCCTCCACCAAAAGTCCCAGATTGGAGGAAATGATAATATTATCTGTCGATGTGAGAACCTTGCAGCCTGCCATGTGGTGAAACATGGCAAATACATTTTTCATGATCGGCTTTTTCTCTTCCCGGTCAAGACGATAGGTTCCCTTTCTTTTCAAAAAAGGATACATCCGGTTGATCTTAAATACCAGCAGGATATTTTTTAAAATTGTAGCGCAGATTTCTGTCAGCAGATAAAGCAGAAAGTTGCCGAAAACCAAAAGCAGCACCATCTGCATGATGGATTTAATTACCTGCATGACGGTCTGATATATGGTATTGACATAAATTTTCTGATCCGCGGTCAGCAGCGACTGCTTGTAAACCACAAAATAAGAGGAAACCGTATTAAACAGGTATAAAAGATAATAGACCAGAATTTCATTTTCAGGATAATCGCCTTCTATCAGGCTGGGAATAAAGGGGATCAGAAGCAGTCCTGCGGCGGCAATAACAAGGGCAATGATGCGATAGGCTTTTTTATACAGATCCAGAAGCGCAAGAAGCTTTTCCTCATTCCCCTCTGCCATAGGCTTATACATGCTGTACTGTATCACCGTACCCAGTCCCATTTCCGCCAAAGAAAGAACCGACAGCACATTGGTAAACAATCCGGAAATCCCCAGGTATTTCATTCCCAGCGTATAAATAAATACCGTCCTTACCGCAAAGTTTAAAACTACTGCTACGATCTGCCTTATGACAACTCCAAAACTGTTCTGTAAAAACCGTTCTGTCCTCATTCTAATCGTCTCCCTGTCTGCCTGCCGCTTTCCCTATTCTCCGAAAGACCGCCCCGGCATAGTAAAGATACCCATTGACAACTGATATTGGTATCTGGAAAATGCGAAGCCCTATTTTTAATTTGCCGCGGTTCGTATACCTTCTTTCATAATACCAATAATAGTGATAAAGATTTTTAAAGTAGTGCCCATTCCAGGGTTTATCCTTCCCCATAAAATGAAGAACCGCTGGCTTTGGCGCCCTTCCTGTTCCCAGTGTATATTTCAGATATTCCACTGCGTACAGATGATTGGGGTTCAAATTGTACCTGTCCTCCATAAGCTTGATCCGGCCTTCAAAAAGTAGATTGATCACATCCTGATCCGGAAATTTAAACTGGTTTCCCCGTTCCTTTATCATCTGGTAGACCATCTGTACTTCAAAGCACTTCCTAAGCTCTGTAAGGTGAAATAAAAGCACCCCCGAATTTATGTAAGGCGTCTCCTCTCTTAATCCCAAAAATTTCCGGTATTCCGGCCTTTCCTTATCCTGCAGTCTGTCCCTGCATCCTGCAAGGCAATAGCCCTCCAGGGGCGTATGATAAAATTCCAGCAAAGAATCGTTCACCACCAGATCCGGATCCAGATACAAAATCCTTTCCTCCGTATGGGGAATCAGCCAGGGAAGCAAAATACGGAAATACATTTCCCTGCTGAAATACAATAGCGTAGGTGCCTTGTCAAAAACATTCCCCACCTGTATATCCGTCAGTGTATTGTGATTTTTTTCACATATTTCCCGGAGCATACTTATATTCCTGCTGCTGATCCCTCCATGAAGCAGCCAGATGTGGATTTTTATTCCCTTATGATGGGCAAACAAGGTCTGCAACATGATATACAGTGGATAAACATAAGCATCATTCACTGTTACAGCCACATTCATACTTTTTTATGCCTTCCTTTCCTGACAATGACAAGCACAACCACCACAAGTATCAGCCCGGCTGTTACAAGAGCGATCCGTTCCCATCTGACTTTAATTCTGACTGCTGCCAGTGCTGATACTCCTTCCACGTCTAAAGAGCTGCCCCTGCTGATTTCTTTCAGGCATTCGGTTCCTGCCCTCTCACCATCTACATAGATTTTCCATGTGCCGGATTCCGGAACATATTCTACGGTTTCTGATGTGGGATTGAGCAAAATGCAGATTTGATTCTCCACAAAGAAGTTTACCGGCTCCGACATATAATATCCTATAACATTTTCCGGCAGTTCCTCAATAGACATAAGCTTTCTGTTCAGCTCTTTTTCTGTCTGATACCGCAGTCCCTCATGGGCTTTTCTGAAAGCAATAAGCCCCTTGTAATATTCCAGCACATCCTTATTTTCTGTTCTGCTTTCCCAGGAAATTTTATTGACGTAATCCCCGGCATTATAGGAATTGCCATATTTTACATCGGGATTCGTCTCCGAGGTCTTGGTTCTTAAAATTTCCTCACCGCTGTGCAAAAATGGCGTGCCCTGACACAGAAGCACACAGGCCGCCCCAAAACGATCCCTCTGTTTCCACATTTCCTCCCCTTCTTCAGGGCAGCTTAAGGTGATCAGATCCCAAAGGGTATAGCCGTCATGGCAGGAAGCATAATTAATACATTGCAGCGGATTGTCCGTCCAACTGCCCATTCTGTCATAAATATGGGGATAACTGACTGCTCCTGCAAAGCCGAACTGCATCCCCAGCACGGTGCTTTCCTCTTCCGTCATCCCGCAGATATATTTCTGGACAGCTCTGCGGAACACATTGTTGAAGGTACCGATCTGAGGAGTCATCCATGCATTGGCCGACTCCATCCTTACTCCTTCATAGACAGTTTCCCCTGCGTCCCAGCCTTCCCCGTATAATACTGCATGGGGATTGATGCTATAGACCATCTCTTCTATCTCCTTCATGGTTTCCACATCTATAAGGCCCATCAGATCAAATCGGAAGCCATCTATATGGTATTCCTCCATCCAGTACTTGAGAGAATCCATAATAAGCTTTCTGACCATTTCCCGTTCCGTCGCCAATTCATTTCCGCACCTGGAACCATCTGAAAAACTGCCATCCTCCTTCATACGGTAATAGTATCCGGGAACAATACGATTTAAATTGGAATCTGTATTTTGGTAGGTGTGATTATACACCACATCCATAACCACTCCTATCTGCTCGGAATGAAGGCTCTGTACCATCCTTTTACATTCCTCCACTCTGACCTCCCCGTGGTAAGGGTCCGTGGAATAAGAGCCCTCAGGCACGAAAAAGCTTACAGGCCCATATCCCCAGTTATATGCTTCCTCAGGATTTTCCTCATCCACGCCCCCAAAATCCTGAACAGGCAGAAGATGTACATGGGTGATCCCTAATTCAGCCAGGTAAGACAGACCGGTGCTGTCCCCGGAAGGGTTTACAGTTCCTTTTTCGGTCAGACCCAAAAATTTTCCCTTTTCCTGCACTCCTGAGACCTCATCAGAAGTAAAATCCCTGACACTCATTTCATACAGGATCACATCCTCCCTTGCTGTATTGGTAAGAAAGGTATCCTCCAAAAAGCCTTCCGGCACCCCTTCGTCATGGGCAAGCAGCATTCCCCTTTCTCCATTTAAACCGGTACTTCTGGCATAAGGGTCAGAAACCTCCCATTCCTCTCCCTGGACATTGACAACATAGGTGTAATATTGATTCCTGTAATCTCCTTCAAGAGTAAGGCGCCATACCCCCTTTTCTCCCCGCGTAAGGGGAATGGACTTAACCGGGCTTCCCCCCGTCCCTTCCTCATAAAGCTTTAAGGTTACCTCTTCTGCCATGGGCGACCACAGACAAAAACTGCTCCTTTCCTTCTGGCAGATCACTCCCAGATCCTCTCCCTCATACACAAAGTTGTCCTTAAAAGCATCTGTGTCATAAATCCCTCCAAAGCGGATGCTTTCCTTCACATCTCCAATTACCAGATAAAAGGTTCCCGGCAAAGCTGCCGCTTCCTTTAAGGTTAATTTTCCCGACACGATATTGCCATCCTTTGACAGCTCCTGATGAGCCAGGGCGTACTCTTTTCCCTGCTGATCCACTACGGAAAGGCTTTCCGTTCCCGCGCAGTATGCACGAAAGGTAATTTCTGTTTCCGAATCAAGGCAGGCATCCAGGATACGCACTCCGGTCTTTTCCTGACTATAGTAGACGGTTTCTTCTCCCTGCATAAGCCAGATGGTAAGCCTGCCCTCCTTAGCCTTAGTTAAATCCAGATAACGGTCCCCGTCAACATCCTTCTCCTCCCAGTCGCCTTTTCGTAACAAAATGCCTATCCTGGAATCCCCACTAACCTGGGAAAGCTCAACTTCAGTTTTGACTTCACTGCCATCTGTTTCAAATTCAAAGGATCTTCCTTCATTTTCATCCACCCAAAGCCAAAGGTTCCATCCCTCATAATCTTCATTGTAACGGGTATAGTGAACCTCAACTGTCAAAGACTGCTCCTGGCCGAAGCTCTGGCAGGGCATCCCTATCCAGCACAGAAAAATGGCACACACAAAAAATATTATTTTGTTTACTCTTTTTTTCATCTTTGCCGCCGCCTCTTTTCTTAATCTACTCTGCCTCTTTTTTCAGGCGTTCCAGTTCCTTCTTCTGCCTGCTCGTAACATCTGCCTCTGGCAGATCACTGTTCCATGCTTTTTCAATTCCTTCCACGATTGCCCGGGGGGTTAACTGCGTAAGTACGCCTGTTCCGTAATAGGTAAGCTGCTCTGTGTTTCCCCCGCAGTCGGAGGCCACTACCTTTCTGCCAAGGATCACTGCCTCTGTAATAGAAGTACAGAACCCTTCAAACCGGGTTTCCTGTACATAAATATCGCAGGCTGCAATATAAGGGTAGGGGTTTTCTTTTTGTCCCAACAAAAAGAAGCAATCTTCCACGTGCTTTGCCCTGATCTCCTTTTCTAACTGCTGGCGCAGGGAACCCTCTCCCAGCACATACCACACAGCCCTGATTTTCTTCTGCTTCATTAAGGCCATGGCCTGTATGGCCACGTCAAAGGCCTTCACAGGCTCAAGTCTTGCCGCCGTCAAAAGGCAGATCGTCCCCGGCTCCTTTATCATTTCATCTGCTGTGCCCTCTTTGGCCTTCTTCCTTACCCAGCCGGCGTCAGCAAAATTATAAAAGGTCTCTATCTTGCCCGCGCAGGAGGGAAATACCCCCTTAAGGGCTTTGGAGGTATAATCAGACACACAGAAAATCCGATCTGCCTTCTCATAATAATCCCTGTCATATATGGGGCAGTAACCGCTGGCTTCATATTCATTGTGCAAAAAGACAATTTTCCTTTTGGCCTTTACATGATCCATAACATAGTAGGTTGCCGCCCCCTGAAGATAGCCTACTGCCAGATCAAATTCTTCCATGATTTCCGGCGCTGTATCCGATACCGTCTTCCAGCACAGCTTTTTTACATCTACCTTTTTTTCCCTTATCTGCCAGAGCAAAAGCCTGAGCATGGGGAGAAGCTGTCTCAGAAGCATCCCCTTTTTCATCATTCCCTTAAGGATCTCCCCGGCAAACGCCCTTCTTGCCTTCTTATCCAGCACGCAGGATACAGAAGGCGCTTCATTTAAAATCCGCACATGTCCGGGAACCTCCGAAAACAACTCTCCCCTGCCCAGCACAGAAAACAGGGACAGCTCATACCCCTCCTCCTCCCAGGCATTAAGCAAATGCAACAGGCATCTCTCTGCTCCCGCTCTTCCCATGGTGTTTATTACAAACAGTACCTTCTTTTTCATCATTTATTGCCTCTTTACTCCTCCTCGGCTGCCTGCTCTGCCTGCTTTGCAGCAAGCATACTGTCATACTCCTCATCCGAAATCACATTGTAGCCATAATCAACAGCCAGATTATTCCAGGCATATGGATTCTGCTCCAAACGATATACTGTGCAGTCCTCAGAATCCATATATACGCTCATCTGATCCGGAAACAGCTCAGAATATGTTGAAATCCAGGCCGCCAGCTTTGCTTCAAGGGCCCTGCGGTTTTCATAAATATTATAATATTTCATGGAACCGGTTTCTGATATTCCCAGCATTTCTCTGGTTACCACCTGCTTTGCGTCTTTAAGATCCACAGACGGATCATCATAGTACTGGCCCATAATTCTGGTCACATTATAGGGAATAGGCTTCTTTTCCAAAATAAAAAACACATATTGAGTAGGAATCTCCAGGTATCTGTCAGGTTCATATCTCTCCATGGACGTAATAAACTCCCACAATTCGTAGTGATACCCTGATCCTCTTATCAAAGACAGCTCTTCTACCGGCGATACTACGGTCCATGTATTCTTCTCATACTCCTTAGCAATCTCCACACAGGCTCTGGCGGCTGTTGAAGTCTCCAGATAAAAGTACGTCTGAAAGGGAATATTCCCCAGTCCGTAAGTGACATAGAAGCATAAGGCCGCCAGAATAAGTCCAAGGCCTTCGGAGATGGGTTTTCCCCATTTTTTCAGATATACCGCCAGATTTTCCAGGGGAATTGCAAAAAGCACCGGCCCTAAATACCCGATAAACATTCTGACTCTTTCTTCCTTCATTAGCTGGGGAAGCCCAAGGATCCAGTAACCAATTAATATCACGCAAAAGAGCAGTGTCAGCCACACTGCAAAAAACTGCTTATTTCTCCAGTCCTTCCATTTGCTCCTTCCAATGAGAAAATACAGCCCGGCATAAATCATTCCGGCCCAGAAAACATAGCCCCAGAAAGCATACATTTTCTCTACCATCATGTTAAAAAACAAAGCTACCGGATTTCCCCTGTCTGCTTCTGCTTCTTCTGCCACCTCCAGGCTGTCTGCATCCACAGCTTCCTGTTGCTGCTCTTCCTCTTCCTGTTCGTCGTTTGTTGTCATAACGCTTAGCGCCCACGACATGGAACCCTGCCAGTACTTTCCTTCCAGTTTCCCAACCAGAAAGGGAAGCAGGCTGATACACATCATCAAAAACAGGCAGCGGCATAGCGGAAGCATCAGTTTTTCCTTCCATATTTTGCGAAGATAGGAAAGTCCCAGACTGCCGCACAGCGCAACAGCAAAAACTGCGGTAAAGAAATGGGTGGAAACAATCAGGGAGGCGGCCAGCGCAAAATAAATGCCATCCTCCTTCTTTTTCTCCTCAAGGAATTTCCCCAAAAACAGAGGACATACCAGCAAAAAAGGCATTGCGCATTCCTGGGGCAGCGTAAATATCATACGATAAGAAAAAACATTCCCTGCAAAATCCGTCACTCCATACAGCATTAAATAAATCAAAACCGCCCCTTTGGTACGGCTTATGCGACGCAGAAAGTAAATGGCCGCAGCTCCGGTCAAAACGCAGTTCAGGGCGCCATAATAGCGAAAAATCTGGTTCAGCGAAAGTCCGCTTAATAGATGCAGGGCAGAAAGCATGTTATGCATGCCGAAGGGATAAATGCCATCATAAAAAATATCCCCTGCTTCCATGTAGTTGATCCACTCATTATGAACATACATATCTGAGGTCATGTAGGCATAACTGCCTAAAAAAGGCGTTAATCTTCTCTGCATCAGAATGAGAAAGGCTGCAAGACCA
This sequence comes from uncultured Lachnospiraceae bacterium, assembly GCA_900554925.1. Lineage (GTDB taxonomy): Bacteria > Bacillota > Clostridia > Lachnospirales > Lachnospiraceae > Suilimivivens. The sequence goes on from USJG01000076.1 coordinate 10,030, forward strand.
ACCAGAAAATACAAAACCTTCCCCAGGGTCAGACTGCCAAAAAAGATTTTCACTGCCTCCTTTAAATTCTTTATGCCTTTGCGTATCCAGTCCTTGATAAAAATTTCCAGACGATACTGGCCTCCCCCAAACAGCGCCAGCAGGTGAAACAGTTCCATAATGGCTTTGGGATAGTTTACTTTTTTGATAAAGCCATATATGATTACTGTTAATATCAGTCCTGCAATCAAAGTATATTTATTGTAAATATGTAAAAGTCCCAGCGCGTATACCCAGCTGATACATACCGTATAACTGACCAGCAATGCCTTTATCCCACTGTCAGCAATCTGCCTCCTCCCGACAGGAAGCTTAAGAAGCTTAGCCGGCACAAGCACCATAAGCAAAAAATATAAAACTACAAAATATAAAATACTGCCTGCCTCCTGCATAGCTCCTCCTTTATCTTTTCAGCCAGAAACGTACTATATCCAGCCCTTTTCTGGAAAGTGCGATCCCCGAACCTGTCAGTTCCTTCAGATACTTATAAAACTCCTCTTCCTTTCCCAGATTATATTTAATATACAAAATATTTAAATAGGACTGCTCCTCATCCGGCCATTTTTCCAGCGACAGCTCCGCCCACCTTTCAGCCTCGGCGCTTTTTCCCTCTTTGTAAAGGGCCTTCACCATCATGGCGCACTGCTCGCCGTTTACCGCCTTCGGA
>USJG01000077.1 GCA_900554925.1 uncultured Lachnospiraceae bacterium
CGTTTATACTATTTAATACCGTAAAACCAATTACCGCCTCACTTCCATATTTTTTTCGAATCTCTTCTCCCCTTGGTCTGGAGAAAACGCCCACCTTTCCGTCTGTCAGCTGTACATAGCGGATATCCTTCATCTGTTGAGGACCGGTGGTAAAGTAATACAGATTAAATAAATTGGTGCCTTTATAAAACACACCACAAAAACCAGACAGCTTTCCTCTGGAGAAATCTACTCTGGTTCCTCCAAGCACAAGTTCGCCATTTATCCTTACCACAAAAGGATCCTCTAACTGATACATCATCGTATCTTTTACTCGCTCCCACACATCCTCTGCTTTTTTTGAAAAAAGGCACACTGTAGAAGTTGCCCACTCATTGCGGCGCTCCACCCTGCCGAAAATATACTCTTTTCCTTCATACATAAATGGAACAGACGTATTGTAAACATCATAGCCTTCCACTCCCTCAAATGTAAGAAGTATTCCCTGTTCCTGTTTTTCTGCTCTCTCCTGCTCAAATTTCTCACGCAATTCCCTAATGCTCATTTTGTTTTCCTCCACATTTCACGCCCATCAATTTATCACTTTCAAAATAATTATATTAATTCAAAGTTCTATTCGCATTTTTATCACTGTAGAATTATAAACTGGCTTTGTTTCAAAAGAAGGCGCTTAGCTTAGCATAATCCATTTTTCACTTTTCTTAAATTTCATTTAATAAAATTTCTCCCTCGCCGCTTTGCGGCTTTTCGATTTTGGATATGACCTTCATCTCAATCGCCTGGGCATAATCTCCGAATTTTTCTCCAAACAGATTCATTCCCCCTGCATGAACAGCGTCAGGCTTTACGCCCAGCTTAAAGCTGATACAATTTTTCTTATCCAGTTCCAAATCTTTCAAGGTCAGGTTTGAGCACTTCATATCGTTCTCATAGCACCCTGTATCCGTAATTCTAACCTCCTTGTACAGACCGTACTGGGTCAGTGTATCGCCCCACCACTCTGGATTTAAACGACCTCTTCTGCCTCCAAAATCTCCTGGTATCGTCATAGTAGCGATTTCCTCTCCATTTATCCAAACGGTAATATCTGAAGGCCAGTCATTTTGATATCCCGGTGCTTCCGAGCACACCTCAAAAGAAAAGGAAACCTCATGGTTCTGCCCACTTTTCAAAAAATAGGTAGGAAAACGATATTCCACAAATCCAGTTTCAAACCACAAAAGCTGCGCTTCCCCACGGTTCTGCCAATAAAAGCTGGAGGCCATATCTTCGATTCCCAGATAGCCATTCTCGGTAACAATACCACAATCGCCATTGATCTCACAGTCAAAATAGTTGCCGATCGGCATGGCATACCGAAATACCTTACTGCTGTCACTCTCTTCTTTATGCTTAAATGCATTTAGATAAATATCCTCAAAGGAAATGCCGCATACCTTTTGCATTCCTCGCACGCCAGGACGTTCCACAACTGAAATCATCCCTGCTTCCTCTAAAACCTTCACATGCAACGCTGCAGACGACTGGGGAATTCCAAACTGGGCCGCAATCTCATTGATATTTGCTGACCTTTCTATCAAAAATTTCAATATTTGCAAACGCATCTCCGATGACAATGCCTTTCCCACCAGCGCTGTTTGTGACAAATTATTTAAGTCCAATGAAATTCTTTTTTTACTTGTTTTCAACCCCGTTTCCTCTCTTCCCCAGAATTCTGTCATTTCTTTTTAGTTTAGTTGATCCCTGTCAATTTGTCAAACCATAGTTGATCATTTCCACCGCTGCCATCATGACAATTCCAGTTCCATGATCGTCGTTTTTCTTGGCAGGTAATTGCTTATAATAAATGGATTCCTTTGCACAGCCAGAGCCTAAGCACACGCCATACACATCACCCACGGCATCTACTGAATGCTTTAAAAGTGCCGTCCATGCCTTCTGAATACACGGCAAATAGGTCTCCTTATCTAACCAGCCTTTTCCTACACCACGCGACATGCTCAGTAAAAACATTGCGGTACAGGATGTCTCCAGATACGAATCGGCCTCATTTAACACCTGATGCCACATACCAGTCTCATCCTGACACGCCTTAACGCCCTCCATATACTCCTGGAATAGCGTAAGTTCCTCCTGCCAGTGTGGATTTTCCTTTGGAAGTAAGGTCAATATCTCCGTGAGCGTTACTGCAATCCAACCATTTCCTCGTCCCCAAGGAATACCACTCATCTGTTCTTCCTCTGGGAAATAGATATGGGAAAACAATTTTTCATTTTCCATCCAAAGACGCTTTTTAAAGCCTGCCACCTGACGATGAACCTGCTCCTCATACGTCTTATCTCCAGTAAGGCGATATAGTCTTGCCAGAAATGGACAGCTCATATACAAATCATCGGCCCACATCGTCTTTACTCTGAAATACGTGCCGTCCGGAAATGTCGGAATATGTGTCATAACCGCATTTCCCACTGCATGAATTACCGGGAGCAATTTTGGATTTCCAGTTATCTCATACGTCTCAATCAGCGAAACACCTATCGTACCGCATGCATCCAGATCGGGAAGTCCCCACGCTCTTGGCGTTAACGTCGGATCACCAAATTGTTCCTTGTCCCAGTCTTTATAATAGAAGTAATCGGCCATTGTCTGAATGCTGTCCAGATAATAGTCAAGCTGCTCTCTGTTTCCAGTCAGCTTTGCCGCATACATCAATCCATGAAGTCCCACCTGCACAGCATAAAACCACTGTCCAAAGAAAATGCCATCCCGGTACGGACGAATATAAGTCTCTCTTTGAGGCATACGCCAAAATCCATGCTCATAATTGCCTAATGGATACGGCCGCTCAAACTGGATTTCCTGCTCCGGTGCAAATGGAATAAAAAGTGGATCTCCAATCTCTGTCACATAAGGGCCCGTTACAAGAAAGCGGGCTGGTCCCATTCCTCCTGCCTGTACGAACGGAACACAATTGACATCTTCTTTCTTTTGGTTGTATACGGCTCCTTCCATCCACCAATGTTTGCCGGTACGAGGAACCTTTATCAAAATTGATATTCTCTTGCCAGTTCCGATCAAGTACAGCTGTGTCTTATTTCCATCCGCACTTTCATAGATGTTTTCATGGTCTACAAATACGCGCAGACGACCAGATGCTGCAAGTTCAAGTGTGTAAGGCTCTCCTTCCTTGCTGTCCACATAAGTAAGTGCATAGCCACAGCCCTGGCTATTGCCATATACCTCCTCAAAATCCACTCTTTTCCCAAGGCATTTTTCATTCCATTTTGGCGTCCACTCAATGCAGCTTCCATCTGGAAGTGTCAGCTTATCATGATAGCCTACCTTGCCATTTTCAATGGCTTTTTCTGCTTCTTTTGTGTCTTCTTCCGCCGGGAACGGACCAATATGTGCAAACCCTTCCATTCCCTTTGTCTCCTCAAATGGAAGCATTGGACGAACCGATAACAGGTAATCTCTGGTCCAGCGGAATGGATATCTCGGATACGCAATGTAAAGCAAAAGTCCCCAGTTTTGTTCATTTTTTGTGCATTTCATCAAGAGCTCATTATCGCCCTCATGCAAGAAAACCTCCACAATTGTGTACTCGGATTCCTTTTTCACCTCACATAATGGCTTTTTCAGTGTATTGTTCTGATAGACCTCTTTTCCATTCAGCCAGATGCAGGCATTACCAGCAATGGTAAGCGCTGCCTCACAATCCCGGTCCGCCCATGCATTGGTCTTAATATAGGCACAATCTCCTATTTTTGCGTCTGGATACCGATAATTTAAATCTAACTCTGCCATCTGAGAAATCGCTGTCAATGCCATATGCTCCTGTTTAAAGTAGGGGCGCAGTGTCAGCTCCACACGCGCCCTATGCGTTAGCATTCTCTCACTGATCAGCTGAATGGCTTCCTCTGGTTTTCGAAACCCATTTTCATATGCAGAGTCCTTTTCTTTAAGAATCTCATTCATATTTTTATATTTTCCTTTCCACAGCTTTTATTCCGTTGCAGGATAACTCCACTGTGTCACAGTGAAATCTGGACAAGTATAATTAAATCTTCCACTGCCATAACGAGAATTCAGATATGGACTAGATACTAATGCATCCGGGATCGGCACTGCCTTTCCATATACAAAGAATCCATCTGTCAAACCAAATTCTAACAGACCACTTCCCGGAGAAGCAAAGGTAAACTGCTCTCCCTCCTGCGTAACTTTGGCTGCAAGAAGTTTCTTGCAAAATGCCTCAAAGGTTCCATCCTCTCGCTTGCTTCCGCACTCTGCCAGCCATACGGTCTCATTGCCGTCAACAACTAATTCTCTTCCTGCATATGCACCTTCCTTGCGGAACGAATGCTGTACATTGGAGTAAATGCCCACATAGCTGTCGTTCTTACGTCCAAAGGTCCATTTTCCCTCTGATATTACTTCATCAAATTTACGTGCATTAAAATGGCAATGCGTCATCCAGATATCTGGGTTATTTACATTATGCCAAATCACAGCCAGCGTACGTCCATGCATCAGTACTCTTGGCAAGAACGCCTGACCTGCCCAATAATCAGGACGCAAGCCGCTTCCCTCTGCCACATTGTTCGGAGATGAGAAAAATAATGAGATATCCCCTGGAAGTGCAATCATCGCTGAAATAAAATGCATATCGCACATTCCCACATTGTGATCACGCACGCCGCCAATCATATACTCTGGTGTACGTCGAATTGTAAAGTCGGCATTATGCTTATCAAAGTGCATAATACCTTCCTTGAATGTAAAAGTGGCTGGCGTAAAGTTATCCGCTAACTCACAAAGTCCCTTCGGCGGTACATAATAGCTAAATGCCATCTCCTGACTGGCAAATTTCGCATTGGCTGGTGCATTGCCAAAGAACATCCAGAATAAACCATTGATCGTGCTCGCCAATCTGCTACGCAGTGGCTTGTTGTAGCTGCGTCCTCTAGGTGTTGCCATTACGCCATCAAAATCACTTACCGCAAAGATAAAGGTCATAAAGTCTAACAATACATTCACCATATTGCGAAGCGGATATTCCTCCATCGGCAATACTTCGCGGAGTACCAAAAGAGCCGAAATCGTAACCGGCAAATAAGAATCCGAATGTGGCTCGTCAAAGCCTACACGGCAGCGCTGATTCAGCCATTCTACCAAGTGCATACGTCCCTTTAACGAATGATACATACCATTTTGTCCGCAGTTGGTAAAAATATCTTCCGGATATAAAAGACCAGCCAGATACTCGCATACATGGAAGCCAATACGATGATTTTCAGAACAATAAAACATGGAAGAGGTTCCCGGCTCATCTACCCAGTAACGGAAGCCTAACGATGCATGCTTTACCATCTCCACAATTTCTGGATCCAAAAGACCGGCATCCTTATCCTCCCACATCAGCCAAAGCAGTGGCAACAGCTCAAAATCTGCACAGTCCTTTCTTTTTTCAATCTTATCACACAAAACTCGGATGCTTTCATGATCTATCTCATCTGCACGGCCCAAACGATACAGTGCCAGTGCATTCCCCTGAGAAGCTAATCTCTCAAGCGTCAACTGTCTTCTTTCCTCAAAGTGCTCCCAACCTGGATAAGGTGCCAGAACCTGCTCAATCGAAAAGCTTACTGTTTTCTCTGTCAGTGGCGTACCATCAAGCAACTTCCACGCGATATTCACCGTATACTCTCCAGGCTTAGTAATACCCTTCATGGCAATCATGCCATCCTTTTCTACCACGCCCCTGTCATCTTCTGCTCCAAGTGTAAGCGAGAATACTACCGATTGCGTTTCATCCTGTTTCTTTGATGCCAGAACATTCAATTCCACAACGCAATTTGAGAACGGATAGCCACCCACACAAATCTTTGGGATCTCCCCTTCCTCATAAATATCATCCTCCAAATGGGTCTCCAGCTGACTACGGAAAATCTCTGCACGCACATTTTCATCCATGTTGAGTGGCACACTGGCAAAAAGAGGAGCCTCACAGGAAACCAGTTCCATACTCAGGCTAATACCAGTTCCTCGATCGACCTTTCCAGAAACAGCGATCAGTGTATTTTTACCAGCTTTCAGTTTTAATGTTACCATCTCGCAATTTGGATTTACCACATGCTCAAACACATAACGGCGTGGGCGCTTTCTGGAACTCAAATCGGTATTATTGTATACCACACTGCCATTTAACAAGACAACCAGTCTACACTCCGGGATTTTGATTGTAATCTCCTGCTCACACTCACTCTCCAGTTCCAGATAAATCGGCATCAGACCAAATTTTTCAGTAATATAATAATGACCATCCGCATACTTTGGAGACTGTGCATCGCATACCGTCCATTTTCCTTCCATATCACAAACGGTAAAGGAATCAAACTCACGAAACTCCTTATTGCTAAGCTCTTTCCCAGCCTGTGCCATCATTTTCTCAATATAAGCTCGCATTGCCTTTCCGGTACGCTCATCCGGATAATCCTTTTCCAAAACACCAGTTACCAGAAATGGACGAATCAGTTTTCCCGCAACTAACTTCTTTTTAAAATATGTATCCATCCTATACCTCTCTTTTTATATGCAAGAAACGCAAGCCCGCGCTACAAAAGACCGGCTTGCGTTTCGTTCCCACTATATAGTTACACTTCATATGCACTCTTCACAAAGATGCACGAAGGAGCTATATAACGTTACCTCGCCATTATTTTGCTGCTTCTAATTCTTTATACAGAGCGATTTTCTGATCAATAATTTCCTGACCACCTGCTTCCAGATAATCATTCAGCACGCTATCATACATATCATCAAATTCTTCTGGAGAACAAGAAATCAACAGCGGAATGTTCGTCTGAGGATCTGATACAATACCAGCATACTCCTCATCTGCTTCTGTTCGGATTCCCTGGAAGTTATAATCAACCTGTCCGCCAACTAACGCACTCTTCAGGCACATGGTTCCAAGATCGTTTGCCTTTGCCTTTGCAGGTTCCATACCCTCAGAGGAAGGAACGAACCCATACGGATTACCATTGTATACTAACATCATATCGCCACAAGTAATGCGCTCATAATCATACTCAGAGGATGACTTCTCCTCATCGGTCGGTGTGATTGTGATTACCTCATTGCCGTCCAGTTCATAATGAACGCCCTCAAAACCATACTGTAAAACCTTTGCATTGTCATAATCAGCAAGGAAATCCAGATACTTGATTGCATTCTCAGGATGCTCGCAGGAAGCAGGAACTGCAATATACATACCAGTAGGTGCATAAATTCGATTAAACTGCTCACCATTTACATTGTCAAGATAGAAGGAAACCAGCTCAGCGTCTGGATCTGCTTCATACAAATCAACACAGCCATTAGGACCACTCTGTGCTGCATCATGACCAAATGCAAGAACACGTCCGTTTGTTAAAAGCCCCTTGAATGCAGTATATCCAGTATCGGTATCTACCATGAAGTCTGGATCAATGATGCCATCATTATACAGTGTATTCAAATAGCGGATACCTTCCTTGTAACCCGGCCAGAACATTTCGTTGTAGCATGCATGCATTTCATCGGTCATTGATGCCACATCCAGGTATGAGAAGATGATCGGTCTTGTCTGGGTTGCATTCCAAGCACCGATTACACCCAGCGGATACATCTCACTTCCCTGATTTTCAGGATCCAGTTCTTTGAACTGATGAAGCAGATCGGTGAAATCGTCCACGCTCATATGATAGATCCCATCTTCATCTGTCTGCAGCTCATAGCCAACCTCATCCAACCAGTCTTTACGGATATAGGTAGTTTGCCAACCCGCCTGAGTACGAACTGCCGGAATTGTCCACTGATGACCTTCCGATACACCGTAAGGCAACGATGATGCCAGATTTTCTTTCAGAGTCGGGCCGTACTCGTCGATCAGATCTGTCAGATCATATAATCCACCATCCTTACCAAACTGATTCATCATACTACCAGTGTAGCTAAAGATGATATCTGGTGCTTCTCCTGCTGCCATCATGGTATTGATCTTCTTGTCATCCTCAGAACGCGGAACGGCAACATATTCTAGTGTAATATTGTTTGGATCACCGAATTCCTTCTGCAGCCATCTGGTCCAGTAATTATCGGTCGCTGAACCATAGGTCTCAGTTGTATTACCACGATCATACACCATAATTTGTAATGTGGTATTCTCCTCGTCTGCAAACACAGCGGAACTTCCATAGCCTGTAAGACCGAGCACAAATGTTGACGCCAGCATCGTTGATAAGAACCTCTTCTTCATAAAAATTTACCTCCTTTAAATTAGATGCTTTTTGTTTTTTTCGCTTTATATACTTGCCGCATAACCGACAATATAGCCTTTTGTATCACTTACCTAATTTGATTAACCCTTTACAGAACCAATCATAACGCCCTTTACAAAATATTTCTGCAACCACGGATACACGATCATAACCGGGATCATACTAAATACCATGCAGGCAGCCTTTACCGTCTCTGCGACCAAGTTGTCCTTCATCTCTGGAATATCTTCCATCATGGTGCTAATCTGACTTGCCTGTATCAGCTGACGCAGACGAACCTGAATCGTGTATAAGGAATCCTTATTGATGTAAAGAATGGAATCCTGAAAACTATTCCAACGTCCCACCGCGTAGAAAAGTGCTAAGGTTGCTAACATTGCTTTTGACAGTGGCAACACAATCCTTAAAAGTACGACCAGATCATTGGCTCCGTCCACATAGGCAGATTCTTCTATTTCTCTAGGCATGGACTGGAAAAAACTCTTCATTAAAATCATGTTATAAGTCGATAACACACCAGGCAATACCAGTACCCAGAATTTGTCTAACAGCCCCAGACTCTTAATATTTAAGTATCCCGGAATCATACCACCACTAAAATACATGGTAAAAAGAATCATAATCAAAATCGGAGATTTTAATTTTAAACCCGGGCGTGACAACGGATATGCACACAACACAGTCATTGTCAGACTAAACAGGGTGCTTACCACTGTCAAAAAGATTGTGAACCACATGGAATCCATCAAACTCTTATTGTTAAACACAGCTTTGTAGGCAGAAAGATCAATCTGCTTAGGCAGTAAGAAGATTTCTCCTTTGATAACCGGTGTCTTATTGGAAAATGACACTGCCGCAATGTGTAAAAATGGAATCAGACAAATCAGTGCAATTATCATTACTACTATAATAGTAAATATTTTAAACAAACCATCCTTCGACAGAAGCTTCGATATTTTTTTCTTCATACTTCCTCCCTTACCAGATACCACTGCCAGATACGCGCTTACTAATTGCGTTCGCACTGAGTACCAGAACGAAATTTATGAAGGACTGCGCAAGGCCGACTGCAGTACCAATACTAAATTTGGACTGTTCCAGACCGACACGATAGGTAAAGGTACTTACCACATCTGCCACTTCCATTACCGTACTATTCTGCATTACATAAGGCTGCTCAAAACCAATGCTTGCCAGTCCGCCAACCGCCAGAATCAGCATAATTGCGATTGTATCCTTAATGCAAGGAACCGTAATGGATCTCATCATTCGAAAGCGGGAACATCCGTCTACTCGGGCCGCTTCATAAATTTCCTGATCAATACTTGTCATAGCAGAAAGATAAATGATTGTGTTCCATCCGATACTCTTCCATACACCTACCACAAAATAAGTAAAGATCCACCAACCCTTATTGGAAAGAAAGCCAATCGGATTTCCTCCGAATCCCTTTATTATGGTGTTCACCAAACCTGAGGAAGCGAAAACCTGATACATCATACCGCCTACAACCGACCATGAAATAAAGTGAGGCAGATAGATTACAGTCTGTATCGTTTTCTTAAACAACCTATGGTTGATTTCATTTAAAAACAAAGCCAGAATAATCGGGAGCGGGAAACCAAGCACCAGTCCCATAATATTCAGCACCAACATATTTCTTACTGACAACCAGAACGCCTTTGACCGCGCCACCTGCTGAAAGTATTTCATGCCTACCCAAGGACTTTCCCAAATGCCTTTGAATATGTTGTAGTTCTTAAATGCGATTACAACTCCCGGCATTGCCTTGTAATGAAACAGTACATAATACAAAATTGGAAGGGCAAGCATTGCATAAAACATCCAATGTTTTCGCATATAGACAAGCGTTTCTTTTGCTCGTGAACGGTACGTTCCTGTCCTTCTTCTTGCAGGATATATTACTCTTCTCTTCATTCCACTCCTCCATCCTTTTCTGAGAATTTCTAACTTCGATACCCGTAGTTAGTTTGCAAGCCTCCTTGTTCTTACTATCTCCATCTTATTTGTAACATTATTACCGTTTTAAAAACGTTGTTTCGTGTTTCTTGTTATCATCATTGTATTCTCAGCAGCGCAATAAGTCAATTATTTAAAATATAAAAATTGTTTGTTTTGTTTTTGTGCATTTTTAATAAGTTTTATTCCAATAATATGTTTTATTTTCACTTTCTAATCTTTACTGACTTTTTTCACATTTTATCTTTTAGATTTTTGTCTATATTTTGCATGGATTTTACTTCTTTTTTTTAGTATCTTAAATTTGCAAGATAAGTTTTATCGTACACTTTTTATTTTTAAACCATTTTTTATGTTTTAATTGTTCTTTGTTTTGCAACACAAAAAATGTTATATTTAATTTATAGTGTATGTTTA
>USJG01000078.1 GCA_900554925.1 uncultured Lachnospiraceae bacterium
GAAGGAATCCGAGAGGCCAGTATAAATGTTGGCGGAACCACAGTCAATGTGGCAGTCGTTTACGGAACAGCAAATGCCAGAAAGATGATAGAGAGGATAAAGCAAGGCGAAAAGCAGTATCACTTTATTGAGGTAATGACCTGTCCGGGCGGGTGTATTGGCGGAGGCGGACAGCCCCGCGATCTGATGGCGGATGCAGACGAAATCAGAAAGTCCAGAATTGAAAGCCTCTATGGACGTGACGAGGCTATGACCCTTCGCTTAAGCCATGAAAATACGGAGATCAAAGCGCTTTATGAGGAATTTTATGGAAAGCCTTTGAGTGAGCTGGCAGAGCAAATGTTACATACTGTATATTCAGACAGAAGTGCAGATTTAAAAGGAGGAAAAAAGGAAATGGCAAAATGGAAATGTAAAGTATGCGGTTATATTTATGAGGGAGACTCCTTGCCGGAGGATTATGTCTGTCCAATTTGTAAGCAGCCCGCATCTGCTTTTGAGAAAATAGAGGAAGCGCCGGCTGGAAAGAAAAATCCCTATGCCGGAACCCAGACGGAGAAAAATCTGGAAGCAGCTTTTGCAGGAGAGTCACAGGCACGAAATAAATATACTTATTTTGCATCAGTAGCCAAAAAAGAAGGTTATGAGCAGATTGCGGCATTGTTCTTAAAGACAGCGGATAATGAGAAAGAACATGCCAAAATGTGGTTCAAGGAACTTGCCGGCTTAGGCGATACCGCTGAAAACCTTAAGGCAGCGGCAGAGGGCGAAAACTATGAGTGGACAGATATGTATGACGGTTTTGCCAAAACTGCCGAAGAGGAAGGCTTTACGGAGCTTGCAGCCAAATTCCGTATGGTTGCAGCTATTGAAAAGCACCACGAGGAACGCTATCGCGCGCTTCTGAAGAATGTTGAGATGGCAGAAGTTTTTGCAAAAAGTGAAGTTAAGGTATGGGAGTGCCGCAACTGCGGACATATTGTAGTTGGAACAAACGCTCCGGAAATCTGCCCCGTATGCAATCATCCTCAGTCCTATTTTGAAATCAATGCAGAAAACTATTAAGTGATAAAAACAGAAAATTTATGGAAAAATGTACCAATGGTTATAATATTACCCCTTTAGTTTCTGTAATTAATGAAAATAAAAATCTATACTATTAGTAAAATATTATTACTAAAGGGGAGGTATTGTATGGATTTAACAAGTATTGGGAAACACATCAGAGAAAAGAGGTTATCAAAATCATGGAAGCAGGACGAGCTGGCAGAAAGGACAGATTTAAGCGTTGTTTATATTGGTATGATTGAACGGGGTGAAAAGACGCCTAAGTTAGAAACCTTTATAAAGATCGTAAATGCGCTGGATACCTCAGCAGATGAGATGTTGGAAGATGTACTTGATGAAGGGTACAAGATAAGAGTAAGTAAATATGCTCAAAAACTTGACGCAATGTCAAAAAATCAAAGGGACTTATTTTTTCAGTTTCTTGATGTACTTTAATTAAATATGTAAATTTAATCTGTTTTAACAGGAGATATTTTGAGTTTTTTAAAACTTGAAATGCCTCCTGTTTTTTCAGAAAAAGATTCCCAAAATCGTGTAAAGACTACGAATTTGGCAAATAGATTGTTTCAAGATTACCAAAAATGACATGCAGAAGGGTTATTTATTACAAGAAAGCATATATTAGTTACATACTGCGGAAATAACTGGTAAAATAATAAAATAAGTTGCACATAAGACTATTATTTTTTAAAAAATGGAATGATGTTATGCGAAAAGTACTGATAGTGGAAGACGAGAAAAATATTTTAGAATGGCTTAAGAAAATTGTAAAATCCTGTGGAGAAGTGGAAGTCTATGCGTGCGATAATGCTGCGGATGCTTATAAGTGCGCAATGGAAGTAACCATTGATTTGTTTATGGCAGATATTGTTCTGGATACCAAGGTGGCTGACGATGTTTCGGGACTTAAATTTATAGATGGCATACGTCATAATTCCAAATATGCTTTTACACCGGTTTTATTCATTACTGCCCTGGAGGACCCTAAGTATTATAGCTATGAAGAGCTGCATTGCCATAAATTTATAGAGAAGCCCTTTGATGAAGAGTGGGTCAGAAAACAGATAAAAGAGTGCTTAAATTACCGCACTAATGGATATGAGCAGAAAATGGTTTATTTTCGAAAAGGCGGAATCATCATAGCGGTCAGGCAGAATGAAATTGTGTATGTGGAAATGGTAAAGCGAAAGCTGCATTTACACAAATCGGACGGCAGTATCATACAAATTCCTTATATGCCGATGGATCAGATATCTAAACGGATCGACAGTCATGATATGCTGCAATGCCGACGCAATATTATAGTAAATACCACGTATATCAGCAGTATCGATATTGTTGACAGAATCATTCAACTGGAGAAGGGACTGGGAAGATTGGAAATCGGGCTTACGTACAGGCAGTGCGTGAGAGAATTTTTGGACTTAGGGGAATAGGGATTTTTTAAAGATGCATTGGTTGGTAGGGAATTTTGTTTTAATTGCAGAAATTTTAATTGTTTTTATTTGTTTGGCTAACACATTCGATAAGCAAATATCTGTTGATATTTATTTAATAATACTGATCATTTCAGAGGCAGTATTGCTTATGGGAATCAATGAACAGGGGATTTTTGCATATTTGTCGCTGCTTGTTTATGCAGTTTTGTTTTTGTATGCCTTGTTACATTATAAAAGCAGTATTAAGGTAACCTTGATCAACTGTTTTATTTCAGTGGCAGTAACCGGTATCATTCAGTTGATTTTTTGTATTCCCATATTTTTTCTTTTGCGGGGAGTGGGGGAATATAAGGGAATAAACGAGCTCGTGACTAATTTGGGAGGTTTGCTGTTTGCCATTTTATTAAAAGATAAGGTTCATCTGAAAGTATTTTCAGATTTTCTACAGCAAAAAGGGAGAATTTTTAAAATTGGTGCTGCTTCCCTGACAGTGTATCTGGCTGCGAAGGGTTTTTCGGATGATAAGTATAGTGTTTTGAAAAATATGAATATTATGCAGATGTCATGGATCATCACCTTATTTTTTTACATGATAAGCGAGTGGCAGAAGATAAAAAGCGACGCGGATAAAAAGGATTTGCAGCTTCAAATGAATTCTTTATATTATAGCGCCTATGATGAACTGCTGGAGCGGGTCAGAGAAAACCAGCATGATATGAAAAATCATATTACCGCAATCCTGGGGATGGTTTATACCATCGACAATTATGATGATTTGGTACGAAGGCAAAAAGAATATTGCAATGACATGATTGAAAATGACAGAGGAACAGAATTGCTGTTAACAACAAAAAATCCTCTGATTGCAGGATTTTTATATAAAAAAATACAGGAAATCAGTCAAAAGAATATAGAGGTGGATTATAAGATTGCAATAGATAAAAACCTCAATATCATTTCAGAGTATGAATTAGTGGAAATATTAGGTATATTGCTGGATAATGCGGCAGAGGCCCTGGAGGGAGGGGAAAATACAGTAAGGAAAATTTATGTTGAATTGATAAACTCTGAGGCGGATACGCGAATTATAGTGGCCAATACTGGAAAAAGCTTTGAAAATAGCCAGATAAGAGAATTTTTTCAGAAAGACTTTACCAGCAAGGGGAAAGGGCACGGAATCGGATTAAAAAAATTGAAGAAAATAGTGCATGGGAAAGGGGGAGAAATAATGGCTGCAAATCAGCAAATTGACGGCGATGATTACACCCGGTTTACCATCATAATACGAAGGGGAGCGAAGGGTGGTTCCTGTTAAGCTGTTTTATATTGCAGGTCGTATATTGTATTTTCAAAAAAACATTGCATTTCCTGTTAATATTGTATACAATGAATCAAGTGTTAAATATTTAACGCTACAACTAAATAATAAATCTAAGAGAAAGGAATTTAGAAACATGAAAAGAAAAGGTTTAAGGAACCTTCTTCTGGTTTTCGTGTTGACGACACTTGCTATTGCACTGAGCGCATGTTCAGGTGATAAGGAAGGAGAAAATTCTTCTCAGATTACCATCGGTATCCCTCAGGATCTAGAGGACAGTCTTGACCCCCACAAAGCAGTGGCGGCAGGAACTAAGGAGGTACTGTTTAACTTATTTGAAGGATTAGTTAAACCGGCAAGCGATGGTAGTTTTATTCCGGCTGTTGCAAGTGCCTACGAAGAATCAGAAGGCGGCAAAGTCTACACCTTTACGCTGCGTGACGGTGTAAAATTCCATGATGGCAGTACAGTGACAGCAGAGGACGTTAAATTTTCCATTGATAAATGCGCCGATGCCAGTGCTGGGGAGCCTCTGGTAGCGGCGTTTTCTAATATAGAAAGCGTGACGATTGAAGATGAAAAGACGGTTGTTATCACACTTAAGGAGGCGGATACGGAATTTCTGGCATATATGACCACGGCAATTATTCCGGCATCCAATGAAAACCCGGATACCAACCCGATTGGAACAGGCCCTTATAAGTATGTCTCCCGTTCCCCACAGGAAAACTTTATTGTGGAAAAGTTTGATGATTATTGGGGAGAACCGGCGAATATTGAGAATGTTACTTTTAAGATATGCGCCAATGCAGATTCGCTTGTTATGGACTTAGAAGGCGGTTCCATTGATATGTTTGCCAGAATCACTGCCAGCCAGGCAGCGGAATTATCTGACCAGTTTGAGGTTTTGGAAGGAACCATGAATCTGGTGCAGGCACTGTATCTGAATCATGAGGAGGCGCCTTTTGATGATGTAAGGGTCCGTCAGGCGCTGTGTTATGCCATTGATCCTGATGAGATCATGTTAATGGTATCCGACGGTAAAGGTACGGAGCTTGGAAGCAGTATGTTTCCTGCTTTTTCCAAATATTTCATGGAAGAGCTGAACGATACTTATAATCAGGATATTGAAAAAGCAAAAGAACTGCTGACAGATGCAGGTTATCCGGATGGGTTTTCATTTACCATATCCGTTCCTTCCAATTATCAGCCCCATATTGATACGGCTCAGGTATTGGTGGAGGAGTTTAAGGCCATTGGAGTAGATGCACAGATTCAGCTGATCGAATGGGACAGCTGGTTAAGTGATGTATATCAGAACAGACAATTCCAGTCAACCCTAGTAGGCGTGGACGCCTCCAATCTGACAGCAGCATCGCTGCTGGAGCGTTTTACTTCCACATCAGGAAAGAACTTTATTAATTACAGCAATGAAGAGTATGACACAGCATACGCCAATGCTGTTTTAAGCACAGATGACGACGAAAAGACAAGGTATTACAAAGAGTGTGAACGCATCTTGTCTGAGGATGCGGCTAACGTGTATATTCAGGATTTACCTGAATTTGTAGCATTAAACAAGAAGTATACAGGATATGAGTTTTATCCTTTATATGTGCAGGATGTTGCCAAGCTGAAATTAGCACAGTAAGCAGCAGGCAGGGAGGGCAAAAAGATGAAGTATGTAGGTAAAAAGCTGTTGACGATGGTTCTGACACTGTTTGCAGTGACTCTTTTTGTCTTTCTTGCCTTTCATGTGATTTCCGGCGATCCGGTTACTTCTATGCTGGGAACTGAAGCAACGCCGGCCAGGGCAGAGGCCTTAAGGGAAGAACTGGGCTTAAACGATCCGGTACTGGTACAGTATGGCAGATGGGCAGCCAGTTTTCTTAAGGGAGATATGGGAACCTCTTACAGCTACCGGCTTCCGGTAAGGGAGATGGTAGCTGATAAGATTCCTGTTACATTGACATTGACAGTTATTGCCTTTTTGCTGATGGTAGTGATTTCGATTCCTTTAGGGATTTACACTGCCAGACACGCAGGGGGCTTTATCGATAGAATCATTTATATTATAAATCAGATCATTATGGCGTTTCCGCCATTTTTTTCAGGAATACTTATCACACTTTTATTTGGAAGGATATTTAAGCTGTTTACACCGGGAGGCTATGTGTCATACCAGAAAGATTTCTGGGGGTTTGTGGGGTATCTTTTTTTTCCGGCCCTGGCCATTGCCCTTCCCAAGGCGGCTATGGCGGTAAAACTTCTTAGAAGCTCTGTGATAGGGGAAGCAAAGCTGGATTATGTGCGGACTGCCTACAGCCGCGGAAACACAACAGGGACTGTGCTTTACAGGCATATACTAAAAAACGCACTGATTCCGGTGGTGACATTCTTAGGCATGGCCCTTGCAGATATGATAGCGGGAAGCATCATTATTGAGCAGGTATTCAGCATACCGGGGCTTGGAAGGATTCTGTTAACCTCCATCTCCAACAGGGATTATCCTGTAGTAATGGCAGTGATAGTGTGCATTGCCCTGCTTGTGCTTTTGGTAAATATGATCGTAGATCTGGTATACGGACTGATTGATCCCAGAATTTCGGTGGAATAGCAAAGAATATGAAGAATGGTAAAACGAAAAACTACAATTTAATCATTGGCGGGATCATCACAGGCCTCATGCTGCTTTTTATTGTGACGGGGTTTTTTTATACGCCCTATGATCCCAATGAGATGGACGCTGCCGCCAAGTTTGCAGGCATTTCCTTAAAGCATCCCATGGGCTGCGATAATTTTGGCAGGGATGTCCTTAGCAGAGTGATGAAGGGGGCGGGAACAACCCTGGGAGTAGCTGCGGGAACGGTACTGATAGGAACTTTTTTTGGCGTTATCCTGGGTGCGGTTACCGGATATTTTGGCGGTATTTTGGATGAAATACTGATGAGGATTAATGATGCTGTTTTTGCATTTCCCAGTATTTTGCTTGCGCTTGTTTTTATCAGTCTTTTAGGAAGCGGCACCTATCAGGTGGTGATGGCGCTTGGCATTGCCTTTATTCCCAGCTTTGCAAGAATTGTCCGCAGTGAGTTTATGAAATACAAAAACATGGATTATGTAAAGAATGCAAGATTGCAGGGAGCAGGGCATTTGAGGATCATGTTTGTGCATATTCTGCCTAATACCCTTACGGTACTGTTGTCTGCAATTATGATCGGATTTAATAATGCGGTGCTGGCGGAAGCCGGCATGAGTTTTCTGGGCATTGGCGTCCAGCCTCCTCAGGCAAGCCTTGGAAGAATGCTTTCAGAAGCTCAGGGCTATTTGTTCCGGGCGCCCTCCTACGCCATTTTTCCGGGAGTGATCATTATACTTATGGTACTAGGTTTCAGCCTTTTAGGTGATGCATTAAAAAAAGAGGAATAACCTCAGATTGGATATTCATATGGAAAGTGAACTGCTTTTACAGGTAAAGGATTTGAATATAGAATTTCATGACCATCTGATTCCGGAGACCGTTGTGTACGATTTTGATCTTGAGTTAAGAGAAGGGGAAATCGTAGGGCTGGTTGGAGAATCCGGTTCGGGCAAATCCATGAGCGCCCTTGCAATCGCAGGGCTTTTAAGCCGCAGAGACATGAAAAAGAGAGGGCAGATTTTATTTGAAGGCAGGGAGCTTCTGACTTGTGAAAGGGAGGAGCTTCGCAAAATTCAGGGAAATGATATTGGCATGATCTTTCAGGAGCCCATGACCTCCTTAAATCCAGTCAAAAGAATTGGATGGCAGGTGGAGGAAGCTCTTCGCATTCACACGAACCTGGGCAGAGAGGAACGTTACCAGAGAGCCATAGAGATGCTAAAGAGTGTGGAGCTTGCAGACGCTGAAAGGATTTACAGACAGTATCCTCATGAGCTTTCTGGAGGAATGCGGCAGAGAGTAATGATAGCCGCTGCCATGATCTGCAACCCGAAAATATTGATTGCAGATGAACCTACCACAGCGCTGGATGTGACCATACAGGCCCAGATCGTGGAGCTTTTAAAACGAATGAACAGAGACAGGAAAACAGCCATTCTTTTTATCTCCCACGATTTAAGCCTGGTAAAGCAGCTTTGCCAGAGGGTGCTGGTAATGCAGGGAGGCTATGTGGTGGAAAGGGGAAGCGTTCAGGAAATTTTTGAGAATCCCAGAGAGGAATATACGAAGAAGCTGATTGCTGCCATTCCCAAAGTAGTCAGAAAAAGCCCCGCAGAGCAATGAAAAGATACTGTGAATTTGTGTCTGTTAAAGTGGACAGGAAGGTTAGAATAAGTAAGCAAAATGGATGAAAAAGAAAATATCCTCAGAGTTTCAAATTTGAATGTGTCCTACAAGGACCGAAGCAAAGGGATTTTTGGAAAGAACAATCGCATACAGGTACTAAAGGATGTTTCCTTTTCTATGAAGAAGGGAGAAATTCTGGGATTGGTGGGAGAAAGCGGAAGCGGAAAATCCACCCTTGCCAAGGCAATTCTTGGCCTTATTCCCTATGAGGGAGAAATTTACCATAACTCCCGCTATCCTCAGATGGTATTTCAGGATCCTTATGGTTCCTTAAACCCAGCCAAAAAGGTGGGGTGGACTTTGGAGGAGCCGCTGCGCCTTAGAGGCAGGATGAGCGCAGGGGAAAGAAAGCAGAAGGTGGTGCAGATGCTTGAAAAGGCAGGGTTGGATGAAAAATTTGCGGACAGATACCCCAGCCAGCTTTCCGGAGGGCAAAGACAGAGGATCTGCATTGCCGCGGCACTGATGCAGGAGCCTGGACTTTTAATTGCAGATGAGCCTGTATCTGCCCTGGACGTAACCATACAGGCACAGATCCTTAAGCTGCTTAAAAATATTCATAAGGAAATGGGATTGTCTATTCTTTTTATTTCCCATGATCTGCGGGTGGTTTATGAGATGTGCGACCGGGTAATCATTATGCAGAAAGGACAGTTGGTAGAAGCTGGTACAGTGGAGGAGGTTTATTTTAATCACAAGAGTGAATATACAGGCAGGCTGCTGGCCGCTGCTGGAATTGAAGCATAACCTTCGGCAGCGGCCCTTAAGCAGTCGCTAAGCAGTATATTTTTTCAATCAATTCTTCAAGCTGGTCGTGGTGGAGCGTGATCCATTTGTCATAAGTGGTGTTTTCAGAAGAAACCATTCTTCCAAGCTCCACGAGAAACCTGGGAATATCCTCCACAGTGATGGATTTTCCCATATCTGCAAGAATCTCCTGTCCCTGCAATTGGCAGCCTCCTTCAAAAATGGCAAAAGCAGGCTTGGGACCATCCGGCGTCTGTTTAATGCCGCCTCTGAAACCAATGGCACCGATCTGATGGGTTCCACAGGAGGAAGGACAGCCGGAAATATGGATCTTGGGAAGAACGCCGTCGGCAAAATTTTCTCTGCGGACTGCATCCACGCAGGCAGATAAAAGGGCCGGAGAGTCGCCGATTCCCACCTGACAGACAGCGGCTCCCACGCAGGAGACGGAGGTTTCAAAAAGATTCCGGGCACCATCTGCGGTTGCCTTCAATACTGCTTCTGCTTCCATAGAATTGCAGTTGATAATATAAAGCCCTTCATCAGGAGTAAGCCTGATTTCCACATCCTCCATAGGCTGGATCAACTGATAGAGCTGCGCAGCTTTTTGAGGAGTAAGATTTCCGCCAACAGGCTGATAGAATACAGCATATAAGCCCTCCTGCTTTTGGGGAAGGAGACGTTTGTCAGAAATGGCCTGTCCGGTTCCTTTTTTGTGAGATTCTGTTATCTGTATCTGAAGATCAAGTTTTTCTGTTTTCAGCACTTCCTCAAGTTTTTCAAGATAAGCAGCCTTAAGCCCTTCCGCTCCCAGAGACTCCTGCATAAAGCGGGTTCTTGACTTGCTGCGGTTTTCATAGTCGCCATAGGTGGTAAAGGTATTTACCATAGCTTTGATATAATAAAGGATTTTGTTAGGGGATATGCCTTTTGCCACACAAATGCCGAGACTTGGTTTGATGCCCAGACCGCCGGCAATATATACATCAAAGGTGTAATCCTTATTAGAAACAAAGCCCAGATCGCGGAAAGTGGCATGAGGAGAGTTCTCCGGCGAATTGGAAAATCCAACTTTCAGCTTACGGGGAAGCTTTACCGCCTTAATAAAGTTCATAAGATATTCTCCGGCTGCCTCAGCATAGGGCATCACATCAAAGTTTTCCCCCTGTTCTACGCCGGATAGAGGAGAGGCCATAACATTGCGGGGGAAATCACCTCCGCCGCCTCTGGAGATCATTCCGGCTCTCCAGGCTTCTTCTATTATTTCGCATAAATCCGCAGCTTCCAGATCATGCAGCTGAATGGACTGGCAGGTAGTCATTTTTAACTTATCAATGCCATATTTTTCACAGCTATTTGCAATGAATTTTAAACGTTCTTTTGTGAGACGTCCGCCGGCCATCCGGAGTCTTAGCATATGCTTTTGTCCGCCTCTTTGCGCATAGCTTCCAAAGCCGCCGGAAAAGCTCTTGTATTCAGCAACGGTAAGTTCTCCGTTGTGAAATTTCATGGTTTTTTCTCTGAATTCCTTAAGGTCGGGAAGAAATTCGGTTAAATAATCCTTTGCCATAACGATATTAGTCTCCTTTGCAGATATGGTATATTATAGGATAAATAT
>USJG01000079.1 GCA_900554925.1 uncultured Lachnospiraceae bacterium
AAATAAGACCACAGCAATAACTCCCGAAAACAGGGCGGCGGCTATATGGGCTGCAACGGAAAAGTCAAGAAGGAATGCAAACAAAGCCGGTATCCACTGAAGCAGTACCGAACCTAAGACGCTTCCGCAAAGCAGGCGAGTAACAGTATTTTTTTGAGACAATAAAGTGCCTGCAATTAAAAGACCGATCAATTGAAAATAAAGAAAATAAATTGTTCCGGATATATTTCCGCCCAAAGAACCCCAGATGGAAGCCATAACAGAGTCTCCTTTTATGTAAGCTGCATTTTTTTCAGTATATCATTGTTTCAGACAGATGTGCAAAAAAGTTAATCTTTTATTAAGAACCCCCTATACTCTTGACACAGCCTAAGGCCCATAATATGATAAGTGTATTAATGATATTAGTACACTAAATACAGAAAGCCTGTTATGTGTGTACAAATGGAAAGGAAGGCTGTATGATACTTGTAGATTACAGAGACACAAGACCTATCTATGAGCAGATAGTAGATAAGTATAAGATGTTGATCCTTCGTGGGGTACTGCGTCCGGATGACAAGCTTCCTTCTGTACGTAATCTGGCGGTTGAACTGTCCATCAATCCCAACACGATTCAGCGTGCTTATGCGGAATTGGAAAGGCAGGGATACATCTATACGGTAAAAGGAAAGGGAAACTTTGTTTCAGACAGCAGGCAGCTGTTTCTCCAATACCAGCAGGAACTGTTTGTACAGCTGAAAGCGGTGTGTAAAGCCGCCCTGGAGGCAGGTATTACAGAAGAAGAAATTATGCAGAGTATCAAAGAAGGAGTAGCGTATGATTGAGTTGAGGAATATAACCAAATCTTATGATAAGATTAAAGCTGTGGATAACGTAAGTGTCGCCATTAAGGAAAATACGGTTTTTGGTCTTATAGGAACAAATGGAGCGGGAAAAAGCACGGTGCTTCGAATGATTGCCGGCGTGCTTGAGCCTGAGCAGGGGGAAATTGCTGTGGATGGTCTTCCGGTTTTTGACAATATGGAAGCCAAAAGGAACATTTATTTTATCGCAGATGAACCTTATTTCTTTGCAAACAGCAATGCGGCAGATATGCAGAAATATCTTACCTGTGTTTACCATGAGTTTGCAGTGGAGGATTACTATAATTACCTGGTTAACTTCGGGCTGGATAAAAAAAGGAAAATTAATACTTATTCTAAGGGAATGAGAAAACAGCTGGCACTGATCTGCGGAGTATGCAGCGGAGCCAAGTATCTTTTGTGTGATGAGACCTTTGACGGTCTTGATCCGGTAATGCGACAGGGAATTAAAAGTATTTTTGCAAGTGAAATGGAGCGGCGGGGAATGACGCCGATAATTGCTTCCCATAACTTAAGAGAATTAGAGGATATCTGCGACCACGTGGGACTTTTGCATAAGGGAGGCGTTCTGCTGTCAAAGGATCTGGAGGATATGAAGTGTAATATCCAGAAGGTGCAGTGCGTGTTTAAGACCATTGAAGATGAAGCAAAGGTTATTTCAATGCTGGATATTATGAAGAACGAAAAGAGAGGTTCTTTAAACGTGCTTACAGTGCGGGGCAATAAGGCGGAAATATTGGCCACCTTTGCAACAGTAAATACGGTATTTTTTGAGGCGCTGCCTCTTTCTTTAGAGGAAATATTTATCAGCGAAACGGAGGTAGTGGGGTATGATGTCAAAAAGCTCATTCTTGGTTAGTATGAAAGAAAATAATAAAAGAAGGTTATGGGTCTGGGTCATATCAATGCTGGCCTTTGTGTTGGTATTCCCTGTCTATACTGCGCTGGTAGTAAAAAACACGATCATTCATTCAGAGTGGATCGCGGAATCCTACGGCCTTAAGCTGACGCAGCAGATGATACATGAGGAACTGGTTTTCAATATGGCCAATACGCTTGGGGTTTCGGCTCTGATAGCAGTGCTGACCACGATTGTTGCAATAATCAGTGCAGTTCAGGGATTTTCTTATCTGTACAGCCGAAAAAAGATCGACTTCTATATGGGAATGCCGGTAAAAAGGAAAAAACGGTTTTTGAATATCTGGCTGAATGGAATTTTACTGTATGTGATACCTTATTTATCAGGACTTTTGATCAGCATACTGATTGCAGCCGGAAACGGAGGCGTGGATGGAGAAGTATTATATGCGGCAGCGACAGCCTTTGGCATAAATATATGTTTTTACCTGTGTGTTTATCATATGGCAATTCTGGCAGTTATGCTTACCGGAAATATTGTGATCACCGGTTTTGCCCTGCTGGTATTTGGACTATATGAATTTGGGGTAAGATTTGTATTGTACGGTTATAAAGAACTGTTTTTCCGGTATTTCAGCTCTTACGGAAATGACAAGTCCCCGATATTATCGCCATTTGTAATGCTGTTTGATTTTGTGAACAGTTCACATGACAGGCTTTTCATTGCAGCCAAATTGCTTATCTTTGGACTGGTTCTTTTAGTAATTTCTTATGTTTGCTATAAAAAGCGCCCGGCGGAGGCAGCAGGAAAAGCAATGACCTTTGCAATTACCAAACCCATTGTTAAAGTGCTGCTTGTGATACCCCTTTCACTGTTAGCAGGTTTTTTGGTTGCGGAAACCATAAATTATGATCCCCTGACCACCGGGGAGGGGATTTGGTATGTGATTTTTACCATCGCCCTTGTGGTGGTGGTGGGCAGTGCCATGATACAGGTGATTTACGAATTTGATATAAAGGGAGCCCTTCATAAAAAATCCCATATTGTTGTGGCCGGTGTGCTGGCAGCATTGATTTTTATGGGATTTCGTTATGATTTTACAGGGTATGACAGTTATATTCCCAAACAGAAGGATATTGAAAGCATAGCCTTTGTGCCGGATTATTATGAAAACTCAGCAATGTATGGAAACGGACGGTTTGACCAGGATGGCTCTTATATGTCGGAGCAGGAATATGCAGATAAATATATGCAGCTGAAAAATGTGGAGGAAGTATGCAAATTAGCTGAAATTTCCCAAAATGGTTACAATGAGTTTTTAGGGCGCGTGGAGCAGGAGGAATATAAGGAAGAACAGGCAGAGAACTGGTCTTACGCAACACTGATTTATCATTTGAAAAACGGACGCAGCGTAAGCCGGGTGATCTGGGTAGATGTAAATGATGAAAATACCATAGAACTGCTTGACCAGATAATGGGATCGGAAGAGTTTAAGAAGGGATATATGAAAGGAGCCTCTGAAAATCTTGATTTGCTGCTTGCAGGTGCAAATGTTAAACAGAAAGTCAGCGCTGTTTATGGGAATACGGTTTATACACAAAAGATGAACGTAAAAGACGCAGAGAACCTTTTGGAGGCTTACAGAAAAGACCTGGCATTGGCGAATTTCAGCAACATAAAGGAAAGTACGCCGATTGCAGAATTTACGCTGCATATTGAGGAAGAGACGGCTGGAAGTTTCCATAGAATATCCAGATCAATAAGAAGCTGGGACATAAAAATGGATATTTATCCCTTCTACAAAGAAAGTATTGCCTGTCTTAAAGAGAATGGATATTATATGGAAGGGCAGCTTGATCTGGAGGACGTGGATCATATACAGGTACTTAATTATAATAACGAAGCAAGAGAAAAGCTACAGGAGAAAATAAATACCACCGCGGGCGCAGCAGCCATAGGCAGCGAGATTACCGACGAGGAGGCGGAAAATATTGCTTTGGAGGCAATGCAAAGCAGTGCTTCTATAGATACGCGGGTTTATGCTGATTATACGCAGAAAGAAGATATTGCCAGAATTGCGTCATGTATTGTGCCTCAGGATATTACTTATGGAAGCAACTGGGATGGCGGAAACAGGTATGACAATGAATACCAGATTATCGTTTATTTTAAAGCCGGAAGTGAAATTAGCAGAAGCTATGGAACCTATGCTTATTATTGCTTCTTAAAGGGGCAGGTGCCCGACTTTGTTGCAGAAGATACCTTATACAAGGACTAGATTGCATTTACAAATCAAATGAAATTGTTTATATTAAAAAGGAGCCTTGATAAAAGGTTCCTTTTTTGCAGATTGCATTCGGGTTCGGAAAGGTATGGAAATAAACATGAAGGAACGCATTTTGGACAAAGTCATGTTCAGAGATCTGGAAGCCGGCAAAATCAAATTGAAAGTGGTGGATATGGTATTTATTGCCTGTCTGTTTGTTTTTGCCTTTATGATAAGATGGAAGCTGATGCCTGTTGAGTCAGCAGATTACTGGGGATTTTTGGAGGATTGGATGGAACAGATAAGGACCCATGGGGGCTTTAGTTCTCTGAAGTATCAAATATCAAATTATTCTTCGCCCTATATGTATCTGATGTGTCTGCTGTCTTATTTAACGACCAATGACCTGTACGGGCTTAAACTAATATCTGTTTTTTTTGATTACGCGGCCAGCGTGGCAGTGTTTCTGATTCTGTATCAGATTACAGGAAATTTAAGAAAATCCATTATGGGAATGGCGCTTTTGCTTTTATCCCCCACGGTCATACTTGACAGCGCCTACTGGTGTCAATGCGATATTATTTATACTGCCTTTATTTTGTATGCCCTTTATTACTTTTTTAAAGACAACAGCAGATGGTGCCTGATTTTTGTAGGAATTTCATTTACCTTTAAGCTGCAGGCCCTGTTCATTGTCCCGTTTCTAATTATCATGTGGTTAAAAAGAAAAACCGTCAGGCTTTCAGATTTTCTTTGGATACCCATCATTTATGTGATCAGCGCGATACCGGCATGGGTTGCGGGAAGAGATTTTAAAGAGTTAATGCTGATCTATTTTGATCAGGCCGGAACCTATCCATGGGGAACCTTGGAATATCCCAATATTTATGCGCTTTTAGGAGAGGCCATGCCGGATATGCGTCATGCACAGCAGGTCAGCGGGGCGGGTACTTTCATGACCATAATAATACTTGGAGGTATTGCCTACTATTTATATACAAAGAACGTAAATCTTACCAATGAGCTTATGATAACGCTGGCGTTGTTTACGGTGGCGGTTATAGTATATTCACTGCCTCATATGCATGAACGATATGGGTTTTTGATCGATCTTCTTGCTATTTTGTACGGAACGCTCAATGTAAAAAAGCTGCCCATAGCCTGCGGATTTATGCTGGTATCAGTGCTGAGCTTTATGCCTTATCTGATTGCGGTGCATATTGTGCCGATACAGTATATAGCCATTGCCCAGTTTGGCCTTATCGTATATGTAGGTTATGATCTTTATGCACAGATTAAGGCCAATAGCTTACAATACTAAAATCCAGTCTTTTAACCATCTTAAATGCAGTCCGTATTCCAGATCAACAGGAAAACCGGAGATAACAGG
Source organism: uncultured Lachnospiraceae bacterium (assembly GCA_900554925.1). GTDB lineage: Bacteria > Bacillota > Clostridia > Lachnospirales > Lachnospiraceae > Suilimivivens. The sequence goes on from USJG01000079.1 coordinate 5,382, forward strand.
GAAAAACAGGAAAAAGCACAGGAGGGCGGCTGCCATATATATGGCAACCGCTTTTTTTCCCCAGGAAAAATGCTCTTTTATATGCATCATAGTATAACCCATCATCAGCATCACAAATAAAATGGCAGGAAAATAATGATAAATAAAAGTAATTCTGCTTATGGACATCCAGGGAACATACTGTGCCAGGTATGCGATGCACAGAAACCCGGCTTTTTTATCTTTTTTTATGATCCAGCGGAAGAATACAAAAAGCTCACAGGGAATACCTGCCCACCAGATTACAGGATTCCCCATACAACTGACAGCGCTTACCTGGGTGGCATTTACCGCGTCGTTGGCGTCCAGAAGCGGCATCCAGATAATGGGCCATTCATAAAAAGGGGAGCTGTAGTAATGCTCAGCAACAAGGTTTGAATGATAGTCGAACATATATTGGGTTCCCTTTATTGCCTTATCAATTAACCCCGAATATTCCGTATACCCTACGACTGGTATAAAGCAGAGAGTATAAACTGCCAGAGGGATTGCAATAAAAAACAGACAGCAAAAACCAAAAAGGCGCAGAACCTGCCCTTTGGGAAAATGCGTCAGTGTATACCAGAAGAATAAAATGGCAAGTCCCAGTCCGGCATAAACGCCCGTCCACTTGGTGGCGATGCCTAAAGCCATACTGATGCCGCAAAAGGCCAGGGGAAGAAAAACTTTTTTTGGAGGAAATTTATCGGAAAGACAGCTTTCAGATTTACGGTACCAGCTGTCTTTCAGAAAATAATCATACAGGAAGTAATACATAAGCAGTATAAAAAATGCGGCAAAAATGTCAATGGTAGCAATTCGCGATAAGTTATAATGCATACAGTCAAACACCAAAAGCCCGGCAGTTGCTGCGGCAATAAAGGAATTTTTAAACAGCTTTCTGGCAAACAGATACATAAGGGGTATGATCAGGATGCCGAAAATCACAGACATAAAACGCCAGCCAAAGGGATTCATGCCAAAGAGGAGGATTCCAATGGAAATCAAAATCTTTCCCAGGTGCGGATGGGTGGTTTCGTAGGTGGTCAGTTTATGGATAAATTCATAGGCAGTACGCCCGTGATAAACCTCGTCAAACATAGTCCCGGTCAGATAGGTTTTTACAGAAGGAAACATATGCTGTTCGTCAAAAAGAGCAGGATATTCCTCATAGTTGACAGGCAAGATCTGGGTGCCGTCAGTTTTTTGAAACACCATTTCCTTAAGCACGGCAGTGTCATCCGTGGCAACAATGCCCAGGTATCGCAAACGGTAATTTAAATCAATTTTATTCCATGCAAAAACAGATTCCGCAACAGCATCTCCGTTAAACACTTCCCATGCGCCGGTCACTTCATTAAAAGCAGAAATGGAAAAATGCCTGGTGTTTAAGTTCCCAAGAAAAACAGAGACAGAACCAATGTCTGTATATTCTCCAAAGTCCAGCACAATATCGCGGTTCTGTGTATCGGTTATGTAGTCGGTTTCGGGAGCGTAGGTATTTCCAAGCCTGAAAAAGGCTAAGACTGAAAAAATGAAGGTCAGGAGGATGATATTAATGTAATCCTTATGAGTCAGCTGTTGATCCATAAGCTTTATATTTTTAAAAAAAGAAATTATATGCTTCATAGAAGTACTCCTTCTTAATACAAATGCCATTGCATTACAGAACATAGTATATCAATTTATAAAAAGGGTTACAATACTTATAAAAATTTCGCCAAAGGAGGCAGTTTTATGAAAACATATATGCAGATTACCAACATTTACGGAAGGGAAATTCTGGATTCCAGAGGAAATCCCACTGTGGAAGCAGAAATTACACTTACAGATACCATGACAGGAAAAAGATATGCGGGAAAGGCCTCCGTACCCTCAGGGGCAAGTACGGGACGGTTTGAAGCGGTGGAGCTTAGAGATGCGGAAACAAGATATTTTGGTCTTGGCGTAAGAAAGGCTGTTAACAATATCAATACCAAGATCAGGGATGCCATCGCAGGAAGAAACGGTTTAAATCAGGTGGAGATCGACCGGATTTTGATTCAGACAGATGGAACGGACAATAAGGGAAATCTGGGAGCCAATGCCACACTGGCAGTATCCATGGCGGTGGCAAGGGCGGCAGCCAAATCCCTTAAAATTCCGCTTTATCAGTATTTAGGAGGAGCCTATACAAGACTGATGCCGGTTCCCATGATGAATATTTTAAATGGCGGAAAGCATGCGGCCAATACAGTAGATTTTCAGGAATTTATGATCATGCCGGTGCAGGCGGAAAGCTTTGCGGACGGTCTGAGGATCTGTGCGGAAATTTATCATTTTTTAAAGAAAATACTGGAAGAAAAAGGACTGGCTACCAGTGTAGGTGATGAAGGAGGATTCGCGCCTGATCTTCCGGACGCAGAAGCAGTGCTTGATCTGATCGTGGCGGCCATAGAAAAAAGTAATTATTTTCCAGGACAGGATATAAAAATTGCCCTTGACGTGGCTTCCAGCGAATTATACAATGAAAAAACGGGCATGTATCATTTCCCCGGAGAAAGTGCTTTAAAGGGAAAGGATGTTGTGCGCGATACCTCTGAAATGATCGCATATTATGAAGAACTGATCTCCAAATATCCCATTATTTCCATTGAAGATGGTCTGGCTGAGGACGACTGGGACGGATGGAAGAGCCTGACAGAGCGGTTAGGAGATAAGATCCAGCTTGTAGGAGATGATTTGTTCGTTACCAACACCAAGAGATTAGATGCCGGGATCAAGCTTCATGTAGCAAATGCAATTCTGGTAAAGGTCAACCAGATCGGTACGGTTTCAGAGGCCATGGAAGCAATAGAAATGGCCCAGAAAAACGGATATAAAGCAGTGGTTTCCCATCGTTCAGGTGAAACGGAGGATACCTTTATTGCGGATCTTTCCGTAGCAGTTAATGCAGGACAGATCAAGACAGGTGCGCCCTGCAGAAGTGATCGCGTAGCCAAATATAACCAGCTTCTTCGCATTGAGGAAGAGCTGGGAACAGTAGCAGCTTACAAGGAACCCTTTAACAAGATATAAGCTGTATAAAAAAAGAGAAAATACCATAAGATGAGAGGAAGAAACTACCAATGATATTTCGGAAATACAGAGCAATGATAAGAAGAGCCTGTGCCGGGGCCTTAGCCATAGCAATCCTTGGAATGATGCCAGCAGGCGAAGCACGCGCAGTAAGCAGCAATGGATCTATTGCCAGAGGGATTGATGTTTCCAAGCACAACGGAGCGGTAAACTGGTCGCAGGTAGCTGCATCGGGAATACAATTTGCCTTTATTAAGGCAGGAAGCACCAACAGCGGAATTGATCCACAGTTTGCCGCTAATATTACAGGGGCACAGGCAGCCGGGTTAAAAACGGGAGTTTATATTTACTCCTATGCCACCACACCGGAGGAGGCTGCCAATGAAGCAAATCTTCTTTTACAGTGGATTGCTCCTTATACGGTAAATTATCCCGTGGTCTTTGATATTGAAGATAAGTGTCATAAAAATTTATCCAATCAGCAGTTGATTGACATTATCAATGCATTTTGCACTGTGATTGACGGAGCGGGATATTATCCAATGGTCTATTCCAGCAAGAATATGTTTGCGCAGAAATTAAGCATTGTGGGATGGGATAAGTGGGTTGCCCAGTACAATGACAGTTGTGAGTACAATAACAATGTGTGCTTCTGGCAGTATTCCAGCCATGGCAGCGTTAACGGAGTAAGCGGCAGGGTAGATGTCAATTATCAGTATAAGGATTACAGCAGCCTTATTATACCGGAGGGCTTTATTGGCCATAATGGCAGTGTGCGTTTTTACAGTAACTGGAAAATGCAAAGAGGCTGGATAAGCTATAATGATACCAGATATTATCTGGATGAAGCGGGGAATCTTGTCAGCGGCTGGTTTACCGATGCAAGCGGGACCTATTACCTTTCTCCGGCAGATGGCAGTATTGCAAGAGGACAGATGCAGATAGACGGGGCAGACTATTATTTTACAGCAGAGGGCGTTAAAACTTCAGGCTGGGTCGTACTAAATGATAGGAAATATTTCTATGAGCCCTCCAACAATGGAATCATGAAAAGAGGATGGCTCAGTGATGAAAAGGGGAATTTCTATTACTTTGATACAAATGACGGCCATATGGTCACAGGGGATGTGCTGATCGATCAAAAGAACTATTTATTCAGCCCGGAAGGCATTATGGTGACTGGCATGGTGGCAAAGGAAGACGGAAGCTATTACTACGATCCTGCTACAGGACAGATGATCACCGGATGGTTTGCCGCGAAAGACCAGACTTACTATGCAGATCAGTCAGGTCATGTGGTTACCGGAGCTTATACCATTGACAACCAGCTCTATTACTTTAATGAAACAGGGGCATTGGTACGGAACCAGCAGGTTGAGGTAGACGGGGTTCTTTACAATACTACCCAGGAGGGTATTATGATGGAAGCGGAAGCAGCCCTGCCAGGTGAAGAAGCAGTACAATAACCTGATGATAGACAAAAATATAGTTTAGTTGCGGCAATTATATGGTACAAACGGTACAAGTAATTTTGCATGGACAACTGTAAATAAAATGCTTGAAATCTGCTGATTTATATGTTACACTAGTCCTTGCTTGGCATTAGGAGGTGTAAGTATGGAAGTGTTAAGAATCGTAATTCAGATTATTTTTATTATATTGTGTATCGCACTGACAGTGCTGGTACTGATGCAAGAAGGCAAGTCGGCAGGTTTAGGAGCCATAAGCGGTGCCGCTGAAACATACTGGGGTAAGAACAAAGGGCGTTCTATGGAAGGAAAGCTGGTTAAGATTACCAAGTATCTGGCAGTTGGTTTTATGGTATTGGCTGTTATTTTGAATCTCAATGTATTTTAGGACTTAAGGCATTCTTGTTAAAGGATGCCTTTTTTTGTACAACAGGAAATTCCTCCGGGTTTTCCTGTTATACAAAAGCCCTCCGGGTGGATGCGCAGCTCGCGGAGAGGTAGTTATGCATACGCATCCGCTCGCGCGCGAAG
>USJG01000080.1 GCA_900554925.1 uncultured Lachnospiraceae bacterium
GTCTTCTTCCCCTCCTTCGGAAGTATTGCCGCCGCCCCCTTCTCCTCCTCCAGAGGTATTGCCGCTGCCCCCTTCTCCTCCTTCAGAGGTGTTTCCGCCGCCTCCTTCTCCTCCTTCAGAGGTGTTTCCGCTGCCTCCTTCTCCTCCTTCGGAAGTATTGCCGCTGCCTCCTTCTCCTCCTTCGGAAGTATTGCCGCTGCCTTCTTCTCCCCCTTCGGAGATATTGCCGCTGCCTCCTTCTCCTCCTTCGGAAGTATTGCCGCCGCCTTCTTCTCCCCCTTCGGAGGTGTTGTCGTCTCCTTCTTCTCCTCCTTCGGAGGTGCCGCCGCTTCCCCCTTCTGCATCTCCGGAGATATTCGACGGATTATTCGCAGATGACGCCAGTGCATACATCATTGATTCATTATTAAATAAAAGAGTCAGGGCCAGCAAAAAAGCTGCCATGCGAATTGCTTTCATTTTTCTTTTCATGTTAATCTTCACCTGTTTATTAATTACTAATCACTTCTGCCTTTACGGATTCCTCAAACTCACTGCTGTCTGTCATAGAACCAAGCTTTCCGTCAAAACCATCATTTCTGAAAAAAACAAACTTCAGGGAGGAATAAGGCAGAACCTCTATTTCCATTACCTGCCAGTCGATTCCATTACTATCCGTCTCTTTATAATATTGAACGGCATTATCTTTAACTGATTGGTAATAATCGTCATTTTCGTTGATCTTGAACATATCACTGTCCCACCTCAGCCTGATTTTCTTTCTTGTTGCTGTGGCCTCCGAACCGGTATAGTTTCCTGAAGTGATCAGCTGATATACAAACCCCGACTCCGCTTCGACCGCTGCCCTCCAATCATCCCGATACTCCTGGGTTTTGCTGACCGTAAATCCTGTTCCGCTCTCAATTTTAAACTCTCTGTCCTCGTAATTGGCTTTTACAATGCCTGCAATATATCTGGTATTAACCAGATAGTCGGGTCCTGTAGGATAGGCTACCATCAGAACGCTGGTCGGAACATAAGCATTGGCATCCGTCATCCCCACCGTCAGTTTATAGGTATCTGTCCTTGGCTGACCGCCGGCCAGCTTTCCTGAAAGCTCCACCACAGAGCCTTTTCCATTCAGAGGATAGGAAGCAGCTCCATCTTCTACGGTGTAGGTCGCTCCCTTCGGTTCCTCCAGCAGCATAAAGCACACCTTATATTCTACATTCAAATCCTTATCATTATATAAAAGCTGATTGTCATAATTCCAGATTTCAACATTGAAAGAAAACTGGTTCGTTCCTTTCCATGCATTACTGTTGGAAGAAACAATGATTGAATCTGCATAATCAGCAGCAATCTGTTCCATGTCAAGTCCCCTGATTTCCTCTACAGCGGCCATATAGTTGCTGCTGAAATAAAATCCTGAGGCAATGGCCATCCCCTTGTTGTATCCGGTCTTATAATACTTGGAATAGACCGTTAAAGATACCCCTGCCAAAATCAGACAGCAAAGAGCTATGGCTCCGATCCTGACTTTTTTATTCACTTTTATTTTTTTAATTCTTTTCCTTTTTGCCCTCTGCATTGCTCAGTCCTATTCTACCGGTCTTGGCTGTTTGGCGTTTACCACCACATAAACAAGGTCTGTTTCCTTTTTATAAGCGTCAAAATTATCAATGTTCTGCCAGGTTACCTCAATTAAGTAATAGTCATATTCATAGCTTCCTTCACCAGCCTTATATGCCAGCATCATGCTATCGTCATCCGAGAGCCAGTAAGTACCTGCATTTACAATGCCATTTGCATCGGTTCCTGCCCTGTTTCGCATATCCGAAGTGATGTCGCTGCCCGGCAGCGGATTTCCGCCCTTCATCCAGTAATAACGATCCTTCGTATCATCCTCCATGATAATGGCATCCGCCGGCAGAGTTGTTCCCGGCTGAATATCATTTCTTATTAAGGGATAGACATTATAATCTACCGCCAGATTTTCCGTATGTACAAGCATCAGATCGTAGCCAAACTCTGAATCCTTTGCCATCTCTGTCATAATGCTTTCATCACCTGTATAATTATCTGGACGTTTATTGGATACGCAGATCACCGTTCTTTTCACTTCTCCCGGATGAAGATTACCTACCGCAAACTGTAAGGTATCTCTAGCATTGGGATTCAATAAATACAAATTGTAAGGAGCCATCACCTGGGCGCTTTCCGTCTGGGCACGCTTGGCATCCTCTCTCAGATACCAGGCATAGGTGCCTCCTGTTATGGCCAGACATAAGACAACGCAGACGATAAGCACAGGAATCTTATTTCTATTTTTCATCTGTTAACCATTCTCTCCTTCCAGCCTGCCTTCTATATAAAAATTAAACCAGATGTCCTCAATATAATTGCCCAGAACCGTGTCCTCCTCATCATACTGGCGCACCGCGCTCCGCACAGCGGCCGTATCACTGCTGCTGTAGGTGGGGAACCGGCTGATGCTCTGGTAATCAGGAATGTCCGTAAGCTCGTAGTTCCATACCCAGTAAAGCTGGGCCAGTACTTCCACGTTATACTGGAGGGCTCCTGTGGCCTCGGTTCCATCCTCTGTTTCCTTCGTGTAGTAGGTAAGGGGATTTTCAAATCTGGCACTTCCGTCAGCGGCTGCCACCTTATCGCAGTAAACCATGATATGATCGCTGATCATAGCTTCGATTTTATTTTTCTCCTCCTCCGCAACCGAAACCTTATCGGAGGGCCTGTACTCCATCTGTACCTTGATGGCATAAGACTTAACATTTTCCCCCAGGGCTGTAATATAAAAGGGCATTTCCCCATAGGCCCCAGGAGCAATCTTCCCTTTTTCTATATTTTCAAATTCCTTTAAATTTATGGAAATAACAGGGACGCCATCGGGATTCCTTGCAAGGCTGTCATCTGACATGATGTCCGGCCCTCCCGGAGAAAGGGCTACCTTGATTCCTCCGATCCCACCTGTGTTAAGGTCGATTCCATAGGCCCTTGCAGAGTTATTTATGGCATACCAGCCATAGGTTGCTGTTATCAGCACCAGGGCAAGGAGCAGGCACATCACTGCGCTCAATATGAATTTTTCCTGAAAGAACCGCCTAAATTTTTCCATGCTCTTATCCTTAAATTCCAATTACTTTTTCCTTACATCCTTTACCATCTGGAGAATACAGGAGAGAAAGCAGATGAGAATTGGCACAATCACAATTACAAAATAGTAGTTGCGGTCCGACAATTTCTCAAGAAAAGCTGAAAATGTCCTGCCAAAGGGCAGCTTGCCAGTATACTTTCCCACGATATCCTCATAGCAGATAGTATAATTATCCTCCCAGCTATTGTTATCCCCCTTAGTGTAATAAATCATCTGTCCTGTTTCACTGTCAGCGGCAATATCAATAATCCTGTGGGTATTAAAGCTTCCATTAAGGGAGGGATCCGGGGAAACAAAGGTAATAATATCCCCTGTCTTTATTTCCTCCTGCTGCGCTTCCTTTATGATAATGCAGTCGCCCCTTACAAAAACCGGCTCCATACTGTCTGACATTACCCGCAGCATCCGGTAACCGAATACGCTGGGCGACTGATTCTGGGCCGCCTGGATAATGAAATAGCACAGGTACAGTACCACTGCCACAAAAATAATATTTCCTGTAAATGACACCACTCGTTTCATTTCTTTTTCTTTGCCTTGCGGGCCAGAAGTCTTTCACGCCTCTTCTGGCGCATAAGTCCTGTTCTCTTGCTGCCCTCTCCACTTTTTGTATTACTTTTTCCCTCTTTCACAGCTTCCTGTAAAAAGGAATCCTCCGCCGCTATTCCAGATTGATTTTTCTGGATTTCGCGCTTCTTTTGTCTGTTTATCCGCTCCTGCTGTGCAAGATCAGCCTTTCTCTTTCCCTGAATATCTGTAAGCTCCTTGAGCAGAAGCTTTCGTAAATTGGCATCGCTTAATTCGGTATTTCTTACAATTTCATCCAGAAGCTGCCGGATCTGTTTCACATCCATTTTCTTTTCCTTCAAAGGACGCTCCACATCAATTTCATTATGAAATTCCATATTATTGTGAAGGATCGCATAATCCCGTATCAGTGTGTTGTAAATATCTTTTTCAAACTGTCTTGAAATAATAGGTTCCTGCTTTACAATATCCACTTTGTAGCCTACGCGGTTATAGGAATGGATAAAATTCCACAGCTTATGGCATGCCTTATAATCCTTGTTCTTGCCGATGGCATTTGTCTTTACAATTGGGTGAGACACTGCCGGATAGCGCCGCATCATCCCGATAAACTCTGTGGCTGCCAGCATATTGATCTGCTGATGGATCTTAATGATTCTTGAAAAAATGCTGGCGTTTTCCGTCTCATTATTTACATCCGTCTGCTTCTCATTAATCTTGACGGAAAGGTTATATTCCACCACCTCTGTGTAATTATCCACGCGAGATTTCAGTTCAAAAAAAGTTCCCACCTCATCCTTGCTGGCTTCAAAAATCATATTGAACCGCTTATTTACAAAGTATTGCAGCTCCGCCACCAGGGTACAGACAAAACGATTTTCATAAATATTAATACTTTCCTCTTTAAATACATTTAAAATACGGTTGGGGATAACCGTTCCATCCTCCTTGTATTCATCAATCAGATTGCTGTGCTGGAGCAGGTGTCTTATGGATTCTGTCGTGATATTGCGGGCCATGGCAACATTTACTACTTCCCTGTCCTCCTCAATAAACTTCCGGGGATTTACAATAACATAATGAAGAGAGGGCATGGCCTCTTCAATAGCCTTTACCCACTCCTCGTCAATGGTTTTTACCAGCTTTGCATTGGAAAATTTACAGTAGTTGCTTCCATTTTCAAGCAGGTTATAAAAATAATTATAAAACCTGTCCTCCTTAAGGCCCTCCTGTAATTCTTCCCTGTTCATATTCAAATAGGTTTCATGTACATAATCTGTATTTTCTGTGTTTGCCATCGCTCTCTCCAGACTTAATTGCCGCTCATTTTCTTAAGCCTTGCCAGGTATGCTTTACTGATACGCATATTTTCACTTCCAAATTCATGATCCAGATAGACCACAAGGCTGTCCAGCTCATCCCTGATAAATCCCAGTCCCAGAGACTCAAATTTACGCAGGATCTTCTTTGCAAACATAAAGTCGATACCGTCGATCTCCGTGCCTCCGCATGCCACATAGCAGGGAACGAAATCCTTCATCTGGCGCATGATACGGTTACCGAAGGTTAGTCTGAAATGCTCGATCAGATATTTGTCAAGCTTATCCAGCAGCATAAGGTTTTCCTCTGATACCGGATATTTTTCCTTCGCTTCCTCATAAAGCTGTGCCATGTGCCTGTAGCTTAACCGCATGGGCGGCGTGTCCGGCGCTTCAAAATATTCTGCCCGGTCGTCTAAGTCAATGGGAATAGCACGGTCATATACCTTATCAGCCACCGCAAAGGTGGAATCATCATTGTTGATGGTTCCCACATACCAGACATTATTCGGAATCCAGATCTTTCCCTCCTTCATCAGTTCAGGGTCGCTTGCCGCAGTATTGGACACCACAGATACGTATCTTTCTTCCTCTCTGGGAAGCTCCAGGATAGAAAGCATTTCCGCAAAGTAGTACTCGACCCTTGCAATGTTCATTTCGTCCAGTATCACGATTCTGGGGTCTTCGTAGTAATGGGCCTCGTAAATTGTTTTAAGGAAGTCTGTTTCCGTGTATTTTTTGGTAAAATCATTATAATAGCCAAACAGTTCTGTCCGGTCTCTCCAGGAAGGCTGTACGGAACAGATGACGCTGGGGTTTTGGATAAACTGTCCGAAGGCATAGGGCAGCGAGGTTTTTCCTGTACCGGAAATACCCTGTAAAATCAGCATTTTTGCCGCCCCAAAGGAGGCAAATGCCTGTTTCATCACCTCAAGATCATAGTAAAGCCCCAGTCTGCTGGCTGCAAAATTTCTGAAATTGATGCACAGCTCCTCTAAGGTAATGGTATTGTCATAGACCGGCGGCTGATATTCCGGTGCTTTGTAATAAAGGTCCACAGACGAAAGCCTCGGAAAACGTCTCTCCTTTACATCTACTATCTCGACCTTCTCCTCCTCTTTTTCTTCTCCCTTTTGCTGTTCTTCGCTTAGCGCCTCCTCTTTTAAGCCCTCCTTTAGCAGTTCGCCAGGGGTATCCAGCAGATCCGCATTTAACTCCATGCCAAGCTCCGAAATCTTCATGGCAAGGATTTTGTCCTTTTCATAGTTGGCCTTCATAATTTCACGCTTTAAGGTCACTACTTCATCCTTCATCTTCTCATATTCTGCTACCGGAACCTTAAAGCGGAAGACAATTTTAAGTCCTTTCCATATCAGATATACAAAAAGTGCCAGCAGCGTGATCAGTAAAATATGTACAATGATTGCCGCTATCCAGCCAAGGACAGACAGATCATCCTTGTAGGTGTCAAACAGTTCTATATAATAACGAATATCAAATATGCCCACAACCGCATCCTTAATGGCAACCAGCACATTCCAGATATGCTCGAAAATGCTTCTCATGAAGTTATAAAAATAATAAAAAAACGCATTCATAATTTATCCCCTTTACCTTCCGGTACTTTCAGCATCCTTTGAAATGAATTGGATATTGCCTGTAATCTCATCCATCTGGATAGAGTTGGTACAGTCATCATCCGTTCCCTCTATCCATACCAGCATGGTAACTTTTACATCCTCCTCTTCTCTGATCGTAAACAGGGTTTCTGAATTGCCACCCTCGCCGCCTTCAAATTCCCCGCCCGGAGAGGGCTGCTTTAAGGTCTTGTAGCCTCCATAGCTTCCATCAAGAGCATTTGTGGCAAAATCACCGGTGTTGTGCTGATCACTGTTAGGTTCGTAAACCTTGATTTCCTCCTGTCCGTCCTCAACAATAAAGGCGATCCTCACAGCGTTGGCCGCTGTGGCGCCGCCTTCTGTGACGGCTCCCTCTGCCTGCCTGATCACGCAGCCGCTGTACTCCTCCTCCTGCTCAGGGCCAAGCAGCATAATGTCATAGGACTTTACTGTCTGGCCGGTCTTTTTTCCTGTGCCATTTTTCAGGCTCCCCGCTTTGATATAAAAAGTCTTCTGATACACATAGCTTTCATTTAAAAGAGTAGTATCCGTGATTTCTTTTGTACCGGTAACACTGGTTCCCTCATAAATGGGTTCATAAAAAGTTTTAACGTCTGTAGTCGTAACGGGATTCAGCTCCATGTCCACCATGGCAACCGGCATCTGGTTTGCCGCCTGCAAATCCAGCTCATCCCCATACTCGCCGGGACCGCTTCCCAGATCATCTGCAATCAGAAGGTCAGCGGCTCCGCCTGCGGTAAGCGTAAGGTTATATACCTTCGGCTTGTTGTTAAGGGTAAACCAGGCATAGGTGGCCGTGGAAAGAACCGCCACATATAAAAGGCATATCAGCAGCTTCGACTTCCATCCTCTGACTTTCTTTTTTTCTTCCCTGTTTTCCATAATAAAATCAATCCTTCTCCTTAATATGTAAAGCTCATAGCAAGTTCTAACTCGCCGCCGATAATCTGATCCACACATTCAGGATCCTCTCCCTCCAGCCAGATAACAACGGTAAATTTATCCATCCCATCCTGCTCAAAATCTTCCCGAAGGCCTGTACATATGGTTCTGTCAGAGGCAAAGGGCTCCGTATTTAACTGATACACGCCTCTAAGCCCCTTAAGTCCCAGCCTGTCGGACACCTCCTCTGGGATCTGATTCAGCTCGCTGCCTGTCAGCAGGCTCTGCTGCCTGTCAGGATATTTGGCATATTCCGTAAAGGGGAACTCATAGTCCGAATACTGGACCTCAGGGCCTCCGCTTAGGCTTTCTTTGGCAAATATCTCCTGCTTTCCATTGTGAAATACCATGATCCATGCCGCTTCCTCTATGCCCAGCGTCTGATGCCTGATAAAAAGGGTGTAACGATAATCAATAGTTTTTCCCGTAAGGTTTTTCGCATAAAAGGTATAAGCGAAGTAGTCGTCACCGTGATGCACTCCGTCAATATCCATGACATCACTGTCAATATTATATACGCTGATGTTAGTGGCGTCCGCCTTTGCCTGTGCATGAAGGGTGATCAGCCGCTCATCAAAATTAGGAATCTCCGACAGATAAAAGCCGTCCCTCGCCATTTCCCTGTCTACCTTTACTACAAACTCGCCGGCCTGGGTATAAAATGCTGCCATAATAAAGCATATGGATAAAGCCCCGAGAATAAGAAGGATCGTCTGCCTGGCCGCATGTACACGAAAAAGCCCCCGAAAGAGGCTGACTCCGCCTAAATACCAATGCTTAAAACGATTGAGCAGGTCAAATCTGCTAATCAGGGTACGCCTTATCTTACCATCCTTTTTCTTCGAGGGCTTTTGACCATCATCATGCTCAAAACCCTCCTCCTTACCATGTCTTTGTTTTTTCATATGATAATACTCCTGCGCTTACTTGCAAAGATTTCCACTCTCAGGCAAGCCTTACGATACATTTCTTAAATACCTCCACAAGCTCAGCCTGAAACTGCTTTCCCGCTTCCCCTTCAATGATCTTAACCGCTTCTTCTTTTGTGGTCTGTTTCTTCTTATAGGGCTTCCAGCTTGCAATTCCGTCATAGGTATCGGCTATGGCGCATATCCGGGCGCCAAGGGGAATCTCCTTCCCGGAAAGCTGTTTAGGATAACCTGTCCCGTCAAATCTTTCATGGTGATAGACGGAAATTTCTTCCCAGATTTTCATTACCTCATCTGAAAAAGGCTGTTTATAAATGCTTTTAATGGCACGTTTCGCATTAATCGTATGATCCCGGATAAGCTGCAGCTCTTCCGGAGTCAGATCCTCTACTTTATTTAATAACGCAAAGGGTATGTAATGCCTTCCTATGTCATGGAGGGCAAATATCTGTCCGCTTACCAGGCCAAACTCTCCGCCCAGACTACTATTTACATCTTCTATATTGTTCTTAACCATATATTGGTACATTGCGTCAGCATATTTACCCACTCGTTCCATATGAAGTCTGGTACCTCTGGGAAAGGTGCTCCAAAGTGCATCCAAATCCGGAAAACAGCCGATTTCGGAAGGCCGCACTCCATTTTTATCATCAACTATCATTTTTATCCTCATGCCTTGATCAATAATTGGTACTAACGACACACACTAATTCTATATTCTTTTGTAAGTTATGTCAATTATTTCAAGCATTTCAAACAGATGGTTTCAGGTACCATGCAAGCATTTTATCGCCATAGAGCATGGCGGCAAAAATTCCCGCTGCCAGGTAAGGCCCAAGGGCCAGAACCCTGCCCTTTCCTTTTAGTTTCATAAGAGTAAGATGTATTACTGTTCCCACTGACGATCCAATAAAAAGTGCCAGTATGATCTTCTGCCATCCCAGAAATAACCCTGCCGCAGCCATTAATTTAATATCTCCACCGCCAATCCCTCTTTTTTCCGTGACATAATAAGCAATCAGAAGCATCCCGCTTACCACCCACATTCCTGCCACATAAGTAAGCCAGTCAGAAAACTCCAAAAGCAGATGGATACCGCCTAATATCCCAATGAATATATTACATTCCAGGGGAATCTCACAGGTGCGCTGATCGATCAGGGAAAGGGCTAAAAGCACTGAGGCGCAGAGACAGGCCAAAAGGCTCTCCCAGGTCCCTCCCAGCACTGACGCCACCCACACATAGCTTATGCCATTGGCCAATTCCAAAAAAGGACTCTGAATTAAAATTTTTTCCTTACAGCGTCTGCAAACATATCCTTTCAGAAAGCTGCCTGCAAAAAGCCCCGCTGAAAACAGAATCAGATAAAGCTGTTCCATACCTCCCCCTGTTTCTTCTGTATCTCACTTTCCCGCTGCTTATTCCTTAATGATTTCATACTGCATCCATTCGTATTTAAGGTATGTCCCCTCTGTTATTTCCGGCGGCAGCAGCGCTCTCGCCACAAGCTTAAGCTCGTCGCTTTCCATATCTGTCCTCCTTAAATTTGCATAATCGCCATCAATACTTACTACCTGATAAAAAAATGTATTCATATATCCCACGCTCTTTCTTTTTATATTTCGATTCGGGTGTCAAAAGGTGCTTTTAGAAAGTGCCCTGGCAGATTACTCAAAAGAAATTACACGCTGTCAGCTTCGGAAAATGGATTTTCTAAATGTTCTTAAGGAAGTCTGTCT
>USJG01000081.1 GCA_900554925.1 uncultured Lachnospiraceae bacterium
ATATAATATTTCAGGGCGAAGGTTAATGATTAGAGTTGTGATTATTTGTCTTTTATTGTTCTTCTTTATTGTTCATTTTGACTATAATTGTGCTGATCGTATGATTTTCCTTGTTACTTTTGATAGTAAGTCCGCATTCCGGCCCGTATATGATCTTTAATCTTTTGTTAACATTGCGAATACCAAGGCTTAACGAATGGGTTTCTTTTGTATCATCATCACTAAGCAGCTCTTCAATTTTGATCCGGTCCTGTTCCGAAAGCTTTCCATTATTTACCACTTCAATTATAAGCTTATCCTCCTGTCCATATACGGAGATCCAAAGCTTTCCCTGTTTGCGGAAATTCATCCCATGTTCAATGGCATTTTCCAAAATAGGCTGTACAATAAGCCTGGGAACCAGGACCCTCAGATACTGCTCGTCTATCTGCTTATGGACCTCAAGCTTTTCTCCAAAACGCTGGGAAATAATATACAAATAGGCATCCGCATAGCTCATCTCCTCTGAAAGAGGAATCATCTGTTCGCTCTTTCTGTTCATCGTGGCTTCCAGCATAGTGGAAAGGGCTTCAATCATAGTACTTACCTTATAATTTTCCACCATTCGCGCTTCCCAGTTGATAATTTCCAGGGTATTATTAAGGAAATGGGGATTGATCTGGGACTGCAGGGCCATGATATTGGCGTCCCGAAGCGCCAGCTCCTCCAGATAGATCTTTTCAAACTGATATTTTAGTTTGTCGGACATGCTGTTAAAGGCCTCGTCCAGATCCGCAAATTCCTCATGCTGGGCAAAAACCTCAATATGGTATCCATAGTTTTCCTTTTCTATTTCCTTGTAGGATCTTCTCAGTTCCCTGATGGGTTTATTGACGCTCTGATGGAAAAAGGCAAATACGATAATAATAAGAGGCGCCATGAAAACAGTAAGGAGAAGCAGCAGATACTTGACCATCACTGTCTCATCCGTGATCGCCGTCTTATCAAGGGTTATGGCATAGGCAATCTTATGACGTCCTGTCTCCATGCGCTTATAAACATAAGAGCCCTCCGGACCATTAAAGTACTCGGGAGTTTTCATAAACCTTTCCTTTATCAGTTCGGTACAGGGGTCCTTTTCGTAAACATGGAACATGGAAAGTCCGTCAATAAATACATCACTTTCATAATATCCCCAGATGCTCTCAAGACTGCCAAATATATTTTCCACATTCAGCTCCATGACGATCACTGCAATAGGACGAAAGGTACTGTCCACAATATTTCTGACCATGTAGATCCTGTTGTTGATGTTGACAAACGCAATATCTGTGTCCAGCCCCTTGCTGATCCGGCTTATTTCTTCCCTGGCATATTTCTGAAATGCCGTTACATTGGCCCAGGTATTCTGTCCCCTGTAAGTGACACAATCGCTCCTGGGAACATCTATAAAATATACATATGTCATATTAAAGCTGGAATCATACCGGTAATAATTCTCAAGAAATAAACCCACCGTTCTTTTTAGTTTGTCTATATCTCCATCATTCAGATACTGGATATAGCCCTCCTTAATGGTGGGAATATAAGAGGCATCCTTGGTAGCCCCCATGATTTCCGCCAGCGGATCTGGCAGATTTCAATGGCTTTATCCGCGGAGGTGACGATGGTATTTTCCAACTGTCTGTTCATTCTGTCCGACACAAAAAACAGCATAATGACGGTGATCAAAAAAAGCGGCAGAAACCAGCATATCGTCAGTATTCTGATCATACTCCATTTTAATTGTTTGGTTTTCCTTGCTTTCTCCATTCTTATGCCATCCCTTCCGCTTTCACTGATTCCATAACGCAAGTATAGCAGGAAAGAACTGCCCTTCGCAATCCCATCCTGCTATCTGACCCGCTATCTTCTATTTATAATCCCAGAAATTCTTCATAAATTTTACATATCTTTACTGCATCCTGCGCATCAGGCATTTCGCAGAAGATTCTAAGCAGTGGTTCTGTTCCCGAGAATCTGGCGGTTACCCATCCGCCATTTGCAAAATATACCTTGCTGCCATCCAGATAGGAAACCTTGCTGATTTCAAAAGGAAGCTCAGGCAGCTTCTTCTCCTCAAGAAGCAGCTTCTTAATACGGTCTTTCTTTTCCTGATTAAATTTGTAATCTCTCTCTTCCATGTAGATCTTGCCGCATTCCGCCTCAATATCATTAAATATCTGGGAAAGCTTCTTGCCAGTTACTGCGATCATCTCTACCAGAAGCGCTGCCGCATAGATACCGTCCTTTCCTTTAATGTGGCCCCGTACTGTAAGGCCGCCGGAGGATTCGCCGCCGATCACCGCATCTGTTGCATACATCTTAGCTGAAATATGTTTAAATCCTACAGGGACCTCATAACACTTCTCCCCAAATCTCTCGGCCACCTTATCCAGCATATGGGTCGTACAGATATTGCGTACAACAGGCCCCTTCCAGCCTTTATACTTCACAAGATAATAGTAAAGCAGCACCAAAATGTCATTGGGATGAAGGAATCTTCCCGTATCGTCAATCACACCGATCCTGTCGGCGTCTCCGTCCGTGGCCACGCCAATATCGCATTTTTTGTCAAGCACATAATTTTGCAGTGCACGGAGAGTTGCAGCGGCAGGCGCCGGGAGTTTTCCTCCAAACAGGGTATCATGTCTTTCATGGATGGTCTCCACGTCACATCTTGCGGTAAGCAGGATAGTCTTTAATGAGGTTTCACTTACGCCATACATGGGGTCCAAAGCCACCTTAAGCCCGGCTTCTCTGATTTTTTCCATATTGATTGCTGCAATAATATTGTCAAGATATTCATTCAGGGGATAGATCTCCTGAATCAGCCCTTTTTCCAGCGCTTCCTCATATTCCATCTCCTCCGGCGGAATATCGGTCACATCACGGATATAGCTTTCAATCTCTGCCGTCTGTATTTCGTCAGCATCCCGTCCTCCTGCGGTAAATACCTTAATGCCATTATAAATTGCCGGATTATGGCTTGCAGTGATCATCATTCCATAAGGGAGATCATGTTTCATCACATAAAACATAACAAGGGGCGTAGGCGCTGATTTGTTGATCAGGTAAGCGGTAATTCCCTCTCTGGCAAATATCTGCCCTGCCCACTGCATGGCTTCCTTGGAAAGGAATCTTCTGTCATAGCCTAAAACAATTCCCTTATCTGCCACACCCTCCACATGCATCTTATCAGCTAAGGCTCTTGCCAAAATCTGAATATTTTCTTTGGTAAATTCATCACCAATTACAGCCCTCCAGCCGCCCGTACCAAATTTAATCATTTTTATCTCCTTTCCTGCCTGGCAGTTTATTTATTTATACTCTATCTCCCCATAACAACTTTTACCTGATGCTCCGTATCTTTTTCCATAACAGGGATCTGTTCCACCTTCTGTCCATCCAGCCAGATTTCCTTTACGCCCTTCATTATGCCATCCGGATTTTCAACCTGAATATGGAACATGGCCCCGCGCCATACTCTGTCAGCCTCAAACCCCTTCCAGTCTGAGGGGATACAGGGATTGATTTCCAGGTGATCCAGATCAGGCTTTATTCCCAGAATGTAGCGGGTAGCACTGAAATATGCCCAGCCGCCGGTTCCCGTCATAAAGGGATGCCTTGCACGCCCAAATCCAGTGTGATCCTTTCCCATAACAAACTGACAATAAGAATAAGGTTCCGCCTCACGAATCTCAATCATGTCATTCTGATAGTAAGGGCACAGCGCATTATAAAATTCCATGGCCCTGTCGCCTCTTCCCAATTCACACTCTGCCGCCCATGCCCAGGGATTGGGGTGAGAGAAGATTGCTCCATTTTCCTTAAGTCCCGGATAAACTCTTGTCACAAATCCAATATCGTCATCAGGCACGGTATAGGAGGGTGCGTTCAGCATAATGCCGTAAGGGGTAAACAGGTATTCCCTTACACTGTCCATAGCCTTTAATCCCTTTTCTCTGGAAGCTGCTCCTGATAACACTGCCCAGGCATTGGACTCTAAGTGAACCCTGCCTTCTTTGTCTTCTTTGGTTCCGATCTTTTTGCCGTTTTTGGTAATGCCCCTGATAAACCAGTTTCCATCCCAGAGCTGTTCCTCACAGACCTTTTTCACTTTTTCGGCCATGGCAGTGTACTTTGCCACATCTTCTTCCCTGTCAAGATATTTTGCAATCTGAAGGAAATTCTGCAATGCCCAATAATGGAGAAAAGATACCATGGCGCTTTCGCCGCCGCCTAAATTCAGGCAGTCGTTCCAGTCGGCACGAAGCCCTTTGCAAATACCCGTCTGGCCCACCTGCTCGCCGGAAAAGTCAAGGATTCTGGTCATATGTTCATAGACAGTCCCCTCACCGCCATCTGCGTAGGTAACGACCTGGTCAAGGAACTCCACCTCTCCGGTTTCCCTGACATACTCTACAATGGAAGAAACCAGCCACAGCGCATCATCTGAGCAGGCATCCTTAAGTCCATGAACCATATTGCTCCTGTCAAATTCCGGTATAACGGTAGGTGATTTGAAAGGCTTTACCTCATTGTCCGGTTCAAACCATTCCGGCTGGAATAAATGGAGTCCATATCCGGCGGAAACCAGCCCTCTTAAAAGCTCTACGATCCTCTGCTTACATTTCTCAGGGTTGGAATGAGGAATGGTCATGGCATCCTGTGCGGTATCACGATAGCCAAGTCCGGTCCTGCCTCCCACCTCAATAAAAGAAGCAAATCTTGAAAACATCACATTGATCTCTGCCTGATATAGGGTCCAGGTATTGATCAGTGTGTTCATTCCCTGATTAGGCGTATGGATCTGAAGCTTTTGAAGCTTCTTATCCCAGTAAGCGCGGAGCTTGTCGTACACAGCATCCACCGCTTTCAAATCAGCGTATTTTTCTCTTGCCTTTCTTCCGGCTTCTCTTCTGCCTTCCCCAAGAATAAAAATAATTCTCTTTTCTTCACCAGGCTGCAAAATAATATCTTTCTGTAGGGAACCGCAATGATTATTTCCCTTTTCAAAGGAGCCGCTGCACTTACCGTTAATAACAGCCTGGGGGTTATCTTCTGTATGATACAGTCCTAAAAACTTATCACGCAGACAGTCAAAACCGTCCGGCTTCTCACTCATGGTAAAATACTGATAACCAAATTCTTCATAGAACAGATCGTATTCTATAATCCCATCCTCATAATTACTTCCTGCACAGTACATACTCATCTGGAAGTTCTGATTATCGATCATAATGTGGTGGAAGGAAAACTCACAATAAGAAAAGACCTGAAGTTTTCTGGGCACTTTATCTTCATTTTTGATCTTTACATCCCAAAGCTCCAAATCCTCCCCAATAGGCACAGACAATGTCTGGCTTGCCTTAATATTGCTGTAATCACATTCATAAACCGTATAAGAAAGACCGTGGCGGCAGGTATATTTTGCCTGATCTAAAGGCTTGCCTACCGGCTGCCATGAAATACTCCAGTAATCTCCGCTCTCCGCATCCCGCAAATATACATAATGGCCGGGACGATCCATAGGAACAGCATTTCCGCGAAATCTTGTGATTCTGTGATATTCCGGAGTCTTATAAAACATATAACCGCCGGCTGTATGGTTTACCACCACGCAGGTATTCTCTACCCCCAGATAATTCGTCCATGATGTAGGCAGGTCAACCCGCTCGATTATGTACTCCCTGCTGTCGTCGTCAAAACGTCCGTATTGCATAATACGTACCTCCTCTTTTTAACAATACCTGTACTGATTTCATTATATCTTTCACATTTTTTTTGGGGTATTGTCATTCATGTGAATATTTGACTATTTTTGTGCACTACTGTTTTCTAAATTAAAGTCGAAAAAGGAAGTAATATGTGATAAAATAAAAAAACATTAAAAGGAGTGTATGATTATGATATTTTTGCCTCATATTTATCTTCTGGTCTTATGGGTTCATGATTATGTTTTCTTTGCCTTGTATGATCTGTATGGTTCTGCCTCCTATGGTTTTACGAAAAATGCGGCGTATTCCGCGGGGGCTCTCCTGATTTTTATTTACCTGGCGGTTTTATGTCTGCTGCACATTATGCCTTACAGGGAAAAAGAAAATCTTCCCGCCCGCCTTAAGATCATGAATGGGGGCAGAAAGATCCTGCGCCTTTGTTTTTGGGGAATCCTTGCGCAGCCTTTTCTGTATCTGTTTAAGCTCTATCGCTATCCTCTTGCCTTTATAAGCAGTACTGGGATATGGCAGCTTGCTGTGGATAGCGTTTTCGTCTTTTTCTTTTTTTATCTGCTGATACTAAATGCCAGCCTCCGTATTTTGTGTACCTGCCGAAGTCTTGGGGTATGGAAACGGATTCTCTTTATCTGCTGGATCTGGATTCCTGTTTTTCATCTTCTTTTTCTGAAATATTTAAGCAGACGGGCCAGGATCGAGTATGACGCTGAATGCTGCCGCTTTGAAAACCGCAAAAACCGGGAGGGTTCCATGCTCTGCGCTACCAGATACCCCATTCTCCTGCTGCACGGAATCGGATTTCGGGATCTGCAGTACTTTAACTATTGGGGACGCATTCCCAGGGAATTAGTTCGAAACGGAGCATTGGTCTACTATGGCCACCAGGAAGCCTGGGGAACTATTGAAGACAACGCCCAGGCTATCAAGAGAAAAATAGAAGAAGTCCTTGCTGAAAATCACTGTGACAAGGTAAATATCATCGCTCACTCCAAGGGCGGGCTGGACGCCCGCTATCTGATCTCCGGCTTACATATGGAGAATCATGTAGCCTCCCTTACCACCATGTCCACCCCTCACAGAGGTTCTGAGCTTTTAAATATTTTAAATAAACTGCCGGAGGGAGTTTACCGCTTTATTGCCTCTTTGTTTGACCGCACCTACCGCAGGCTTGGCGACGCCCATCCGGACTGTTACCATGCAAGCAAGCAGCTATCCCCGGAATTTTGCCAGGCCTTTAATGAGAAATATCCTGATTCGCCCAGGGTCTATTACCAAAGCTATGCCTCCTGCGTCAAGTACACTCTGGGGGACAACCTTTTAAGCATCCCCAATCTTTTGATGTACTTTGCGGGAGCCCCAAAAAATGACGGACTGGTAACGATTGAATCCGCCAGGTGGGGACATTTCCAAAAAACCTTTACAAGCACAGGAAGACGGGGCATTTCCCACGGCGATATGATCGACCTGAAACGGGAAGATTACAAGGGCTTTGATGTAATAGAGGCTTATGTGGAAATTGTGGCCCGGTTAAAGGAAATGGGATACTAACTATCCTGTTTTATTTTTTAAGACTATCCAGATATTTCCTGGTTTCAGCCACAACCACACCGTTTAACGCCACAACTGCAATCAGGTTGGGAATTGCCATCAGTCCGTTAAATATATCGGCAATGGTCCACACTGCGGAAACCGTCATAAAAGGACCAATGAAAATTGCCAGTATGTAGACCCATCTGTAGCCCTTCACCAGCTTCTGATTTCCGTTTGACAGGTATTCCAGACATCTCTCACTGTAATAATCCCATCCGAGAATGGTAGTAAAAGCAAAAAATACCAGACAAACCATTAAGATAAAGGAACATAACTGATCAGGGAAGGGAAGTCCTAACTGGAATGCCATGGTAGTAACCTCTACGCCTTCAAGTCCCAAGTCCCATGTACCTGTAATTACAATGGAAATACCTGTCATAGTACAGATTACCAACGTATCAATTACTGTTCCCATCATGGAAACCAGCCCCTGCTTGGCCGGTTCTTCCACTTGGGCTGCTGCAGCAGCAATAGGCGCACTGCCAAGCCCTGCTTCATTTGAGAAAATACCTCTGGCAATACCCTTCTGCATTGCCACGATCATTGCTCCTAACATACCGCCTGCTGCTGCCTTAAGTCCAAAAGCGCTCTGCACAATAGTTACAACCGCTGCAGGAACCTTGGTAATATTGCAGATAATAATAACAAGCGCTGCCGCTACATATAAAACTGCCATAAAAGGAACTACCACTTCCGCTACCTTGGAAATTCTTTTAAGTCCACCGATAATAACCAGTGCAACACAGATAGTCAGTATAATGCCTGCAATTACCACCGCCCAGGAATAATCCATCCCAAACAGCTTAACCATGTGTTGACTTTCAGGGTCAAAAAAGTTCTTAACCGCACTGGTAATACCATTTACCTGAGTAAAGGTTCCAATGCCAAATAAACCTACTCCTACGCCAAAGAACGCAAAAATCTTTCCAAGCCATTTCCATTTCTCGCCCATCCCCTTTTCTATATAGCAGAAAGGGCCTCCGATAATATGACCATCCT
Organism: uncultured Lachnospiraceae bacterium; assembly: GCA_900554925.1. GTDB lineage: Bacteria > Bacillota > Clostridia > Lachnospirales > Lachnospiraceae > Suilimivivens. The sequence continues at coordinate 8,346 of USJG01000081.1, forward strand.
CTGCTACCACACGGTACTTAACCGCTAAAAGACATTCTGAATACTTGGTCGCTGTTCCAAGGAGTGCTGCAAGCCACATCCAAAACAACGCTCCCGGACCGCCGGCAACCAGCGCAGTAGCAACACCTACGATATTACCGGTACCAATAGTTGCGGAAAGTGCGGTACAAAGTGCACCAAAGCTGGACACCTCACCATGCTCACCTGACTTTTCATTGGCTCTGATATGTTTGATTGCCATGGGCAGCTTAGTGATCTGTAAACCCTTCAACCGAATGGTCAAAAAGATACCTACCGCTAAAATCAGAACAATAAGCGGTATGCCCCACACAAAATCATCAATCTTCTTTAATGCATAACTAATTATTTCTAGCATTTTGTTCTTTCCTCCCTGATTTAATATAACTTAAAGCAAAATGACTGTCCTGCTATTTGGATTTTACTTTTCGCATAGTGCCGCAAGAGACTTTCTAAAGGGTTGCCGCGCAATTCCATGCTCCGTCACAATTGCTGTAATCAGTTCATTGTCCGTCACATCAAAAGCAGGATTAAACACCTTAACTTTCTCCGGTGCCATGGGCTCCTGATACCACATTTTTGTCACTTCTTCTGCCGGGCGCTGTTCAATCTCTATCTCTTCCCCCGTGGCTGTGGCAAGGTCTATGGTAGAGGTGGGCGCACACACATAAAAAGGCACGTTATAGCGCTTTGCCACAGTAGCTACCACAGAAGTTCCAATTTTATTTGCCACATCTCCGTTAGCTGCCACACGGTCACATCCCACAAATACTGCATTGATCCAACCATTGCGCATAACCATGGCGGACATGTTGTCACAGATCAGCGTTACATCCACCCCTGCACTAAAAAGCTCGTAAGCGGTAAGCCTTGCGCCCTGCAAAAGAGGTCTTGTCTCATCTGCAAATACCCGGAAGTTATAACCTCTCTCCTGTCCTAAATAAATGGGCGCTGTGGCTGTTCCATATTTACAGGTGGCAAGCTGACCTGCATTACAATGAGTAAGAATACCATCTCCGGGCTTTACCAGGCTTAAACCATTTTCTCCGATCGCCCTGCATACACGAATATCTTCTTCCTTAATTTCTCTTGCTTCCCTGCCAAGAATTTCCACAATTTCAGATACCGTTCTGCCTTTTTCATGTGCTTTCCTGCATACCTGATCCATTCTGTTTAATGCCCAGGAAAGATTGACTGCGGTGGGCCTTGCGGAATTTAAATATTCTTTTTGTCTTGTAAATTCCTCATAGAAGCTGTCAAAATCTGTTTCTTTTATTCCCCTGGCCAGTATATAAATACCCATAGCTGCCGCCACGCCGATTGCCGGCGCTCCGCGAACCTTTAATAAGTAAATGGCCTCCCAGATTTCCTGGGCAGTATGGAGCCTGATAATTTCCGTTTTACCCGGCAATTTTGTCTGGTCGATAATTATGACACTATTGTCATTATCATCCAGCGCAACCGTTTCAAAATCAAGAATATTTCCGCTTTCCTTTTCGCTCATGATTTTCTCCTTTTATACTATGTTTTCTCTAAGCTTCTTTTCTCACAACAATGTCCGCCAGCTCTCCCCTGCTGGCCTTTAAAAGATCCTCCGGCTTTAGTTCAATCTGGGATCCGATTCTGCCGCCGCTTATAATAATTGTTTCCTGGCCTTTTGCAGAGGTATCAAGCC
>USJG01000082.1 GCA_900554925.1 uncultured Lachnospiraceae bacterium
AGGTATTTCCGTCTTTTTAATTATTCAGTTGTAACACATGTATTGTAATCCTACAGTGTGGGTTTTACAAAAATCAAAATCAGGATTGACAGGACAGAATAAATAGCTTATCATTAGAAGTAAGAAATGGGTTTTCACCGTACATTCTGATACGGCTTGCTCGTTTCTTTTTTTATTGCCAAAATGTCATACAAATATTTTTTACCGTTTTCAGCGTGATTGATTAAAAGCCGGGCATGAAAAATATTATATCTGACGAGTACGTCTTTTTCATAGGCAGGAAGGGCAAAACGGGCATCATACCTGTACCAGCCATATTTGGCATTTTTATTGTGTTTTTCCTTACGATTTTCCTCAAAAGCCGGATTGAATGCTATCTGGATCAGCTCCGGTATTCCAGTGGCGGCATTTGCCTTAGCTTTTGCATTTGCACCCATAAGGCTTTTACGACTCTCTGATTCCGTGTATTCTTCCGGAAGTTCATTTCCGATATAAATACGCTCTGCACTTTCTTCAATTTCGTAATAGTCTCCGACATATCCTTCAAGATATTGTTTTACATCATCCCAGTCAATCTGACGTTTACCCTTAAAGCGGATATCGTTAATCAAGACCAGTTTTCTGCCATCGGTGTCGGTTGTGATGTTTACATTCCTGTTTTCAATCATCTCATTTGTTCCTTTTCTTCTTTTTCCTTTCTTTGTAGACATTAAACTGAATTTTGCATTGTGGGATGCAAAATTCACGCCCCTTTCGGCCGGTGATAAAAGCTTTTTACAGTGCTTACATATCTTTTTCAAGCACAATTCGGTAAGTCGGGGAGATACCGCCGAAAAGGGAAATATATTTTTTGTGAGTGGTATGGTTGAAGCGAGAGGTGGAGTTTGAGAAAATAATATCAGTGTATCTGGGATTATAGTGCTTTGCAAAGCGTATGATAAGTATTTGAAATTGTTAAGACTTAAAGCAAAGGCAAAGTAACACTAAAGGAGGTCATTTCATTTTCGCTGGAGGCACTGATCGTGCCGCCGTGGAGTGTTACGATCTCCTTGGCAATTGCCAGCCCTAAGCCGGCACCTCCGGTATTAGTGCTGCGGGATTCATCCATTCGATAGAATTTTTCAAAGATAGCGTTCAGCTTTTCAGGGGGAATGGTTTTTCCCTGATTGATAAAACAGATAAAGATGTCAGCTTCTCTTTTCCCGGCATAAACCTTGATGGGAGTGTTTGGGTAGCTGTAGGAGATGGCATTTTTTAATATGTTATTAAAAACTCTTGCCAGTTTTACGGAATCGCCGTAAACAGACATATCTTCTTCTATCTTCAGCTCGATGCTGTTGCCGTGGCTTGTAAGCAGCGGATAAAATTCATCTGTCAGCTGCATGAGCATAAAGGAAAGATCGATGGTTTCTTTTTCCAGTACGATCTGCTGCAAATTATATCTGGTGATTTCAAAAAATTCATTGATAAGCTTCTCAAGGCGCAGGGCCTTTTCCAATGTAATATGAATATATTTATGGCGTTGCCCATCCGGCATATCTGAAGCCTCCTCCAGCAGATCCAGATAGCCGATCACAGAGGTAAGCGGTGTTTTCAAATCATGGGCCAGATAAGTAATCAAATCATTTTTTCGTTCCGTTTCTGTTTTCATGGCCTGTTCATGGCGCTGCATGGTTGACTTGATCTGTACGATCTGGGCGGCAACCTCCGCATAATCAGGAGGGAAAACCTGGTCAGAGTCAAGATCATGGTGCATATAAGTGTGGAGCATACGGCTGGTTTTTGAGATAGATTTGCGAACCTGTCTTTTGGCATGAAAATGCGCTGCCAGATAAATGGAAAGTACCAGGATCACCAGCAGGATAAAAAACAGGGTAAGCAAAAAGCCCTTAAGCCTGGGCCAGTCAGGGCTGTACATATTTTCCAGTTGATTGGTATAAGAATTCATATAGGTTTCTGAGTAAAAATAGTTTTCAGAAAACCAGTCCAGAAAGGAACCGTTAAAAACCACATCTGTAAGATAATAAATACCGTAGCCTATTCCCAGGGCAAGACAAAGAAAAATGACCAGAAATACAAAAAATTTAGTTTTATCTTTAGCCTTCAATCTTGTATCCACACCCCCAGACGGTCTTTATATACTTTGGGTCTTCAAAGGAATCATTCATCTTTTCCCGAAGATGCCTGATGTGTACCGTGATGGTATTATTGCTCTTGCTGAAATATTCTTCTCCCCATACCGAGTGGAAAAGCTCCTCGGCACTGATAACCTGTCCTTTTTTCTGACACAGTACGTAGAGAATGGTAAACTCTGTAGGCGTTAAAGACAGGGGCTTTTCGTCCAGGGTGCATTCGTGGGTGAGATTATTCAGCATAAGCCCTCCATGAACAATAATATTGCTATTTTCCGCAGGGGAAGTCTGGTTATATTTTTTATATCTGCGAAGCTGGGCCTTTACACGGGCAATCAGCTCCAAAGGGCGGAAGGGCTTGGTGATATAGTCGTCGGCACCCAGAGTAAGCCCTTTGATTTTATCTACCTCCGCCTCCTTTGCAGTCAGCATGATAATGGGATAATTATGCTCTTCCCGTAGCTTCTGGCAGAGAGAAAACCCATCCATTTTCGGCATCATCACATCCAGTATGGCAAGGTCTATCTCCTTAGTCTGCGCCAGCTTCCAGGCTTCTACAGGGTCATAAAAGGGATAAACTATATAATTTTCACTTTGCAGATAAAGGGAAATCAGATCAGTGATTTCTTTTTCATCATCAACTACCAGTATTTTTTCACTCATAACAATTTTCTCCTGAAAAACATTATAACAGATATTGCAGACAAAAGGTAGATTAAGATACAATCAATTTCATAGAGCAAAACAGGAGGAAAATACCTTGGAAGAAAAAGAAATTCTGAACTGGATCAGGGAGTCATGCGCCCGCTTTGGCAGAGACGATAACTTTGCGGAAGAATTTTTCAGTGAACTTAAAGAGGATGAGGAAATCTGTAAGGAGCTTGTTTATTATATCCAGCAGGGAACCTTTGCCTGTAAGGCAAAGGTGGAGGGATATACCGTAGTGGACATTATGGTGTGGCAGATGGATCATTTCAAGGCATGGCTGGATCGGGATAACAGTGAAATGAAGCAAAGTGGGGACGGAATGGTTCTTATGGCTTTTCGCACCCTTCTTGCCATGAGAAAAAATCCGGAGCAATATATTCAGAAAATGCAGTATGAAACAGGAACAGATTATCCGGATAAGTATTAGGGGATGGGCAGTATTTTTCTAAAAATGCAGTCTTCGCCTTACGGCATCCCGCAGCCTTCTACGGGACAGGACAGTGATCAGCATGATCACGATAACACTGCATACGGTAAGAACGATTGCCGACCACATCAGCTTAAGAGGCGCATTCATATAATGATCGATTAAAAGCTCAATTCCTACGCATAAGAGGGCTGCTTCCGCAAAGAAATAAAGGGCAGTTGTGATATAGGAAACAGGAAAAGAGCGGAGCAGCAGGGCAAAAATCTCTATCAGTATGGTGACCAGTACAAGAATAGGCAGAGCCAGCCCGGTAAACCATTTATCCGATCTGGTATTGAAGGTGATCATATACAGATACAGGCCGGTGGCAATTCCGTCAAACAATAAAGAAATATAAATGGGAAGCCGGGTGTAAACCAATACCGGAATCAGCAATACAAACAAAAGCAGGCAGACACCGATAATGAACAGCGACCAGGGAGATGTGGGAAAAACAAAAATATTAAGCAGCAGACAGCTTAAGGAGGTGGCAGTCAGTACGATGGAGGTAAGGATTGCCAGATCCTTTCTTTTTACCACATCCACCTGTCCCCGTTCCTTAGGATAGGGGGAGCTTTCTGTTAATGCCTGCAAATGGGAGGGATTGATAACAGGTGTGTTGCAAAGAGGACATTTTGTAAGGGATGGCTCCAGCTTGACACCGCAGTTTACACAATATGACATAAGCAATTCCTTTCTTTATAAAATTAAATCTAAATTTAATAAATACTGCTATTTTCACGGTTGCTTTCAATGGTCACAGGGATTCCATCAAACACTAATTTCCTGAAAAAATACCGTTCAACGTCAGTTTCCATAATGCTGCTTGCAAAGTTAATGGTCAGAGTATCTTCAAAGCTGACAATGGCGCAGTTGGTGCGGGAGGAAAATGGCTGCCCCATATAAATATCGAAACGGTCAATATAAGGCTTCATGTCCTCAGGAACCTTAAGAGCACCCATGTTGGTAAGGCCGGCAGAAGAATTTTTATCCTGAACCTTCGTATAAAACTGCCGCACCACAAAGTCCTTGATAAAGAGAGGAACTATCCGGATAAAGGGATTCTGCTGGGTGCTGGCGTTGGTGGTAATATCCCCTCTTAAAAATTTTTCATTTATATAATAACGCATGTAATTATGAACCTGAGTCACGATTTCCTCAAAGGTATATTCCCCCAGCCTTGGATCAATGGCAGGATACACCATAGTGATGAAGTTGCGGAGCGTCTTTGAAGGGAAAAAACGCCGGAGATTTACCGGCATGGCAATTTTTACCGGACGCAGCCTCAAATGCCGCTCGGATTTTTGCTTTTGCAAAAGAGCATACAAAAGTACGGAATTTAAATACTCGGTGATAGTGGCATTATATTTTCGGGCAACCTCCATTACCTGTTTTACAGACATAATGCCGTCAATTACGTTAAAGGTATAGAAGGGTTCCTTGGTTCCCCGCACCCGATAGGTTTTTTCGCCGGGCCGGGGAGGGCATACCTTGGCATTGGCATAGCGCATATAGGCGTCCTCTAACTCCTCCGGATCAGGTGCTTCGTTTACATCCATAACAAAATAACCGTTGGATATTTCATGGCCCAGAAGTCTTAAGTAGACGGCGGTGATCGTCTGTAACACCGCCATGCCGCCGGTGCCATCGCCAAGACAGTGATGGGCTTCCAGTGAAATCCGGCTGCCATAATAGTAAATGCGCAGCAGATAGCGGCTGCCTGCCTTAAAAGGCATGGGCATACAGAAATTGCAAATATCCTCCTTCACATAAGGACCGGGGCGGTTGTTGGGCTCCAAATACCGCCAGAACAGCCCTTTGTGGATGGCTGTTTTGTAAGTGGGAAAGCGAGGCAGTGAAATATCCACAGCCTGCTGGAGAATTTCCGGCCTGACCGGTTCCTTTAAAACAACGGACAACCGATAGACGGAAGAAAAATCCCTGCGCTGTAAGGTGGGATAGACGATAGCGGATAGATCCAGCTTATACCAGGTTTTCGTATCATGGCGTTTGGCACCGGCAGATGTTTTCAATGGCCTCTCCTTTTAAAAGTCTTTTTCTGTTGAATATTATACCACAAAAATGGGAGATTGTGTTAAAATGAAAAAGAATATGCATTATTAGCAACTTATCACAGAGGATTGGAGAAATTATGGCAAAGAATCAGAGCATGATGGGCCTGATCAAGAAGGTTCATGGCATCATAGACAATCAGGATCTTGAAAAACACCGGCATTCCCAGGATCAGGTGGGAGTGCTTCTGGGAAATTCCAGGGAGCGGACGGTGCGCAGCGTTAAGATCAACCATATGGAGGGAGAATGGATATCCGTCAATCGTGCACATATGAAGAAGTACGTGATTTTATACTGTCACGGGGGAGGATACTCTACCGGAAGCAGCCTGTATGCAAGAACTCTTACCACCAAGCTGGCGGAGAGTACCTCAATGGACGTGCTTTGCTTTGATTACCGTCTGGCTCCCGAAAATCCTTATCCGGCGGCAACGGAGGATGCCCTGAAGGCCTGGGACTATCTGATGCTTTTAGGGTATGGCGCGAGGGATGTGATCGTGGCAGGAGATTCGGCCGGTGGAAATCTGGCCCTGTCTCTGGTACTGAAATTAAAACAGCAGGAAAGGCTTCTGCCCAGAGGACTGGTGCTTTTGTCCCCCTGGACGGACCTTACCTCCTCCGGCGAGACCCATACAACAAGAGCGGAAGTAGATCCGGTACTGGATAAAGATTATCTGGAGCGTATGATCAGCAATTATGCTAAGGGGCAGGAGCTGGAGGATCCCCTGATTTCCCCCTTGTTTGGAGATTTTACAGGATTTCCGCCCACCTACATTCAGGTGGGGGATAATGAAATCCTTTTATCGGACGCTACCAGACTTCACAGGAAGATGATACAGGCCAATGTGTCTGCCAAAATTGATATTTTTGAAGGCATGTGGCACGTATTCCAGATGTCCCCCTTTAAAACAGCATATGAGGCTATGGAAAAGAACGCGGAGTTTATTTTTGATATTTGCCGGTAAGGACAGTCGCAAAAAGAAAAAAGGATTTTGAAGCCTTGCACCGAATATTGATATTAGGAAGTTTTTTGAGCTTACAAACAGGAGCGTAAATGAACATACGAGAAAATCTGGAACAGCTTGAAATGGAATATTTAAGCCCTTATGCGGCCCACAGCCGGGACTCAAAGGGGAGGCTTAAGGAGGAAGAACAGTGCGACATCCGTCCTGTTTATCAGCGCGACAGGGACAGAATACTGCATTCTAAATCTTTCAGGAGACTTAAGGATAAAACCCAGGTATTTCTGTCACCGGAAGGAGATCATTACAGGACGAGACTGACTCATACGCTGGAGGTTTCCCAAAATGCCAGAACCATAGCCAAGGCCCTTCGAATGAATGAAGATCTGGTTGAGGCCATTGCGCTGGGGCATGATCTGGGACATACGCCCTTTGGACATGCAGGGGAGCGGGCCTTAAATGCGGTCTGCCCTTATGGATTCTGCCACAGTGATCAGAGTGTGCGTACCGTTGATCTTCTGGAAAAAAGCGGACAGGGCCTGAATCTTACGCTGGAGGTACGGGACGGAATACGCAATCATCAGACTAAGGGCATGCCTTATACGCTGGAAGGAAGAATCGTGCGTTTTTCCGATAAAATTGCCTATATCCACCATGATATGGATGACGCCATCAGGGCAGGAATCTTAAAGGAATCCGATGTGCCTGGGGAAATCGGGGATGTGATAGGCTATACCACAGGAGAGAGGCTGGATCATTTTATCCATGATCTGGTTTCCACCAGCTACGGAAAAGACGATATACAGATGTCCCAGCCTGTAGCTAAGGCCATGAAGGAATTACGTCAGTTTATGTTTGAGAGAGTCTATCAGAATAAAGAAGCCAAGAGCGAAGAGGGGAAGGCTGAAATGCTGGTACAGACCCTGTATAATTATTATCGGCATCATTTAGAGCGGCTGCCGGAGGATTATATTAATCTGATCAGGCGGGGAGAGCCGGAGGAAATGGTGGTCTGCGATTATATAGGCGCCATGACGGACCGCTTTGCCATTGCCAAATATGAGGAAATTTATATCCCCAGATCGTGGCACGGATAAGAGTTTACAAAAAAAGGGCCGCCTGTATATATGGAGGAGGAAAATGTATTATCCTGACGAGTTAGTAGAAGAAGTACGAATGAAAAGTGATATAGTGGATGTCATTCAGGGATATGTAAAAATTCAGAAAAAGGGAAGCAGCTATTTCGGACTTTGTCCTTTTCATAATGAAAAATCCCCCTCCTTTTCCGTTTCACCAAGCAAGCAGATGTATTACTGTTTTGGATGTGGAGCGGGCGGCAACGTATTTACCTTTGTAATGGAATATGAAAATTACTCCTTTCCTGAAGCGGTCAGATTTTTGGCCAAGCGGGCAGGAGTAAACCTTCCGGAGGCGGAATATAATGAGGAGGCCCGCAGGAAGGAAAGTAAAAAGGCAAGGCTTTTGGAAGTGAATAAGGAGGCGGCAAAATATTTTTATTATCAGCTGCGCTCCCAAAGAGGACAGGCCGGTTACCGCTATCTGCAAAAGAGAGAGCTTTTGGATGAAACCATAAAGAAATTCGGGCTGGGCTTTGCCAATATGGCCAGTGACGACCTTGTGAAATACTTAAAAAGCAAGGGCTATGAGGACAAGCTGATTCAGGAGGCGGGACTTGGCAGTTTTGACGAAAAATACGGGATGCATGACAAGTTCTGGAATCGTGTTATGTTTCCCATTCAGGATATTAACCACAGGGTCATTGGTTTTGGAGGGCGGGTAATGGGAGACGCCAAGCCCAAGTATTTAAATTCTCCGGAAACCATGATCTTTGATAAGAGCCGGAACTTATATGGCCTTAACTTTGCCCGCAGTGCCCGGACGAACTACATGATTCTCTGCGAGGGCTATATGGATGTAATTGCCATGCATCAGGCGGGCTTTCCTCAGGCAGTGGCTTCTTTGGGAACAGCCTTTACCTCCGGGCAGGCCAATCTTCTAAGGCGCTATGGGGAGGAGGTCATTCTGGCTTATGACAGTGATGGAGCAGGCGTAAGCGCTGCGCTTCGGGCGATTGGCATTTTGAAGGAAGCAGGGCTTACGGGAAAGGTTCTTGATCTGGAGCCATACAAAGACCCCGATGAATTTATTAAGAATCTGGGACAGGAGGCCTTTCAGGAACGAATCTTAAAGGCAGAAAACAGCTTTTTCTTTGAACTGCGCATACTGCAAAAGGATTTTGATTTAAATGACCCTGAGTCAAAGACCAGATTTTACCGGGAGATCGCCAAAAAGCTCTGCGGATTTTCAGAGGAAGTGGAGCGGGAGAATTACATGGAAGCTGTGGCAGATAAATACCATATCGGATTTGATAATCTGCGCAAATTAGTACTGTCCTACGCCTCCCAGACAGGGCTTGTTACTCCGGCATCAAGACCGAAATCTGGTATCAGGAAAACAAAAGATCCGGAAGAAAATAAAAAGAAGCCCCAAAGGCTCTTGCTTACATGGCTGGTGGAGGAACCGGCCCTTTATCCCAAAATTAAGAAATATATTTCCCCCGGAGATTTTACGGAGGATTTATATAAAAAAATAGCCGAGAAGCTTTTTGCCGGCCTTGAAGCAGGGAAATTAAATCCTGCGGCTATCATCAGCCTTTTTTCAGATGAGGAGGAGCAGAGAGAGGCAGCCAGCGTATTTAATACAAAGCTACAGGAATTAAGTACAAGGGCAGAGCAGGAAAAAGCATTTCACGATATAGTGCTGGCGGTCAAGCGCCTCAGCCTGGATTCCTTATCAAACCAGCTTGGATCAGATATTTCTGCTTTAAGTCAGGTGATCGAGGGTAAAAAGGCGCTGGAAGAACTTAGCAAAACGCATATTTCGTTGGATTAAGGCTAATAATGGTAATGTTTAGAATATCAGGAAGGACGGAAAACCAAAAATGGATGAAAACACACAGGCAAAGTTTGACGAGAAGTTAGCAGGACTCTTAGCTATTGCCAAAAAGAAAAAGAATGTATTGGAATATCAGGAAATTGTGGATTATTTTGCAGATATTCCATTAGGAGAAGAACAGTTTGATAAGATCATCGAGATATTGGAACAGAGCAATGTAGATATTCTGCGTATCACCGAAGGAGACGAGGTGGATGATGAGGAGATCATCTTAACCGAGGAGGATGAGGTGGATGTAGAGAACATCGACCTTTCTGTTCCCGATGGCATCAGTATTGAAGACCCTGTGAGAATGTACTTGAAGGAGATCGGAAAAGTACCTCTTCTAAGCGCGGAAGAGGAGATCGAGCTTGCGCAGAAAATGGAAGCAGGCGCTGTAGCCAGGGAAAAAATTGCTGTATTGGAAAAAAGAATCGGTACGGTAGATGAGAAGGAAGAGGCTGAGATCAAAGAGGAGATCAGGCTGCTTGAGGAAGATCTGGAAGCAGGGGATGAGGCTAAAAAGCGTCTGGCGGAAGCCAACCTTCGTCTGGTGGTAAGCATTGCCAAGCGATATGTAGGCCGCGGTATGCTGTTCCTGGATCTGATTCAGGAAGGAAACCTGGGGTTGATCAAGGCAGTTGAAAAGTTTGATTACCGTAAAGGATATAAATTTTCTACTTATGCAACATGGTGGATACGTCAGGCA
>USJG01000083.1 GCA_900554925.1 uncultured Lachnospiraceae bacterium
CGCCGTAGGCAATCAGGTCGTTGCCGCACACAATTGCGGTAGCGCCATGCTTAAGGAAGGAAGGCACAAAGTCTTTTGCAGATTCAGTAACAAAATATCCGTTGGCGATTAAATTCTCATCAACAGGAAGATTGTGAGCGGCCATGCTGTCATAAAATGCCTGTTGCCTGTGCTCGGTGATCATGGAGTGGAGGGAACCGTTCAGGAAGGCTATCCTTCTGTGGTTTAAATCCACAAGATGATCCACAGCAGCATCAATTCCTTCAAAGCTGTCTGTTCCTATATAAGAAACATTGGGATTCTTTTTAATAAAGTTATCAAACAGGACGGTGGCTACAGTGGTACTCTCCAATTGGGCCAGCCACTCGTCCTGCAATGCAAATCCCACCAGAAAAGCGCCGGAATAATCGTTCCTCAGCATATAAGTGCCATATTTTTCTTCTAATTGAAAAGCAGGATTTACAGGCAGGACAGTTACCTCCCAATTGTCCCTGTAAGCTGCCTGCTTAAATCCAAGAACAATGTCATAGCCAAAATGCTCCGGCCTGGTATAATCCATGTTTTCAATAAAAAGGCAGAGCTTTTTGTGCTCATCCTTTTTCATCTTTTTTGTGGTATATCCCATTTCAACAGCAGTGTCCAAAACCAGCTGCCTCAGCTCTCTGCTGATGTCGCTGGCACCATTTAACCCTTTGGATACCGTGCCCGGAGATATTCCCAGTCTGTTTGCAATATCTTTCAGTGTAGCCATAATATTCTCTTCCGCGATAATTAATATTTCCCTATAGTATAGCTCATTTCCTGCGGGGATTGCAATAACTGATACCGGTAATTTGGGAATAATCGGCTAAATTGTTGCAATAAAGTTCCATAAGCAATGGCTAATATGCAATTTTTACCAAAAAGTGGTTATGAAAATCGTTAAAAATGTAAAAAATGAACTCTTTTTTTGATTCTATTGACAAAAAAGGGTCAAAGTGCTAAATTAAGAATAACAAAACGAAAAAATGCGAAACTTCTTGGAGGTAGGGGAGTGAAAGACAGCAGAATGGCCAGAGGGGCCGGCATCTTGTTAGCGGTTACCAGCCTTCCGTCACCATATGGAATTGGTACCATGGGGAGAGACGCGTTCCAGTTTGTGGATATGCTGATTGATTTACGCCAGAAGTACTGGCAGGTGCTTCCGATTGGCCCTACCAGTTTTGGCGACAGTCCTTATCAGTCATTCTCAGCATTTGCAGGAAATCCATATCTGATAGATCTTGATCTGCTGATCGAAGAAGGGCTATTAAGGCAAGATGAAGTTGACAGTTACAACTGGGGCACCCATAGAGATGATGTTGAGTATGAATTAATTTACGAGAACAGATTCAAGATTCTTAAGAGTGCTTTTCAAAGATTTGATATAGAAGACGAAGCCTTTAAACGTTTCTGCAAGGCAAATAAGGAATGGCTTGCGGATTACAGCCTTTACATGGCAATCAAAAATGAAATGGGCGGCCGGGAATGGCTGGCCTGGGAGGAAGGCTTAAGAAACCGGGATGAGGACACTTTAAATAAATACAGAGAACTTCTGAAGGAAGAAATTGATTTCTGGAAGTTTCTGCAATATAAGTTTTTTCAGCAATGGAAAGAGCTTCGGGCCTATGCCAACAGGCATGGCATTAAAATTATTGGGGATATTCCTCTTTATGTGGCACTTGACAGTGCGGATGTGTGGGCAAACCGTGAACAGTTTAAGCTGGATGAGGGAGGCAGGCCCATAGAGGTTGCAGGGTGTCCGCCTGACGCTTTTTCAGACGACGGTCAAAGATGGGGCAATCCCCTTTACGACTGGGAAAAGATGGAAGAGGACGGATATGCCTGGTGGCAGAAAAGAATGGAAGCCAATGGCAATCTGTTTGACATTATAAGAATTGACCATTTTATTGGAGTGGCAAGATATTACAGTATCCCGGCAGGGGATCAGAACGCAAGAAACGGCAGATGGAACAGGGGACCGGGAAAGAAGCTTACCGATGTAATTGAAAAGACCCTTGGAAAGAACCGCATTATAGCGGAGGATCTGGGAGTTGCAGTGCCGGCGGTTAAGAAGCTTCTTACAAAGACCGGATGGCCTGGGATGAAAATTTTGCTGTTCGCCTTCGATGGGAATACAGCCAACGAGCATTTGCCCCATAATTATGATGACGGTAATCTGGTGGTTTATGCAGGAACCCATGACAATGAAACGGTTGTAGGATATTTCAGGGACAAGACAGAATACGAGCTGGCCTTTTTATATGAATATTTGAATATACAGAAAAAAGAAGAGATTCCGGATGGAATCATCCGGTTGGCTTATGCAAGCGTTGCGGATATTGTTATTATGCAGATGCAGGATCTGTTAAAGCTTGGCAATGAGGCCAGAATGAATTATCCCTCTACGGTAGGGAGCAACTGGAAATGGAGGACACTTAAAAACAGCCTGAGTGAGGAAAGACGCACATGGATCAGAACCATGACGCTGCTGTACAGAAGGTAAAGCTTTTAAGGAGCTTCCTTTTTCTGGAAACGTTTACAACATTTCCGTCAGGGCAATAAGCTAAAGCCTGTAATTATAACGGTATAAGATGTGGAAACGCATTTTATATAAAATACATCAATCAAAAATCCAAAAAGGAGAGGAAAGAATTATGAAAAAGAAAGTTTTAGCAGTACTTTTGGCATCTGCTATGGTAGCTTCTTTAGCTGGCTGTGGAAGCAGCAATACTGAAACAGAAGCACCTGCAGAAACAACAGAAGAAGCAGAAACAACAACAGAAGAAACAGAAACAACAGAAACAACTGAAGCAACAGAAGAAACTGGTGATGCTGCAGAGGAAGAAGCAATTACAGCTACCATCACAGTATGGGGACCTTCAGAAGATCAGTCAGAAGATGCAGGCAACTGGCTTCCTACCATGTGCGAACAGTTCGCAGCACTTCATCCCAACTGGGATCTTACCTTTGAATATGGTGTATGTGCTGAAGGCGATGCTAAGGCTACTGTAACACAGGACGTTGAAGGTGCAGCAGATGTTTATATGTTAGCAAATGACAATATTCCTGATCTGGTTGCTGCAAATGCAATTGCAGAGCTTGGCGGAAGCTATTTAGAGTCAGTAACATCTACAAACTCTGAATCTATCGCAGCATCTGTAACTTACAATGGCTCTGTATGGGCATTCCCTTTCACTTCCAATACATGGTTCATGTATTATGACAAGAGCGTGTTCACAGAAGATGATATTAAGAGCCTTGACGCTATGCTTGAAAAAGGAAAGGTTTCCTTCCCTCTTTCAAACTCCTGGTATATTCAGGCTTTCTATGTAGCTAACGGCGGTACGATCTTTGGTGATGGTACAGACGAAGCAGCAGGCATCAACCTTGGCGGTGAAAACGGTGCAGCAGTAACAGACTACCTTGTAGACTTAGTTGCAAATCCTAACTTCATCAACGATCAGGACGGAGCTGGTATTGCAGGCTTACGTGACGGTTCCATTAACGCAATCTTCTCTGGTACATGGGATGCTGAAGCTGTTAAGGAAGCACTTGGAGACAACATGGGTGTTGCAGCACTTCCTACAGTAAACATCGGTGGAACAGAAGGCCAGATGAAGTCCTTCATCGGATCTAAGGCTATTGCTGTTAACCCTAACGCTGAAAATATGGAAGTTGCTATGGCTTTAGCTGCTTACCTTGCAAGTGAAGAAGCACAGACAGCTCACTATGAACTGAGAAACGTTCTTCCTTCAAACACAAACATTGTACTTTCTGATGATGAAATTGCAACTGCTGTAACTAAGGTAATGTCAGACACATCTATTATGCAGCCTGTTGTTTCCTCTATAGGTAACTACTGGTCACCTGCAGAAAACATGGGTAAAGCACTTGTTGCTGGTGAAATCACACATGACAACGCTGCAGAAAAGACAGAAGAAATGAACACAGCAATGAACACAGACGTTGCTCAGTAAAATTTCATGAAATTATAATAGACACCGGGATGCCCCTTTTAGGGGCATCTTGGCGACTATAGTAAGATGAAGGTAGGAGGTTTAACGTGAAGAAGACTGGTTCTGGAAAGAAAACGGAGTTTACTACTCCTTATACTGTTAAAAACGCAGTACTTAAGGGAGATATTATAACGAAAATATCCATGCTGGTCATGGGGGTCGGGAATATTACACATAAGCAGATTGGAAAGGGCCTTGCGTTTCTGGCGGTAGAGGCAGCTTACATCTGGTTTATGATAAAATCGGGTATTTATAATTTGTCCATGCTTCCTTCACTGGGCTGGAGAGAACAGGAAAAAGTATGGAATGAAAAGAAAAGTATTTATGAGTACACAGCAGGAGATCAGTCTCTGCTTTTGCTCTTATATGGTGTTGCTACTATTTTTATTACGCTGGCATTTATTGCCGTCTGGAGAGGGGCTGTTAAAAGTTCCTACAAATCAGAAGTGCTTGCCAAAGAAGGCAAACACTTAAACACATTTAAAGAAGACATTAAGAGTTTGTTTAATCAAAATTTACATAAACTATTGTTGACAGGGCCTATTGGCGGAATCCTTATATTTACTATATTGCCGCTTGTTTTTATGATTGCAATGGCCTTTACCAATTACAGCAAGCTGGACGACCATCTGGTTTTGTTTGACTGGGTGGGGCTTGCCAATTTCGCCAAAATATTAAATTTTGGTGACAGCATCGGGCGTCAGTTTTATTCTGTCCTTGGATGGACACTTACCTGGGCAATATTTGCAACAGGGCTTAACTTTGTTTTTGGTATGATACTGGCTATTGTGATCAACAGAAAGGAAACAAAAGGAAAAGGCTTCTGGCGTTTCTGCTTCGTTCTGTCTATCGCTGTGCCTCAGTTCGTATCACTGCTGATTATGAGAAGTATGTTGCAGACCACCGGTATTGTTAATACCTTATTGTTGAAGTATGGAATTATTGATAACGCTCTTCCATTCTTCTCCAATGCAACCTGGGCGAGAGTGACGGTTATAGTCATCAACCTGTGGGTAGGTATTCCTTATACCCTGCTTCAGGTAACTGGTATTTTGCAGAATATTCCCGGTGAGCTTTACGAATCTGCCAAAATTGACGGGGCTAACGCAGTCCAGACATTTTTTAAGATCACATTGCCTTACATGCTGTTTGTAATGACACCTTATCTGATCACACAGTTTACCGGAAATGTAAACAATTTCAACGTTATTTTCCTTTTGTCAGCAGGAAACCCTACCGGTGTGGCGGATACCGCAGGAAAGACAGACCTTCTGGTTACCTGGCTGTACAAGCTGACCATTGATAAGAACTATTATAATTTAGGAGCTGTTATCGGTATTATGACGTTTATAGTTCTTGCGATAGTAGCACTTTTGACCTATCGGAATACCGCATCCTATAAAGACGAGGAGGGATTCATGTAATGAGTAAAAGCAGTGTACCTATGACAGGAGCAAAAATCCGCAAAACAGTTATCAATGTAATCATACATGTGATTTTGGCAATATTGGCCTTTATTTGGGTTCTGCCGATTTTCTGGGTAATCCTTACCAGCTTCAGAGCAGAAAAAGGTTCCTATGTAACAACCTTCTTCCCTCAGTCCTATACTATTAATAATTATGTAAGGCTGTTTACGGATACCACGATACTGAACTTTCCGAGGATGTTTACAAACACCTTAATTATTGCAATATTTACCTGTATTATTTCAACTATCTTTGTGCTTTCTGTTTCTTACTGTATGTCCAGAATGCGTTTTAAGTTGAGAAGGCCTTTTATGAATATAGCCATGATTCTGGGACTGTTTCCAGGCTTCATGTCAATGGTTGCGGTGTATTATATTTTGAAGGCGCTGAATTTAGCGGAAGGTTCCATGATTCCAATTGCGCTTATTGTAGTATTCTCTGCCGGTACAGGTCTGGGCTTTTATGTGGCAAAAGGATTTTTTGACACCATTCCCAAGGCTCTTGATGAGGCAGCCATCATTGACGGTGCTACCAGATGGAAAATATTTACCAAGATTACGATACCCCTTAGTAAACCGATTATCGTATATACCATCCTGACTTCTTTTATGAGTCCCTGGATCGACTTCCTCTTTGCCAAGGTTATCTGCCGTGCCAACGCCAACTACTACACTGTATCTGTTGGTCTTTGGAAGATGCTTGAAAAGGAATATGTTGACAGCTGGTATACCTCCTTTGCAGCAGGAGCGGTTCTTGTATCGATCCCGATTGCAATCCTGTTCCTTATGACGCAGAAATTCTATGTGGAAGGCGTAAGCGGAGCAGTGAAAGGTTAAGGTAAGAGACAGATCATGCTGGGAAAAAGAAGCATTAAAATAAGACTGCTATGTCTGTTGATGGCAGCTTCACTGCTGACAGGATGTACAGGCAGCCAGGAGGCAGTGCAGGAGGAGAAGGAAGAGTCTCCTGCCTTTACAGAGATTTCCATAGAGGATAATTACCGAACTTACTACGAAGTGTTCGTGTATTCCTTTTATGATGGAGATGGAGACGGCATTGGAGATTTTAAGGGGCTGATGGAAAAGCTGGACTATATTAATGATGGTGATCCCCAAACCACCACTGACCTTGGATGCAATGGCATCTGGCTTATGCCGATCATGTCCTCCCCCTCTTATCACAAATATGATGTGACCGATTACTACGAAATTGATCCGGAGTATGGAACCATGGAGGACTTTGAAGCCTTTATGGCAGAATGTGATGAGCGGGGAATCAAGGTCATCCTTGATCTTGTTATAAATCACAGTTCTTCAGAACATCCATGGTTTAAGGAAGCCTGCGGGTATCTGGCGGAGCTTGGGGACGGTGAGCCGGATTTGGAAGAATGTCCTTATGTGGATTTTTACCAGTTCAGCAAAGAACAGAAAACTGGTTACAGCCAGGTGCCGGGAAGCGATATCTGGTATTACGAGTCACAGTTTTATTATGGGATGCCCGACTTTAACCTGTACAATGAGCAGCTTCGGCAGGAAATTTCAGATATTGTTGATTTCTGGCTCGCTAAGGGGGTAGGAGGTTTCCGGCTGGATGCGGCTAAGGAATATGTCACCGGCGCTAACGAGGCCAATGTGGAAATCCTTACCTGGTTTACCGATATGGTAAAGGAAAAGCGAAAGGACGCCTATCTGGTAGCAGAGGTCTGGACAGATATTTCCACCTATGCGCCATATTATGACAGCGGCATTGACAGCCTGTTTAATTTTGCCTTTGCGGACAGTGATGGAGTGATTGCCAAGGTGGTAAAGGGAAGCAGTCCGGCTTCCTCCTACAGTAAATCCCTTGAAAATATTCAGGAAATGTTTGGCGGCCATAATCAGGATTATATAGATGCGCCTTTTTATACCAATCACGATATGGGCAGAAGCGCAGGATATTATGCAGGGGATTATTCAGAAGCTCAGACGAAAATGGCAGGGGCGCTGAATCTGCTTATGACGGGAAGTGCCTTTGTGTATTATGGAGAGGAGCTGGGAATGAAAGGCTCCGGCAAGGATGAGAATAAACGGGCACCTATGTATTTTGATGATGATAAAGCTGCGGAGGGTATGTGCAGCGGACCTGCCGACATGGATGCCGTAAAGATGAAATATGGAAGCCTTAAGGAGCAGCAGCAGGATCCCTGCTCTATCTATAATTATTATAAGGCGGCTATAAGCATGAGAAATGCTTTCCCGGTTATTTCAAAAGGAACTGTGGAAAACCTGGAGGATTATTCAGACGATACACTGGCGGCATTTTCAAAGACTTATGAGCAGGAGCAAATGTATTTCTTCTGTAATATTTCACCGGAGCCGAGAACAGTTCAGATTACAGAGTTATCGGCAAGCGGAGCAGAAATAGCAGCAGGCTTGTATGTTGATGAAAATACAGCGTCATTAGAAGAAAATACCCTGACAATACCGGGATATGGGATTGCAGTAGTAAGATAAATAGAAAAAACAAAAAACCCTGGGATTTCTCTCAGGGTTTTCTGTTTGTGTAAAAGGGGAATTCTTCCGGAATTGCTAATTAGCTTAAGTTGATTTCCGTGTATCAACTCTATTGATATTATATTGATTTAATAAGTGAGAATCTATAAGTATATTGCTCGAAAATAACACTATCTTGTCAAAATCAGATTTGTTTCGATGATTTTCTATCAAAAAATAAACTTTTCGAGGTTTTTTATTCTTACTTTTGAGAGTGTACATTTTTAAAATTTATGGTAAGATAAATATGAGTGTTTATCTTTAATTTTATACATAAGAACTGGTTACTTTGAAGGGATACGATTTTTATGGAAAATGAAAATATTTACAGACAGGAAATGATAAATAAGTATCGCGAGGCTATGGGGGATCTGTTTCGTTACATTCCATGGTTAGAGCAGAAGGTGGGGGCGAAGCTGGTTAAAAATTATGCGGGAGATAACCAGCCAGGCAATTCTGTTCCTATTCCGGTTTATGACAGTACGCTTCTTGGATTTGTAAAGGATATGCAGAGAACGGGGTTGATGGACCGTAATTATGTATATGTCTATTCCCGCAAGGGTATCATCAGCGAACAGGATGAGCTTAGAGTGATCGATGAAGTGGATTTAAAGGAAATAGAAGTGATTTTTGGCATCATGGCCAAATATGTGCTGGGTGGTATGACCAAGGGCCTGCTATGGCCAAAGGCAGTAGAAAACGGTGTTTTTCTGCATGCATTGAAGCGTATTAAGGAGCTTCTTGATATTTGGGATGAACCTTTGGCATAGGAGTAACAGAAATGAGTGACAAATCAGCACAAAAGAAAAAATATATTATAGAGACGGCAAGACAGGTTTTTAAAGAAAAGGGATATAAGTTAGTTACCATGAAGGATATTGTGGAAGCCTGCAATATCAGCCGCGGCGGCCTTTATCTGTACTTTCAGAGTACAGGGGAAATCTTCGAGGAGGTGCTTAAGCTGGAACAGGAGGATACCGATGATGTATTTGCGGAAAGCATTCCCCAAAAGGCAACCCCTTCGGATATTCTGGCGCTGTTTTTAAAAGAGCAGAAGAAAGAGCTGCTCAGCAAAAAACCTTCTTTGAATAAGGCTGTTTATGAATATTTTTTTACAGGCCAGGCGCCAGCCAAGGATAATTTTCTGAAAAAACAGTTTGACGCGGCAGTTTATGTAATAGAAAGGCTGATCGAGGCGGGGGTAGAGGAAGGCGAGTTTTACTGTGAAGATCCCAGAGGGGCGGCCAGAAATGTCATGTATGTGCTTGAGGGGCTTAAGATTGCCTCTCAAACCAGAGGAGTGAACGAGACGACAGTGGATCGGGAGATCATGTATGTGATGCAGGGGCTGATTGCCGAAGAATAACTATAAGAAAAAGCTTCAAGGGGGAAGACTTGAAGCTTTTTGCAGGTTTACAGAGCCTTTTGGCAGTTTTGTAATGGATAATGTACAGTGGGAAAGGGAGGGAAAACCATGATAGAAGAGATCTTTTCGGTGGAGCTTCCGGTAGGGGAGAGGCTGGTCATTCAAAAAAACAGAATAACAGGCAGGGAGCCTTTGAGGAAAAGGCTGGCAATCGTAACCGGTATCCACGGAGATGAGTTTGAAGGCCAGTATATCTGCTACGAGGTCGCAAGCCGGATCAGGAAGCAGCAGGAAAAGCTGACAGGAACAGTTGATATTTATCCTGCTTTAAATCCCCTTGGACTGGATGTTGCCCACAGAAAAATCCCCAAGCTGGATATGGATTTGAACAGGATGTTTCCGGGAAAAGAGAAAGGGACTACCATGGAACGGGTGGCGGCGGCGATCATTAAAGATATTTCAGGGGCGGATATGTGCCTTGACGTGCATGCCAGCGATATTTTTGTAAAGGAAATTCCCCAGGTCCGTGTCAGCGAAGAGTTCGCGGACAGACTCCTTCCCTATGCAAAACTTTTAAATGCAGATATGGTCTGGATG
>USJG01000084.1 GCA_900554925.1 uncultured Lachnospiraceae bacterium
GATTTTGAGAGTGTATGAAGCTCTGGAAAATCATAAAAAATTACAAATTTAATATAGAAATTCCGCCTGAATATTGTGTAGAATGAATAAATGGTGTAAACTGTTACTATCAAATCAACTTAAACATAAAGGAGAAAAATATGCTTGTAACATTGATACCTCTGTTTGATGAAGAAATGAGCGTGCGGGCGTATTCATTATTTACACAGAAAAATAATTATCTGTTAAATCCAAGTCTTCTTGGAACCAGACAATATGATTATGCGGCCTATATTCCCGGTCTTGAAATCATTCAGAGCATGGGACTGGAAACTCTTTCCGCGGACAAAGAAGTTTTTGTAGCGCTGAATAATATTAATATGTTTTCGGATATCGAAGTTTCAGAGCAGACACCTCATGAACGTATCGTACTGCTTCTGGATAATTCCATATTGCCGGAAGAAATTTATATCAACAGACTGCGGGAACTGAAAAAGATGGGATTTAAGCTGGCGATCCGCAAGCTGCCTGTATCAAGCTTTGAGCCATATCGGGAAGTGCTTCTTTTGATGGACTATGTATTATTAGATCATAAGAAAATAGATATTTCCAAAGCCAAAATTTATTTTAGCAGGATATATCCGAATATTAAGCTTTGCGCAGGCAATATCAGGACGCAGGAAATATTTGAGGAACTTAAGAAGGAGGGCGGTTACGAGCTTTATGAAGGTGAGTTTTACCGTGTGCCTGTGCCTAAGGGAGAAACAGAGGTAACTCCCTTAAAGGTAAATTATATAGAACTGCTGAATATGGTAAATTCCAGCGACTTTGAACTGACCCAGGCGGCTGATATTATAGGACGCGACACGGCGCTTGTAATTTCCCTGCTTAAGATGGTAAACAGAATGTCAGTAAATTCGGAAATTACCTCTATCAGGCATGCAGCAGCCATGTTAGGACAGCGTGAACTTAAAAAATGGATCAATACAGCGGTTGCCAATAAGCTGTATGCAGATAAGCCCAACGAAATTACAAGATTGTCTCTGCTTCGCGCTAAATTTGCTGAGAATCTGGCACCTGCCTTTGAGCTTGGCATACATACCTCAGAGCTTTTCCTTATGGGACTGTTTTCCGTGCTGGATTTGATACTGAATCAGCCAATGGAAGAAGCACTTAAGATGGTAAAGGTATCCAAAGAAATCAGCGATGCCCTTATTGAGGATAAAGGAATATTTGCACCGATTCTGGAATTTGTTACCCAATATGAAAGAGCGAACTGGCAGGAGATCTCCCGTTTGATGATTCTTAAAAACATTGATATGGATCAGGTTTATGATGCATATATACAGTCGTTACAGTGGTACAGGGATCTTTTTGCCGAATAGAAATAAAGCAGGAAGCACGCCTTATAAAAGCCGCAGTATCTTTAAGGTACTGCGGCTTATTTGTCCGTTCGGACAGTAATTCCGTTTACTTCCACATGATCATTAATTTCGATGACCAGACAGCGTTTTCCATCAATCAACACAGTGTTGACCAGATCGGCACGGTCGGGATTTACCTTAACGATCACATCCGGGGTTTTCACTTCAAAGGTTCGTGTGTTTGCCACATTATTCACTAAAAGAGAAGTTTTTTCGCCGGCAGCGGCGTCATAAAGCTTTTCGAAATCAGCCAGTTTTTCTTCCTCCACGCCGCTTTTTTCAAAAAGGTTCTTTACCTGATGTTTATCAAGCATAAGGGGTTCGGGAATTTCCTTATGCTCTTCAATCATTTCCGTAAGGTTTTCGTGGATATTTTTTACTACTTCATATTCCGCTTCTTCGCCCAGAGTTTCTTCTATCAGCGCCTGAAAGGTTTCCTTCTGGCTGCCGGCAGTAAGGGGAAGGACAGCACCTAAAATGCCATCTACAAATTCTGAATGAGGTTCTTCAGGATTTTTGGAATAGTAGAGGGTGCTGTGAATGTCGGCGCACCTGTCGTTAAAGCTGGGAAAAAGGAATCCTGTTTCCGGCATTTCCACGATCCAGTCACGAACTCTGTTGTGGAATTCATTTGCCTGCGCATCATAGCTTAAGCCCGGTTTTGACAGGTTTACAGGGCAGATACAGCACAAAATGTATTCAAATACAGAATCGGAGGCATCCTCCATGGTAAGGCCGTCGGTTGTTTTGCCCGGAACATCATAAGCATCATGGATCACAAGGATCAGATAATTGCCTACATATTCATAGGAAGCTATTATTTTGTCGTAGAAGGCCTCAAGAAGTTCCTCCTCCTTTAATTTGCTGTCCCGAAGGCGCAGAAGAAATTCCTGGGTGCCGCCTTCTTCTTCACTGGAAAGAGGAAATTCCAGATTCAGCATATTTTTGCCTACCGTTCCTGAAAGGGTTTTTCTAAGAAGCTCGAAATACTTAAAGATTTCTTCTTCGGGAAGAGAGAGAAAAGCTTCTTTAAATTCTGTTTTTTTGTTTTTTTCACCGTCCACATAGCATCCGCAGATACGGGTAATGGAGCAGTTTTTCGGGGTATAGAGCCTTTTGATTTCGTTGATTTCCTGTTTGATCATATTAAGCGGTTTCCTGTTCTTTTTTTACCTGTTTTTTTAAGTTTTTCTGAGCGGTAGAGAGCATCAGCTTGATCCGGTTAAGCTGATTTACCTCGCTGGCGCCGGGGTCGTAGTCTATGGCAACAATGTTGCTGAGAGGATATTGTCTGCGCAGCTCTTTGATAACACCTTTTCCAACCACATGGTTAGGAAGGCAGGCAAAAGGCTGGGTACACACGATATTGTTGACTCCGCTGTGAATTAATTCCACCATTTCACCTGTAAGGAACCAGCCCTCGCCGGTCTGGTTGCCGATGGAAACAATAGGCTTTGCATATTCTACCGTCTGATAGATACTGATGGGAGGCGTAAAGTTTTTGCTCTTAATAAATGCTTTCACTGCACTGCCCCGTAAAAATTCCAGGGCATTGATGCCGAGCCTTGAAATCAATGCTGTCTTTTTGCTCATGCCCAATTCCTCTGCCTTGTAAATCTGATTGTAGAAGCAGTAGAGCATAAAATCTAAAAGGTCAGGTACCACAGCCTCCGCGCCCTCTGCTTCCAGCAGTTCTACCAGATGATTGTTGGCGGCAGGGGCATATTTTACCAGAATCTCTCCTACCACCCCGACCCTGGGCTTTGCTTCACCAGTCACAGGGATGGCGTCAAATTCTTCAATCATCTGGCGGCACATTTTCCGGAAAGTAAAGAAGTTCATATGCTTTGCTGATACAAATTCTCGGCATTTTTTCAGCCATTTCTGATGAACTGCCTCCACGCTTCCTTTTTCCTTTTCATAAGGACGCATACGGTAAATGCAGCGCATGAAAATATCTCCGAAGACAGCGCCGTATGCGGCGCGCATCAGCATTTCCAAATTCAGATGAAAACCGGGATTGGTTTCAATTCCTGCCATGTTCAGTGAAATAACGGGAACCTGGGGCATACCTGCCTTTTCAAGTGCCCTGCGGATAAAACCAACATAATTGGTGGCCCGGCATCCGCCACCGGTCTGGGTCATAATGACAGCAACCTTATTGACATCATATTTTCCGGACAGCAAAGCGTCCATAATCTGTCCGACCACCATAAGAGAAGGATAGCAGGCATCATTATTTACATATTTAAGTCCTACATCAACTGCGCGTCTGTTGTCGTTTTCAAGTACTTCAAAATTATAACCGCAGGCATTAAAAGCCGCCTCCAATACATCAAAGTGAATGGGAGACATCTGAGGACACAAAATAGTGTAATTCTTACGCATTTCCTCTGTAAACTGCACTTTGGTGATGGCGGAGGAACGGATGGTACGTTCTTTATTCTGCTTTTCCCTTACACGGATTGCGGAAAGCAGAGAACGAATCCTGATCCTTGCAGCGCCAAGGTTATTTACTTCGTCAATTTTAAGACAGGTATAAATTTTATCGGAGCCTGTCAGAATATCGTTTACCTGATCAGTGGTAACAGCATCCAGGCCGCAGCCAAAGGAATTTAGCTGGATCAGATCCAGATTATCCACTGTTTTTACATAGCTTGCGGCTGCATAAAGCCTGGAGTGATACATCCACTGATCGGATACGATAAGGGGACGTTCCGGTGCCGCAAGGTGGGAAATGGAATCTTCGGTCAGTACTGCAATATCATAGGAGGTGATCAGTTCAGGAATCCCATGATTGATCTCAGGGTCTATATGATAAGGGCGACCCGCCAGCACGATACCCCGCTTGCCGGTTTCCTTAAGATAAGCAAGTACTTCTTCTCCCTTATCCTGCATATCCTTTCGGGCCCGGGCAAGCTCCTCCCAGCCCAGACTGGCTGCTTCCATAACTTCTGCTGCGGGCAGTTCTTTAAACTCCTTAGCAAGGGCCTCGGAAACGGTTTTAAGGTCTCTGAAGGACATAAAAGGATTGCGCAGCACAGCCTCGCCACGGCCGATTTCTTCCACGTTATTTTTAATGTTCTCCGAGTAGGAGGTGACGATTGGACAGTTATAATGATTGTTGGCTTCGTCAAATTCATTTCTCTCATAAAAGAGGGCGGGATAAAAGATAAAGTCTACTTTCTGGTTGATCAGCCAGCTTACATGTCCATGGGCCAGCTTGGCAGGATAACACTCTGATTCGCTGGGGATGGATTCGATTCCAAGCTCGTAAATTTTACGGTTGGAAACAGGTGATAATACTACCCGATAACCCAGCTTCGTAAAGAAAGTGAACCAGAAAGGATAGTTTTCATACATATTAAGCACACGGGGGATTCCCACAGTGCCTCGTTTTGCCTCATCAGCAGCAAGGGGCTCATAGTCAAAAATTCTTTTCAGCTTATAATCAAACAGATTGGGAACACCGTTTTCGTATTTCTGCTTGCCCAGTCCCCGTTCACAGCGATTGCCGGAGATATATTGTCGTCCGCCTGTAAACTTATTGATGGTTAGACGACAATTGTTGGTACAGCCCTTACATTTGGCCATGCTGGTCTCAAACTGCAAGGTATTTATTTTGTCAAAAGAAAGCATGGAGGTTTCATAACCTTCTGTGAAACGTTCCCTGGCGATCAGGGCAGCGCCGAAAGCGCCCATAATACCTGCAATATCAGGACGAATGGCCTCACAGCCTGCAATCTTTTCAAAGCTTCTGAGAACTGCGTCATTGTAGAAGGTACCGCCCTGAACTACAATGTTTTTACCCAGGGCGGAAGCATCGGATACCTTGATAACCTTAAACAGAGCATTTTTGATGACGGAATAGGCAAGACCGGCGGAAATATCAGGGACAGAAGCTCCTTCCTTCTGGGCCTGCTTTACCTTGGAATTCATAAATACGGTGCATCTGGTGCCAAGGTCAATGGGATGCTCTGCGAAAAGAGCAGCATGAGCAAAATCCTCTACGGTATAATTAAGAGACTTGGCAAAGGTTTCTATAAAGGAGCCGCAGCCGGAGGAGCAGGCTTCGTTAAGCTGCACGCTGTCTACGGTCTGATTTTTGATCTTGATGCATTTCATATCCTGGCCGCCGATGTCAAGGATACAGTCTACCTGGGGATTAAAGAAGGCGGCGGCATAGTAGTGGGCAACTGTCTCCACCTCGCCGTCATCCAGAAGGAAAGCGGCCTTCATAAGTGCCTCTCCATAGCCTGTGGAACAGGAGCGCACGATTTCCACATCCTCAGGAAGCAGCGAATAAATTTCCCTGATAGAACGGATGGCTGTCTTTAGAGGACTTCCGTCATTACTGCTGTAGAAAGAGTAAAGAAGAGAACCGTCCTCGCCCACAAGCGCCACTTTGGTAGTAGTGCTTCCGGCGTCAATGCCCAGAAAGCAGTTGCCATGATAGGAAGCAAGATCACTGGTTTGAACATGATGCTTTGCATGACGGGTTTTAAAGCTTTCGTACTCTTCTGTAGTAGCAAACAAAGGCTCCATACGTTCTACTTCAAATTCCATTTTAATATTGGAGGACAGCTTGCCAACCATCTCCTCCATGGTATAAGAAACATCTTCTTTGGCATTCATGGCGGAACCAATTGCTGCAAAAAGATGAGAATGTTCTGTTTCAATGATATGTTCCTCATCCAGCTTTAGGGTACGGATAAAAGCAGTCTTTAATTCGGAAAGGAAATGGAGCGGACCGCCCAGGAAGGCAACATGTCCCCGGATAGGCTTTCCGCAGGCAAGACCGCTGATGGTCTGATTGACCACAGCCTGAAAAATGGAGGCGGATAAATCCTCCTTGGTAGCGCCGTCATTGATAAGAGGCTGGATGTCAGATTTGGCAAATACACCGCATCTGGCGGCAATGGTATAAAGAGAATGATAATTTTTAGCATACTCGTTTAAGCCCGAAGCGTCTGTCTGCAAAAGGGAAGCCATCTGATCAATAAAGGAACCGGTACCGCCGGCACAGATGCCGTTCATGCGCTGTTCTACATTTCCGCCTTCAAAGTAGATGATCTTGGCGTCCTCGCCGCCCAGCTCAATGGCAACGTCTGTTTTGGGAGCCAGCTCCTTTAAGGCTGTGGCTACAGAAATTACCTCCTGTACAAAGGGAACCTGCAGGTGATTAGCCAGGGTAAGTCCGCCGGAACCGGTGATCATAGGGTGAAGGTGGATATTTCCCAGCATGGAATAGGCTTCCTGCAAAAGATCGGATAAGGTTTCCCTGATATTTGCAAAATGTCTTTTATAATCTGAAAATAAGATATTATGAGCATCATCCAAAATGGCAATTTTAACAGTGGTAGAACCAATGTCTATGCCAAGAGTATAATGTTGATTATTCATAAATTACCGCCTTTCTATTATCAAAAAGAGCCAGATACTGCTGCCATATGGCAATCCGTCGGCAATATTTGACATACCAAGATATTATACGACACCGATTTTTAAATTGCAACGCGAACCCATAAACATTTTGTAAAGAAAAAATTGCCAAAGTCTAAAAAAATATTATAAACTTAATAAAGAGAAGGTGCTTTGTTTACAATTTGCAATGGGAATGTTAGAATATATGAAGTTTGATGCAAGGTAATGATGAAACCTTCATAGAAGAAATGAAAGGCATGGGTGTTTTATGAAATTTTCGGGGAAATTTGAAAAGAAATTTGGGAAATATGCGATCAGGAACCTGTCGCTGGTACTTATCATTTGTTATGCATGCGGATACCTTTTTGAAATGCTGTATCCCAGCCTGCTTTCTTATCTGTATTTAAACCCCTATGAGATTATTTTTCACGGGCAGATATGGAGGCTGGTTACGTGGATTATCGTACCTCCCTCAAGCTTTGACTTTTTTACGCTTCTGATGCTGTATTTTTATTATTCTCTGGGAACTACCCTTGAGAGGACCTGGGGAACTTACAGATATAATGTCTATATCTTTTCGGGAGTGCTGTTTACCATATTAGGCGCATTTTTGTTGTTTGCTTACACGCTGATTGTGGGGGGAGATGCCGGCATGGCCCTGTGGAGTTATTATCCGCTGGCCTCCATGTTCAGCACCTATTATGTGAATATGTCCATTTTCCTTGCCTTTGCAGCAACTTACCCCAATATGCAGGTGCTTTTGTTCTTTTTTATCCCGATCAGGATTAAGATTCTGGGGATCATCTATGGTGCACTGCTTATTTTCCAGTTCATAACAGGTGGAATTGCAGTACGGTTTGTGATTGCAGCATCTTTGATGAACTTTATTGTCTTTTTCTTTACAAGCAGAGGCAGGGTTCATATGTCGCCCAAACAGGTAAAGCGCAGACAGGAATTTAAAAAGGAAGTAAAGAAATCCACGAAGATTACCAGACATAAATGTGCCATTTGCGGCAGGACGGAGGAGACAAATCCGGAACTGGAATTCAGATTTTGCTCTAAATGTGATGGGAATTATGAATATTGTCAGGACCATCTTTTTACACATACACATGTAAAGCATAATTAAAGAGGGAGAGAGCATGGGAGAACGTCAGGAAATCATATTTGCGCAGACCCTGGAAAAAGTAAAAAAGCTGGCAAAAGAACAGGGAAACTGCATTTCAAAGGAGCAGATAAGTGGAGCCTTTGCAGAGCTTTCCCTTTCAGAGGAACAGCTTGAAATGGTGTTTGATTATCTGAAAAACCACAAAATCGGCATAGGAGAGCCTGTCAATTTAGATGAATATCTGTCAGAAGAAGAAATGGATTACCTGGAGGAATATAAAAAGGAACTGGCTATGTTTGATAAGGTAAGCGAGGGGGAAAAGGAAGCGGTTATTTTATCTGCCATGGCAGGTGAAGCCAGGGCTCAGGAGAAGCTGATCCATATTTATCTTCCCAAGGTGGTGGAAATTTCCAAGCTTTATTCAAGGCAGGGCGTCTTTTTGGAAGATCTGATCGGAGAAGGGAATGTTGCTCTGGCTATGGGAGTTACCATGTTAGGCTGTCTTGAGCATGCCAGGGAAGCTGAGGGAATGCTTATGAAGATGGTCATGGATGCCATGGAAGGTATCATCGCGGAAGCCATGCAGGAGGCAGATAAGGATAAAAAGGTTGCCGACCGGGTTAATAAGGTGGCGGATAAAGCAAGAGAACTGGCCAGGGAACTTCACAGAAAGGTGACAATAGAAGAGCTTGCACAGGAAACAGGCATGTCTGTGAAATTTATACAGGATGCCATGCGGATGAGCGGCTTTGCCATTGAAGATTTGGAAGGTTAGTGCATGAATATAAGAGGAAATATAACGCAGTATGAAGATTTCAAATATGTGATTCAGGATACAGGAAGTATCTATCTGGGAGCCCGGTTTTCCTTTGAGGAACTTATGGAACAGGAAATGGTTCCCTTCAAATTAAAGGCGATCCTGACTCATTATATTTTAAAGGAGACATCTCCGGAAACGACTCTTGAAAGCCAGTTTTATTACCTGGAAAAGGGTACCTTTCTTTATGAAACCTTTAAGCAGCTTAAAATCCGCGTAAAAATTCAGAGACAGGTGGAAAGGAAAACGCTGTTTGGGAAAATAAAAGCAGAGTACAAAGAAGAAATTCTCTCTTTACAGGAGCTGGCGGAAATGAATCTGGCAAGGAAGAAAGCCTGTGGAGTGATGGTGAGAGAAATTATTATATCCAAGCTTGGCATGATGACATTCAGCGTTTAATGGGTATACTAAAAGAAAATGAAAAGAAAGGATCGCGTTTATGAAGCAGCAGATTGACAGTATGGAAGCCTATCAGATCGTGGAAAAGAGAAAAATCAGCGACTTAAATTCTGATGGGTACATTTTAAAGCATAAAAAAACAGGAGCAGTGGTTACCCTCCTTTTAAATGATGATGAAAATAAGGTGTTTTATATCGGATTTCGCACGCCGCCTAAGGACAGTACAGGTGTTGCCCATATTCTGAGCATTCGGTACTGTGCGGCTCTGAAAATTTTCCGGTAAAAGACCCTTTTATAGAACTGGCTAAGGGATCCCTTAATACCTTTTTAAATGCAATGACTTATCCGGATAAAACCGTTTATCCCGTAGCCAGTTGTAATGACAAGGACTTTAAAAATCTGGTTCATGTTTATCTGGACGCAGTTTTTTATCCCAATATTTATAAGGAAGAGAAAATTTTCAGACAGGAGGGCTGGCATTATGAGATGGAAAGTATCGATGATGAGCTTTCCATTAACGGTGTCGTTTACAATGAGATGAAAGGGGCTTTTTCATCGCCTGACGACGTGGTGGAACGGGAGATCATGAACTCCCTGTATCCGGATATTACTTATGGACTGGAGTCAGGCGGAGACCCGGATGTGATTCCGGAGCTTACTTATGAAGAGTTTCTTGCTTTTCATCAGAAATATTATCATCCGTCCAACAGCTTTATCTACCTGTATGGAAACCTGGATGCAGCAGAATATCTCAGTTTTATAGATGAGAAGTATCTTTCAGCCTTTGATATGCTTCATGTGGATTCTCAAATTGGAATGCAGAAAGCCTTTGATGAGCCCAGGGA
>USJG01000085.1 GCA_900554925.1 uncultured Lachnospiraceae bacterium
GTGGTATAGGGCATGTCATACTGAGCCTGTCCACAGCCTGTAAAAAGCAGCATTGCCGTCATCATAAGTGCAGATGTTTTTTTTATCTTCTTATTTGTACATTTCACGCCACTCTAAATCTCCTCTGTCCAGCGACTTGATCAAAAGTTCTGCCGTTGCCAGATTGGTCGCCATAGGAATGTTATACATATCGCAGAGCTTTACTACATTATTGACATCCGGTTCATGAGTTTTGGAGGTTAAAGGGTCACGAAGAAATATAACCAGATCCATTTGGTTATGCTCGATCTGCGCGCCTATCTGCTGTTCTCCCCCGAGATGTCCGGCCAGAAATTTATGGACATTCAGATTGGTCACCTCTTCTACCAATCTTCCTGTAGTACCGGTTGCATACAATTCATTTTTACTTAAAATCCCCCGATATGCAATACAAAAATTCTGCATCAATTTCTTTTTTGCATCATGTGCAATTAATGCTATATTCATCCTGTACCCCTCCTGCTTAATTATACTCACCCACAAGTCAGAATCCTTTTCGTATATTATACATCATTTTGTGCGGCATTGTAACCCCACATTTAAAACAAATCCAATTCCTATAAAAGAACTTACAAGGGACGTAAGTCCATAGCTTACAAAGGGAAGGGGAAGTCCCGTATTTGGCAGCAGATATGTGACGACCCCAATGTTTATGAACCCCTGAAAGCCTATCATGGCACCTATTCCCGATGCTATAATAGTTCCCGCAAGATCCTTCGCCTTTCTTGCAATCAGAAAACATTCCACACTGATAAGAAACAAAAGTATAATTACGGTACATGCACCTATAAATCCAAATTCTTCTCCAATGACGGCAAAGATGAAATCCGTCTGCTGCTCCGCTATAAAATCCGCATTTTTGACAGAACTGATCTCGTTATTTTTATAGCCTTTTCCCGTAAGCTGTCCGGAGCCTATTGCCATAACAGAATACTCCTGCTGGTACCCCTGGGCGTTGGAATATTCCTCCTTATTTATAA
This sequence comes from uncultured Lachnospiraceae bacterium, assembly GCA_900554925.1. Lineage (GTDB taxonomy): Bacteria > Bacillota > Clostridia > Lachnospirales > Lachnospiraceae > Suilimivivens. The sequence continues at coordinate 1,020 of USJG01000085.1, forward strand.
ATGCAATGATCCTGCCCTGCTGATAAGAGTCAATCAATTTCTGATCCGGCTGTAAAATCAGATAAAGCAATATGACTGCAGCAGGTATCATCACTGCCAGAAAACCCGTGATCACTTTCCAGCTAAGGCCTCCGGTAAACATGACAACTGCAAATATCAGGCAAATGACGATGGTTGTAGAAAGATCCGGCTGTTCATAAATAAGAAATGCCGGAACCGCAAATAAGACACAGCATAACATAATGTACTTAAAAGTATTGAGCTGGTCTTTGTGCTTAAAAATAAATTGCGCAAAAAACAAAATTATCAGAATTTTGGCAAGCTCCGAAGGCTGAAACTGGATTCCCGCAATCTTTAACCATCTCTGTGCGCCGTTGCTGTCTTCTCCCATGAAAATGACCAGGGCCAGCAATATAATATTAAAAACATACATGAGCCAGTAAAGATTCAGCAGTACGGAATAGTCAAATAAAGAGATGACCAGCATCAGAAACAGGCCGAAGGCAAAGCCTGCTATCTGTCTTTTTTGAAGAGACGGTTCGGCGCTGCCTACGGCAATAATTCCGATGACTGCCAGGGCAATCACCAATAATACCAGTTTAAAATCATAATGGCGTATTTTATACTGTCTTAGCATTTATTTTACCTTTCATACAAAACTGCTTTTCAGTTCGTTGTCTTATGTAAATCCAGAATAGGAATATTCGCATATAAAGTCGGTGTTTTCTCACGTCCCTTACTGTCAGTTTTACTGATTTGAATTTCCATTGTCTGAGTATCGATTTTCATATATTTGGAAATCACCTTGGCAATATCTGTTTTGATCATTTCCATCATTTCAGGCGAACAGTTGACTCTGTCGGAAATAAGCAGTATTTTTAAACGGTCTTTTGCAATTTCTCTTGATTTTTTTCTACTGAAAAATTTTCTGATTCCCATATGACCACCTCCTAATTCCTATGGAAAATACCTGACATTTTTGTCCAGAAGGAAACACCTTTTTCAAAATCCAGAAATGGTATTTCTTTTCCGGTTACTCTATAGCATATATTCTGATATGCTTTTCCTGCCAGTGTATTATTTCCTACAAGAGGTTCGCCCTGATTGGTTGCAATGACTACACTTTCATCATCCGGCACGATCCCGATAAGACTGATTGCCAGAATATCCACTACATCTGCTGCGCTCATCATATCGCCCCGTTTGACCATATCATACCGCAGTCTGTTGATGATCAAATCTATTTTGGAAAAATCATTGGCTTCCAAAAGGCCGATAATACGGTCGGCATCTCTGATTGCGGATACTTCCGGCGTTGTCACTACAAGCGCTCTGTCAGCCCCTGCAATGGCATTTTTAAATCCCTGTTCAATCCCCGCCGGGCAATCCAGTATGATATAATCAAACTGCTCCCGAAGCTGATTGATCATCTTTACCATCTGTTCCGGGTTAACTGCTGTTTTATCCTTTGTCTGTGCAGAGGGCATCAAATAAAGGCTGGGATGACGCTTGTCCTTTATCAGCGCCTGCTTGATACGACATTTTCCCTCCACTACGTCTACCAGATTATAGACGATCCTGTTTTCCAGCCCCATTACAACATCCAGATTCCGAAGGCCAATATCTGTGTCGATCAAAACCACGCGTTTTCCCATAGCAGCCAGACCTGTTCCTACGTTTGCAGATGTGGTGGTCTTTCCCACACCGCCTTTCCCTGATGTGACGACAATTACTTCACTCATTTTACTGTTACCTCCATTCACCGCACTGGCGGCTTTTTTAATGAATTTACGTCGTCCCCTGAGAAAAGCCTTTAGACAGGCAATTCACTCAGTAATTCTTTTGTGAGAGAATCCATGATCACTTTATCATCCTTAACGTATGCTATTTTCGGAAGTACCTTAGGCTTTATGGACCATTTTGAACTTTTTTCTTTTGTATTGTATTTGAAGTCACCGATCTTAAGTTTTTGCGGTGACATTTCAAGTGCCGCTACATAATGCTCTTTGCTTCCGTTTCCACCGGCATAGGCTTCTCCAAACAGTCCGCCTAAAACAATAATATCTTTTGCCGATATAATGGCCGAACCAGGGTATACATCCCCAAGTATTACAATACTGGATTCCGTTTCCAATATCTGGCCATTCTTCAAGGTTCCCCGATAAAACTGCCCTTCACTGCTCACCCCCGCCTCACTGGAAAAATCCGTCTGCTGCAGGGCCCTTACAAAGTTTTGGTTCGTGGCCTCATCCTCTCCCACCAGACAAATGATCCTGAGCTGTGAATTGGCGGAAATAGCTTCCAATATCTGCTGCTCCTGTTTGTCCGTCAAGTCCCTTCCCTTAATGGAAAGAGCCATTTTCGCATCTTTAAAAAATCCGCTGGATTCACAAAACTTATCTGCAACATCACTGATCAATGTGTCAAAGGCTATGTCAGGATCAAGATGCAGCACGATTCCATTGGGAAAGCTTTTAATAATGACTGAATTTTTCAAGATAAATTTACTCCTTTAAATAATATTTAATCAGCAACGGCTGTGCTGCCGGTCATTTGTTTGGCAACTCCTGTAATCAGTTCCTCTTCATTTACAAGATCAAAATAGTACTGTAGCACATCTTTGGTTGTCCGGGCTGCATAGCTGGAAGTATAGCCTTACGCAATTCTGGTAGCTATTGCAATCTCCGGATTCTCATAAGGAGCATAGCAGACAAATAATGCGTGATTCGCCCGCCGCTTATTTTCCTCTGCTGTACCGGTCTTGCCGGCAACATTGATTTTCATATCTTTAAAGTAAGTATTATTTTCTATTACCTGCCGCATTCCAAGATGAATGGCGTCCCAATAAGAATTCTCCATATCAATGGTATTTCTTACCTGCGCGTTATTGTCTGTCAGTAAATTTCCACTGTAATCTGTAATCTTATCTATCAGTGTAAGGTCATAGCAGGTACCGCTGTTTGCCACTGTCGTTACATATCTGGCAAGCCCTACTGTAGAATAACTGTTGTTGTCCTGTCCTATGGCGGCACGAACTGCATCTCTGGTAGCCACCTGCGGCGAAGACTCCTCTATTTCAATACCGGAGGTCTCTGTAAGCCCATACATATCTGCATATTTTTTCAGTGTTTCCAGACCGGTATCTGTTGAATAAGTATCTCCTGTGGTTCCCAGCCGATATCCCAATTCATAAAAAAATACGTTGCAGGAATGCCTGATACCGCCGGTCACATTTAAAGAGCCATGGCTGCCTCTGGGATAAATCCAGCAGGTTGGCGGCGGGCTTATTTTGTCAAACAGACCAGTACAGGTAAAGGTAGAGTAAGGGGTGATCGCGCCCTCCATTAGTCCGGCTGTGGCTGACACCATCTTAAAAGTAGAACCGGGAGCAGTCATTTCCCTGGTAGCATAATTAATAAGAGGCGTCGACTGATCATTTAGAAGCTGCGAATAATATTCCGCATTTACACCGTTGGCCATTTTGTTGTTATCATAGCCGGGATAGGAAACCAATGCCAGCACATCACCTGTATTCACATCTGTAATTACCATGGAGGCCGAATGGGGGTCCAAAGCCAGTTGGGCCGGTGTTATGTCCAGATTTTGAATACGGTTCATCATAAAGGTATAGGCCGAAATCGCACCCCTTTCAAACTGCTCCTGTTCCTCAGAGGTTACTTCCACAAGTCCCTGCTCCAGAAGAATTTTGCATATCTGTGAACCGGAAAGCACATCTTTTTTGATCATAAAACGGTAAATTCGTTTTGTAAAATCAAGATTCTCCTCCAGCTGTGCAATAATATAATCCACAATTTTGGCATAAATCTTCTCAGAATCAGAATACTGGCTGTTTAAATCCAGTCTTGTCACATCGATCCAGTTCATTGCAATGCAGTAATTTAAGTATTCATTTAAACTGATCACTTCGTCGGTTGTCCATGCAATGTATGTCTCATCATTGCGGTCCACACGGCTTTCCACAATAATTCCATTGTCATACAGCATTTCAGCAATATAGCTTTCATAAACCTGATACTCCATGTCAAGATCCTGATATGCTGTCATTGTCTCGGTTAATTCCTGGCGCAGATTGTCAAATACCAGGGCCTTGTGCTCCAGATACTTTTCATAAACTGCTTTTTCCGTTTCACCGGCATCCTTTTGGGAAAAATGTGCGGTATCAATTACATTGTTATTGATCAGCGCATAGTAAACATCATAAATGGGAATTTTAATGTTGCTGCTGCTTACATCGCCGGTATTAAATTCCCTGGCATTAATAATATTAGTATAAAGAATACTCGCCAGCTTTTCTTCAAGTATTTTATAAGCGGCGATCTGCAGATCCTTATCAATGGTAAGATATACATCATTTCCTGCCACAGGTTCCACATAATTGGTAGTTTCTGTCACCTTTCCCACACTGTTTACGAAAATTGTTTCTCTGCCCTTTGTTCCCTGAAGATAGGTTTCCATGGATTTTTCTATTCCAAGCTTGCCGACGGTATCGTTAAGGTCATAAGAATCTTCTCCGTTTTCTTCCTGGAGAGTGGTCAGTTCTTCCTGGGAAATCTTTCCGGTATATCCCAGAATATGAGCAAAATAAAAACTGTCAACATATTTGCGCACGGTATCTTCTACGATGGATACCCCTTCAAGCTCCGCGTTATTTTCCATAACTACAGCAACTGTTTCCTCACTTACATCAGTAGCCACCGTTGTTGCAATATATTTCTGATAACTGTTATTGCTCATGTCATAACGGATAGTTAAAATTTTAAGAGCCTCTTGGCGGGTATATCCATTTCCGGGAACAAAGGTGCTGCGGGTATCATCATCCGTGTAATTGCCGATTCTGAATTTTTCCCATCCGCAGAGGTAATCAACTACCTCCTGGGCAGTTGCAGTGCGCTCCTTCTCTTCCAGATCATCAATAGATGCATGTCCATAAACATCGGCAAGAAAGCGGTTAAGCTGGGTTCCCTCTACGGTAAATACATAACGGTTATTTTTATCCAGTACGATTTTAAAATCACTGGCAATAGAATCTCCGTTCCCTTCGATAATATTAATCAGCTTGTAAATCGTTGTATTTAAATTTAAATTTTTGTATCTGCCGCTTTCGTAAATATCCTCAATAGTTACTGAATGCGCCAGCTCATTGTAGGCAAGAAGATTTCCGTTTCTGTCATAAATACAGCCGCGGCTTCCTTTGATCGTGCGTTCCTTCATAATTTTCATCTGGAAAGAATCCAGATATTCTTCTCCATGTACAATCTGCAGATCAAAGATCCGATTGATCATAATACCGCAGATACCTACAAAAACCAGGATCAGTACAAAAATCCGGGAGGTTACCATATTAAAAAAGTTTTCCTTAAAATTCTCAAACAAACTTCCGTTCACTCCTTTTTTCAGAAACCTCAATCTTTTTATTGATCCACAAGATCAGAGGATACAAAAGCAAAGTTACCAGAATGGTATATACCATTTCCGGCAATATGATATGGACGATGTAATAGCTCATATGAAAACGCCCTCTCATTAAGAACAGAATCACATAATACAAAAAGCCATATGCCAGATCGCTGACCAGTATAAGAACAAGGGGCAGCTTGATGTCATCCGGGAAAAAAATGCGGTTGAATTTACCATTTGCATATCCTAAATACATGTAGATCATGGCATTTAATCCCAGTACGCTGCCAAAAAATATATCGCACAGAAGCCCGCAGCAAAATCCCATGATAAGCCCTGTCCTTTCACCTCGCATAAATCCAAAGGAGGCTGTCAGCACGATCATAAGATTAGGTACAATTCCGCCAAAGGCCAGCCCCTTAAATACGGTGGTCTGCATAAGGAAGCAGATAATAACTAAAAAAACAGATACAATAAATCGTTTCACTTAAGAATCTCCCGTGGTCTGTTTCAGTTCTGTGATGATCAGAACCTCCTCTAAATGTTCAAAATCAACAGCCGGCGTAATAAGACCGGACTTGGTCAGATTATTGGAATCTACGTTAATGCTGGAAATATAGCCGATCAGTATACCCGGAAGGTATTTATCACTGACATTGGAGGTTACGATCTTATCTCCCTCCGCCACTCTGTCGGCACTGTCAATCAGTTTTTCAAAGCTGATGAAGCCATCAGCATAAAGTTCCAGGTCCCCGCTTACAATCAGATTGTCTGATGTGGAAAGAACCATTCCGCTGGTATTGGAATTATCATCAATAATTGACATGACCTTTGCCCAGTTAGGCCCTACATCCACAATCCGGCCTACCAGGCCGCTGCCTGCCATTACATTCATATCAATTTCAAGTCCGTCATTATAGCCTTTATTGATAACAAAAGAATGAAACCAGTTTCCTGAATCCTTTGCGATAATGCGGGCACCGATCTTATTATATTCATCATACTGGGCATCCAGATCATAAAGTTCCCGTAAATTTGTAAGCTCATACCGATCCTGTTGGAGACGGATATTTTCCATGGTAAGCTCATCCACCTGGGCTTTTAATTCCTCATTTTCTTTCAGGAGGGAACGGATCTGAACCAATTCCTCAGAACGGGTATTCAGCCAGCTTCCCGCTTTGCTGACACCCTCCTGTAAGGGCACAAGAATAAAACCTCCCACTGCGCTGATGGGCGCACTTAAGAAATTTGTATTAAAAGTTATTACGATTAAACCCGTACACAATAATGTTAAAATAAAAAGGAGATATTTACCGGGTAATGTAAACTTCTCTCCTTTTTTCTTTACAATTGGACTCATTTGCTCATTCCTTCAATTGAATAGGCCACAGACTTATAATTATCATCCTTAATGATCTTTGAAATTCCCAGAGCCACACTGGTAACGGGATTTTCAGAAACATTTACCTTAAGTCCTGTTCCCTTCTGCATAAGCTCCGAAAGATGATTGACCTGTGAGGCTCCGCCGGTTAAATAAATGCCATGACGATAAATATCCGCCGCAAGTTCCGGAGGCGTCCTTTCCAAAATCACCTTTATATTATCTATAATGGTATGGAAATGCTCGATCAATGAATCATCAATCAGCTTTGTAGGAAGCTCCCGTTCTACCGGAAGGCCGGTAACAATATCTCTTCCGTAAACTACAGCTCCCTGGCCTGATTTTTCAAGATCAGATAACGCCATTTTGACGTTTTCAGCAGTTTTGCCGCCGATAATGAGGCTGAATTCACGCCTTACCGCAGCCCGGATCGCATCATCGAATTTCTGACCGCCTACTTTGATGAGACGGCTAAGTACAATGCCTCCCAGCGAAAGAATTGAAATTTCAGTGGTATCAAAACCAACATTTACAATCAGCACTCCCTGGGAATTTTTTACATCAATATCAAGTCCAAGTCCGTCGGCTACCGCCTTTTCAACCACCATGATTTTTCTTGCCTTGATGCCTGCATCACGAATCAGGTCGTAAAAAGCCCTCTTTTCAACCTCGGTAACATCTGTGGGAACAGCGATATAATAATCTGCCGGTTTTAAATTGCTTCTGGTCAGATCATTAAGAAAATATTTAATTAATAGCTCCATATTTTTAATATCTGCTATCACACCGTTGGAAAGCGGATAGGAAATATGAATGTTTCCGGGAGCTTTTTCATACATTTCAAAAGCAGAATCACCATAGGCAAATAAAGTATTTTTATTTTCAATGGCAATCATATTTTTTTCCACTAAAATAGTGTCGTCCGAGCGATTGTAAATCTTAATATTACTGGTTCCCAAATCAATACCAAATGCACTGTTAGACAAAGTAAAATACCCCTTTCTATAATAAATGTTCTTCTTTTAAACTGATGTAGCGGCCATCACCCACAATAATATGATCTATAAGAGGTATGTCCATCAGTTCTCCTGCTTCTTTTATCTTTCGGGTAATCATAATATCGGCGCTGCTGGGCTTGGGATCTCCGCTGGGATGATTATGCAGCAGCATCAGATAACAGGCTCTGTTCTTTATTGCCTGTATGAAAATTTCCCGTGTAGACAAAAGCGAAGCATTCACCGTTCCTAAAGATACCATATATTCTTCGATTAATTTTAATTTATTATCCAAAAGCAATAACAATACAATTTCTTTTTCCTGATGCCGCATCTGTTCCATATAATAATCCGCCACCGTATCAGGCGCATCAAGCCGAAGCGTTAATGCTGCCCTTTCCCGTGACATACGCATGGCCAGCTCTGCAATACACTTTACCTTAACCGCCTTTACCTCTCCTATTCCCGGTATTTCCATAAGCTCTCTTAGGGAAATGTGGTGAAGGGAATTAAGCTCCGGCTTTCCTGTGCCGGCAATGGAAAGAATCTTATAGGCAAGATTTAAGGCCGGACAGTTCTTCGTACCTGTCCTTAGAATGATTGCCAATAGCTCCGCCTCAGTCAATGCCTCAGGCCCAAGTGTCATGAATTTTTCATAAGGAAGATCTGTTTTTGCTGTAATACTTTGAGTCATTTATTTCCTTTCCGATCCCTTCTCTCAACAGAAACAGGAAAGAAAATCAAACCCAAGCCATCTGTCAGCTATGGAGTTCGGAAATTAGAGCTGGGAACAGATTATACGGTCTCCTATGCGAAGAATAAAGCGGTGGGAAGGGCAAAGCTGACCATTCAGGGAAAAGGAAATTATACGGGAACAAGGACCATAACCT
>USJG01000086.1 GCA_900554925.1 uncultured Lachnospiraceae bacterium
ATGCGCTTCTCGCGGAGAGGTAATTATGCATACGCATCCGCTCGCGCGCAAAGTGTCGCAAGCGACGCTTTATTCTCTGTCTGAATTTAAACGTCTTGCTGTCTGCGAAATATAATTTCTCCGGTTTCATCATTCATGCTTTCCACAATTGCCAGGGACTCGACTCTTACTCCTTTGCTTCTAAGAAGTTTTCCGCCTTCCTGAAATCCCTTTTCTACTGCAATTCCTACTCCTTCTACCGTTGCGCCTGCGCTCTTAACCAGATCGATCAGCCCGGCTACTGCACATCCATTGGCAAGAAAATCGTCAATGATAAGCACATGATCCTCTTTCCCCAGATATTTTTTGGATACAATAACATCATAAACCCTTTTGTGGGTAAAAGACTCTATTTTAGTACAATACTGCTCTCCATCTAAATTGATGCTCTGTGATTTTTTGGCAAATACCACCGGTACATGAAAATACTGTGCGGCGATACAGGCAATTCCAATTCCCGAAGCTTCAATCGTCAGTATCTTATTGATCCTGTCACTTGGGAATAAGCGCCTGAATTCCTTTCCCATCTCATTAAACAGCTCCACATCCATCTGATGATTTAAAAAACTGTCCACCTTAAGTACATTTCCGGGCTTTACAGTGCCATCTGTGCGGATTCTCTCCTCCAAAAGCTGCATAGCTGCTTTCCTCCTTCTGTATAAATTATATATTGCCTGTTTTGATATGCGGATCATTCATATAAAAATTATTTTACTACTACTCTTCTGCTTTTATCAACTTCTTTCTGCTCCATTTTCCAGATAAGTACCTGATAAATGAGATCAGATAATTGGCTGCCCATCCTATAGGAACTGCAATCCATACTGCCTGTACTCCCCAAATGGGTGACAGGGCAAAAGCAAGGGCCACACGAATGCTCAGGTTGACCAGATTAGCCAGTGTAAAAACCACCACATCCCCCGCCCCTCTTAAAACTCCGTCTGTAATCGCTTTAAGACCGATAAATACAAAGAAAAAGGCTATAAAGGAAAGATACGCATTTCCCGTATCAAAGGCAGCCTGCCCGCTTCCTGTTTCCAGAAAAGAATTGATAATCTCTTCGTGAAATAATCTAAGTATCAGGCAAAGGATAATCGCAAATGATGCCACCATGCGCACTGCTGCCATATATCCCCTTTTTACTCTCTCCATATTCCCTGCCCCCAGATTCTGGGCGGTAAAAGTAGAAACTGCATTTCCTGTTGCGATCATAGGTACGATACAGACAGATTCAATTCTCATACCGGCGGCATAACCTGCCATCACAGAGGAACCATAGCCATTTACCACAGATTGCACCAGCAGCATCCCTATAGATACAATGGACTGCTGGAGCATGGAGGGGACAGCAACCTTTACCATCCCGCCCAGCATCTGCAGGTTAAATATCTGCCGCCTTTCCTCGTTTTCCTCCTGATAATTTTTCAGAGTTTTCATCAAAAGGCAAAATGATATTACCGCTGCAAGCCCCTGCGCCAACACTGTTGCCACAGCCGCTCCGGCAATCCCAAAATGAAATCCTCTGACAAACAAAAGATCCGTCACAATATTAAACAATGAGGAAAAAACCAGCAGGCAAAGCGGTGTTTTGGAATTTCCCAGCGCATTGAAAATGGATGATAAAATATTGTACATAAATAAAAATGGCAGTCCTGCAAAATATATATTTAAATAAAGCACAGCATCTGAAAGGATATTTTCCGGTGTATTTAAAGCAGCCAGTATTGCTCTGCTGAAAAGCAATCCGATTCCACCCAGTACAATACTCACCGCAAGAAAACTGACCAGCGCTGTACAAACAGAGGTTTTCATCTTTTTATATAATGCTGCTCCCAGATATTGCGAAGTGATCACAGAAGCTCCTATACCGCCTCCTATGGCTATCATAATAAAAACAGTGGTAAGGGAATAGGAGGCGCCTATTGCGGCAAGCGCTTCCTCCCCTACAAACTTTCCCACAATAATAGAATCCACTGTGGAATAAAACTGCTGGAAGAGGTTTCCTAAAATCATGGGGAGTGCAAAATAAAACAGAGATTTTCCCGGACTGTCTGTAATCATATTGTATTTTTTCATATTTACTCCCATCTGCATGCTTCAGCAAGCTATCTGATATATATATATTATATTATCACCATGTTAAGAGAGGTTTATGGTTGACAAAGCAAATTGAGCTGTGATAAAATACAATCTGTTGATGCAATGCATCACAGGCTGCTGTGGCTCAGTCGGTAGAGCGTCGCATTGGTAGTGCGGAGGTCACGGGTCCGATTCCCGTCAGCAGCTTAGAAAAAGTCCTTGATTTCAAGGACTTTTTTTGTATAACAGAAAAAGTCGGAGCAGATATGAGCAGAATTTATAGTATAGAAAGGACCTATGAAACACAATGAAAAAAAATAAAACCATGATCATCATAATTTTATGCTTTCTGCTGATACTCTCTTCCTTTTCAGGTATATTATTTGGAAGCGTATCTATACCTCCATCCGATGTACTTTATAGCCTGACCTCGAAAAATGCAGGTTCAACTGCTTATACTTTAATAACCATCGTGCGCATTCCCCGGATACTTGGAGGGCTCTTTGCCGGTATCGGCCTTGCCTGTGCCGGTGTGATTCTCCAGGGGGTTATGAATAACTCCCTGGCCAGTCCCAACACCATCGGCGTCAACTCCGGTTCCGGATTTGCGGTTATGCTTGCCATGATGCTTTTTCCTGCCAATACGCTGTTAATTCCTGCCTTCGCATTTGGAGGCGCGCTTTTTACCTCATTAACCGTATTTGCACTTGCTTATCTTGCAGACACCTCCAGAACTACTATTATTCTGGCCGGCATTACGATTTCCAGCTTCTTGAGTGCTGGAATCAATACTATCAAGCTGCTGGATGCGGAAATCTCAATCAATCTTACTTCCTTTATGATGGGCTCCCTCTCAGGCCTTACCACTGATAAGCTGGCTGTTCCCTGTATCTGCATATTGGCAGCATTTCTTATAGCAATGATTTTTGCCAGGCCCTTAAATATCCTTAGCCTGGGTGATGATGTTGCCCACTCTCTTGGCATTCATGTACCGCTTATCAGATTCATTCTATTAGTGATTGCCAGCGTTATGGCAGGATGTGTTGTAAGCTATGCCGGGCTTCTCAGCTTTGTAGGACTGGTGGTTCCTCATATTTGCAGGCAGCTTTTTGGAAATGATGCCCGTTTTCTTCTTCCCTGCTCCGCCCTCTTGGGAGGAAGCTTTGTGATCCTGTGCGATCTTCTGGGCCGCGTTCTGTTTGCGCCCTTTGAACTTCCCGCAGGTATTTTGATGGCCTTTATCGGCGGCCCCTTTTTCCTGTATCTTTTACTTAAAAAGAAAGGAGGACGCAGAGTCAATGCTTGAATATCGTCATGTATCTGTTTCCTGCGGCCGCAGCCCTATTTTAAATGATATTACCGTTACTTTTCCCAGGGGAAAAATCACTGCTATTATCGGCCCCAATGGCTGCGGCAAGACAACGCTCCTGCAATGCCTCAACGGCGTATCACGTGTTACGGATGGCCAAATTCTTTTAGATGGTAAGGATTACCTCTCGCTGTCCATAAAGGAGCGGGCACAAAGGCTTTCTTTTCTTCCCCAGGTAAGGACAGTCATCCCCTCTCTTCCTGTTAAAACCCTGGTTGAGCATGGCAGGTTTCCTCATCTTGGTTTTTCCAGAAGAAAAACAAAAGAAGATATTGCGCTGGTTCAAAAATCCATGGAATTTGCCAATGTAAGCGAATTTGCAGAACAATACACAGATACTTTATCGGGGGGCATCCGCCAGAGGGTTTTCTTTGCAATGACCCTGGCCCAGGATTGTGACGTAATTGTGCTGGACGAGCCTGCTACTTACCTGGATTTGCGCTCCCAGATGGAATTTCTGGATATGCTGAAAACTCTTCGCTTACAGGGAAAAACCATCATCCTTACATTACACGATTTAAACCATGCCATCCGGATTTCTGATTTTCTGGTTGTCATGGACGAGCGAAAAATTGCCGCCTGCGCCACCCCTGATAAATGCCTTGATCAGAAAGTAATTGAAAAGGTGTTTCGTATTGGCTTAAAGCGCTTTGAAGATAAAGACGGTGCCTATTATTTCTTTGGATAACAGGCACCGTTTAAAACTATTTACTTACAACCAGTTCTTCAAAATCTTTTCTTGACTTTCTAAAGCATTCCAGCAGCTTCGGTGAAAATACGCCGCACTCTCCTGCTATTATCATATGGAAAGCCTGATCCTTGGTATAGGCGCCCTTGTATACTCTTTCACTGACAAGGGCATCATATACATCTGCAACGGAAACGATCTGGGCCGATATGGGAATTTCGTCTCCTACCAATGCGTCCGGGTATCCCTTTCCGTCATATCTTTCATGATGGGATCTGCAGATCTCATAACAAACCTTTCCCCACTCATCATCCCATGCTCCCTCGATGTTATTTAATATATCGCATCCTCTTAAGGTATGGGATTTCATACATTCAAACTCTTCCTCCGTAAGCCTTCCCGGTTTCAGCAAAATTGCATCCGGTATGGCGATCTTTCCCACATCATGGAGGGCGCTGGCAGACGCAATCCGCTCCACCTGTTTTTCATCCAGACCATACTCCGGGTATTCCTTCATTAACTGCCACGCCAGAATTCTTGTGAAATTTTTTACACGCTTGATATGTTCACCGCTTTCAAGATTTCTGTATTCTACCACAGTACCAAGAATATCTATGATGCGGACATTATTCTTTTCCAGCTCTTCCCCACGCTTTTTCAAAAGCTGATACTGCTTTCTGAGGATTTCTGTCTGCTTTTCAACTGTATCTTCCAATTTATTTTTGTAGAGATACAATCCAACCATATTTTCCACCCGCTTCTTTACAAGCAGAAAATCAAAAGGCTTATGGATAAAATCTGATACTCCGTAGTCAAAGCATTCTCTCTCCACGTTAACGGAATTTTCACTGCTGATAACCAGTACCGGGATTTCATCTATCCATTTTTTCTGCCTCATTTCTTTCAGTACCGTAATGCCATCTGCCTCCGGCATGATGAGATCCAGAAGAATGATTGCTATTTCCTCGTTTTTCGCCTCCAGCAGTTCAATCGCCTGTTTGCCGTTTTCTGCCTCAAGTATGGCGTAATCATCCTCCAGCATCTCTGCCAAAAGCTCCCGGTTCATTTTCATGTCATCTACTATTAAAATCTTATCTCTCATATTGTTCCTCTCTTAAAACCGCCTGTTAATTTCTAAATATACTGATTTGGCTATTTACTTTTTTAATGGTAACATTTTGTGCCTTTGCCGCCATCCATCTTATCCCGTCCAGTTCCATTATGATTCCGTCATAGATACTGCCTTTGATGATCGCCTTAGCCATTCCCTTTCTCTCCATATCTTTATCCGCCCTGGCCTTCTTTTCATAAAGCCCCTCCAGTTTCTTTTCGATGGTATAAATGGCGTTTTCAATTTTCAGGTACATATCCATGCTGTTTCGAACCTCCGGCGGATATTTCCTCTGAAAGTCAATATAGGCATTCCCCAGAATGCTCATTTCTTTATTTGCCTCTTTGATCTGGTTATCCAGATCCACTACTCTCTGCCGCATGGGCGCCCCTACTCCCATTTTCAAAAGTGTGGGGATTCCCGCTTTATTTCCGGCATCAAAAATTCTAAAGCCCATTGCGGCATAGGCGGTCCCGCCCATAACAGCACCTGTTCTTCCCTCTGCAAAAATCAGATTTTCCGCGTAAAGATCACAGTTCAAATAGTAATCCGCCTGGATATTCTCACCGGCATAAACCTGCACTGCCTCAAAGAATTTGCCTACCACTGACTTCTGGGCACGAATACACCCGTTTCCCGAAGCGTTTGCTCCCTGACGCAGCAACACACTGCCGCCGCATTCAATTATTGCTCCTTCCACCGCTCCGTCCACGACCACATCCTCTGTTGCCTTAAGCATGGTTCCGGTTCCAATATTCCCTCTGACATAAACGCTGCCCTCATATTCCAGTATGCCTGTAACCAGGGTTAACTCATCCAGTACAAACAGCTTTGATATTTCCAGCCGCAGACCGTTCAGTTCGATTCTGCCGCTGACTGCTGCCAAATATGTTTTCTTATCCGGCAAAAGCATGAATCCTTTTCCGGTAAGCATGTTCATCTCATTCCCCTTTAAAGCAGGCAGCGTTTTTCCTGTTACCGTATAACCGTCAATTCCTCTTTCGGCTTCATGATAGTAGGCAATCTTAGCGCCGCTTTCCACATATTCAAACCACTTAACTGAACTGTAGTCTACAAAGCCGTTATCCTGAACCTTCGGGGCCTTATCCAGCTTCGAATCAAAATAGTATTCGTACCAGCCATCTTTTCCTTTTTGGGGTTTTTGTCCTGCTGCCACCCGTACAAACCGCCCGTCATAATCCTCCCGCAAAATGCTGTCTATCTGCTCCTTTATAATTCCTTTAATGATCCCCTGTTCTTTAAGAAACTGCTCAATATCTTCTCTGTGCAGTTCTCCGTCTGCCCCCTGTATCCTGATATAGGCTTCCAGCTCATCTGCACTGACAGAAACAGAAAAATTCCGCACCTCCCGGATATTTACTTTTTCTGCTGCACATTTCTCTTCTCCGCTTTCCAGCAGACGCAGACGGATTTTTTTCATTTCTCCTGACGGATACATCAGGCTGCGATACCTTTCAACCGGTAATCCTGCTTCCATTCCAAGACGGATTTCTCTCATCTGCTGCCAGGAATATAAGGCACTGCTGTACTGGTCAATATCCAAACGCTCTTCCATTCCAAGACGAATTTCATGCATCTGCTGCCAGTTATAATTTATTTTTGCATAAACTGAGACGTCGACTCCGCTTTCCAGTCCCCGGCAGATTTCACGGATCGACACTCCGCGAAACCCTTTACACAAAAAAGGCTGAAGATTCAGTCCTTTTTCCAATCCGTAACGAATCTCATCCAGCTGCTCAGTATTATATCCCTCTTTAATATAGCCCACAATATTTATCTTAGATGCCAGCGCTTTCCGAAGCTGCCTTAAAATTCCGGCATCCAGCTGTACATAAGCAGACAGATCAATTCCTTCTTTAAGTCCCTTTCTGATTTGCCGCATCTTATCGTAGGGAATCTCCGGTTTTGCGTAAATCCCAATGTCCACGCCTGCCTTAAGACCTTTTCTGATTTCTTCCATCTGAAACCAGTCATAATCTGTCTTTGCGTATTTTTCTACCGGCAGACCCTCCATCATCCCTAATCTGATCTGTCTCATCTGAATTGCAAAAAATTCCTTTTGCGCATAAGGCGCAACATCTAATCCTGCCTCCAGACCTTCTTTTATTTCTGCAATCTGATCAAGGGTAAAGCCGCGTTCCTGTAATTTTTCCTGTATGGTCATTGTATTTTGCTCCCTTTTTACAGCTGCCCAATCGCCTCAACCACATTTACATAATCTTCTTTTAGCGCTTCAAACAGCTCTTCCAGATTATCCGGCCTGTTTCCATCTCTCAAGGCCTCACAAAGCTCACTGCTGCTTTTTTGCAGAACGGACAAGCCCAAATTCAGGCAGACTCCTTTTATACTATGGGCATGGCGAAAAGCGTCCGCGTAATTTTTGTTCTCTAAAGCCCAGGAAAGCTGTTCCAGCAGCTTTTGCTCCGGAAAACGGAACAAAAATTTTCGGATTCGGGCATCCTCCATCAACCGCTGCAAAGCCCCTTCATAATCACCGTTAATCTTCGCATAAAATTCTTGTACTTCCACTTTAGCACTCCCTGTTTTTATGTTCTTCTAATTCCTATACTTTTCATTAAAAAAAGAGCAGATCTCCTGCTGTAATGTAATTCAATAATATCATTTTCCTATCATCATATCAAGTACTTATTTCCTATTTCCCAGACATTTGCGCCGGTTCCTCTAAGCCCTGGGACTACCCGGGCAGCGAATCCGCCACACACAGCGCCCCATATCCCACCTTCGCATTAGGGTACTCTCTCTCCCCCCGAATGGGTTTGGCCCCGCGCCTTAAATACGCCTTCACCTTCTCTCCATACAGATACGGATCATTTCCCCGCACAATCCCCCATTCCATCATAAGGGCCGCGCTGCCGGAAACAAAGGGGGTGGCAAAGGAAGTTCCGGAAACCTGTACAAAAGTATTTCCGGGCCCTATAGTATGAATATCAGTTCCCGGAGCCACAATATCGGGCTTTATATCTCTTTGGGATATTCTCCCTCCAGGTATGCTCATAAGCGGATATCCTCTTCCTGAAAAATCCGCATAGGCTTCATAAACTGCATTGTATGCGCCCACTGTAATAACCTTTGACGCAGTAGAAGGAATTGTCAGGGTTTTAACCGGTGTAGGCGTAAAAAACCGGGTGTCTGAATTTAATACCGCGCTGCTGGGAAGATAAAAATCATAGTTTCCATTAACTGTCCTTACCGGACTAAGCTGAAATGTCCACACGCCTTGGTTTACATAATTTTCCAAAGGCAAAAGGTCAAAATAAATCTCCTGATTTACAGAATAGGGTGAGGGCTCCCCCACATAAATAAGGACCTCCGTATCCTCCACCACAACACTTCTGCCGCCGGTCTGCGAAATATCTACTGTAATCCGCACTCCTCCCGGAGAGATCAGCACCACCCCAAATAAATCCACATATTCCTTCCATAACTGTACGCTAAAGGCCGTCTGATAGTTTCCCACGCTAAGCTCTATCTGCCGCATCTGTCCCGGATTTTCACTCATTCCAAAGCTGCCGGATATGTGCCCTCCCGCCGCTCCCTCATTGCCGCTTCCCACACATACGACGGTTCTTCCTATCTCAGCTGCATTATCCAAAAAACGTTCCACCAGGGAAGTGCCGTCATGAGAACCATAAGTATTCCCAAAGCTTAAATTAATGGCAAGAGGTTTTCCAATTTCCACTGCTTTTTTTACTGCATAAGTCAGCGCCCGCATCAATTCTGTGGTTCTTGGAAAGGATTCAGGTGCCGGAGTTCCCATTTTTATGATCAAAAGCTCACTTTCCGGTGCCACTCCCCGATATACTCCCTGACTTTCTCTTCCATTTCCGGCAGCAATGGCAAGAACTGCCGTACCATGACCACTGATATCCCGGCTGGGAACTATTTTCTCCCTTTCCAAAGGCGTATCCGCCTGTAATGCCGCATTAATTTCTTCCTGGGTATATT
>USJG01000087.1 GCA_900554925.1 uncultured Lachnospiraceae bacterium
GTTCTTTCCTTTGATGTATTGCGGGATAAAATCCATCGGTCCCGGACGATACAAAGAAATTCCCGCAATAATATCCTCCAAATTTTCCGGTTTTAATTCCTTCATGAAATTTTTCATGCCGCCGCTTTCGAGCTGGAATACACCGTCTGTTCTGCCTGTTCCGATTGAGGAAAGCACCTTTTTGTCATCATAATCAATGTTGTCAATGTCAATATGGATCCCCTTGCTTTTTTTAATCAGTTCGACCGCATCCCTGATTACCGTTAAGGTACGAAGGCCAAGAAAATCCATTTTAAGAAGCCCCAGTTCTTCAATGGTGGTCATGGTAAACTGCGTGGTGATGGAACCGTCCGCTCCTCTCGATAAGGGTACCAGTTCCTCTGCCGGCCTGGAACAGATCACCACTCCTGCCGCATGCATGGAGGTATGTCTGGGAAGCCCCTCAAGGCGCTTACTCATATCGATCAGTTCTTTCACCTGTTCATCCGACTCATACATTTTGCGAAGCTCTGGATTCACATGCAGAGCCCGCTCAATAGTAATATTCAGTTCATTTGGTATCATCTTTGCCAGCGAGTCCACATAGGCATAAGGCAGATCCATAACCCGTCCCACATCCCGGATTACCGCCTTGGCGGCCATGGTTCCAAAAGTAACGATCTGAACTACTTTTTCGGTACCATACTTACGCCCCACATAATCAATAACCTCCTGCCTCCTTTCAAAGCAGAAATCAATATCAATATCCGGCATGGATACACGTTCCGGATTTAAAAAACGTTCAAACAGAAGATTATATTTGATAGGGTCAATATTGGTGATTTTCAGGGCATAGGACACGATGCTCCCTGCCGCCGAGCCACGTCCCGGCCCAACCATGATCCCGTTTTGTCTGGCATAATTAATAAAGTCCCATACAATAAGGAAATAATCCACATACCCCATGGTCTTTATAACATCCAATTCATAATCAAGGCGTTCCTTCAGGGTCAGTCCGGTATCACCTGCCGGCGCATTTTCATCTCCGTACCGCTCTTTGAGTCCCTCATAGCAGAGCTTGTTCAGATACGTCCATGAATCATACCCTGAGGGTACTTCAAAGTGCGGCAGCTTCGTTACGCCAAATTCAATCTCCACATTACAGCGGTCTGCAATACGCTGAGTATTTTCCACTGCTTCCCAGGCATAAGGAAACAATGCTTTCATTTCTTCTTCGCTCTTAATATAATACTGGCCGCCCACATAACGCATTCTGTCCTCATCAGATAATTTTTTGCCAGTCTGGATGCAAAGAAGGATATCGTGAGGCTTTACGTCCTCAGCGTAGGTATAATGCACATCATTGGTCACAACCAGTGGAATATTTAATTCTTTGCTCATTTGAATCAGCGTGGTATTGACCATTTTCTGCTCCGGCAGCCCATGATCCTGCAATTCCAGGAAATAATTGCCCTCACCAAAGCAGTCCCTGTATTTCAACGCCGCTTTTTTGGCCTCATCAACAAGACCCTTCTGTATATATCTTTGCACTTCTCCTGCCAGGCAGGCTGAAAGAGCAATAATACCTTCATGGAACTCATTTAAGATTTCCATATCCACACGAGGTTTATAATAATAACCTTCAGTAAAACCACGGCTTACGATCTTCATCAAATTGTCATAGCCCGTATTATTTTCCGCAAGCAAAACAAGGTGGTAATATCTGTCCTCACCACCTGTCAGTTCCTTGTCAAAGCGGGAATTGGGCGCCACATAAATCTCACATCCCAATATAGGCCTGATCCCCTCGGCCTTACATGCTTTATAAAAATCAATGACGCCATACATAACGCCATGGTCGGTAATGGCGGCGCTGTCCATGCCAAGCTCCTTTACCCGCTTTACATATTCTTTTATTTTATTAGAACCGTCCAGCAGACTGTATTCTGTATGGACGTGGAGATGTGCAAATGCCATGTGGTTGCCTCCTGCTGCTTTATTCTACTATAATAGCAAAAAAGAAATGCCTTGGAAAGTACCATGACATTTCTTTTCTATAATTCCCTCTGTATTATTTCATTAAATTTAATATTTTTCCTATGAACATTGTTGCAGCCGATTTTTATAATCTACTATTTATTTTTCCAATATAATTCAACTTTTTCCACTGCTGCCTTCTCATCAAGAAGGCAATTCTGCATAACTTTTTCTACCGCAGTTTCTTTTCCGGCTCCCAGCTCCTGGCAAACTGTAATAACAGATTTAATTGCATTCTCATGCGCTTGTTCCGCCTCGTGACGTGCCTGCTTCATTTCCTTGCGTGCCTGCTTCATTTCCTGACGTGCCTGTTCCGTCTCCTGACGTGCTTTTGCTGTATTCCGGCGTTCCTCCTGTATATCCATCTTTTCCATATTTTCAAACCAATATCCCATTTGTCGCTCCCTTACTTTCTGCACACACTGCCTGGCCTCCTCCTTAGGCATGTTCATTTTCATGCAAAGGCTCCAGACTGTGGAGGCAATCAATTCCAGCAAATGCTCCGGTGCCCTTTTGATGATCTGCTCCACTTTATCCTGGCTGGCATTCACTAACCTATGCACATCTTCCGGCGTCTGTGCTTTCCCCAACATCATCAGCAGTGACATTTCATCTTCCCTGCTCAGAAGTTCTTCATTGGAATAATCATGATTCCTTACCAGCTTGTAGGTAAAATCCGGTATATAGCTTTCAAAAAGCTCATTCATCATAATCCGTTCCTTCAGGTGAAGGCCCGCTGTCCATTCTCCTGTACCTTCATAGTACACAATAGGAAGGATTGGCGGATACTTAAAACTTTTATTCCGGATATCGCCTTTTTTCTGGCTCATCATTTCTTTTCCATATTCATTCCAGATGCAGACCATATATCTCAAAAGCTGCATGGATACATTATAGTCCACCCGGCTCTTATGTTCAACAAGGGAAATCAGATAAAACTGCTCATTATTTTTTCCAGACTGCATACGGATTTTTTTGACGGTATCTGTTTCAAAAGCAATTCCCAAATATGCCTGATATTTTTCAGATTCATCCTCGATATCCTCTGGTCTTAAGTTTTTAAACAACGCACCATCTACATAATCTTTAAGAAATTGTGCGCATAAGACCGGATCCTTTAATATATTTCTGTTGTTTACATCCCTTACAAGCTCTGCCGGCCCGCAATTTCTCTTTTTAGCAATATTCTCTTGTCTTTTCATTCATTTCCTCCTATTTGTCGTAAATACTGCAAACAGGAGATTTTTCTTTTCGCCTGTTTGTGTTAAGTTAACCTGTTATGAATTATTGGCGAAAAGCCATAACTAAGATACCTCACTTCATGCCTTATGCATGAAAGTTCAGCATAGAACACATCACAGAACGATCAGAAATATCGGATGCGTTTTCTCGTTATATTGATAACATATTTACTGTAACACAATTTGTTCTGATATGCAAGTACAAATTTATTTTCCAAAATCAATATGTTTGAAAGTAATTTTCAACCAAAAAATGCATGAAAAAGCATTTTATTACTTTTTCATGCATTTGAAATTATGCTCATCAGCTTTGTTTTAATAATATCTCTAAAACCTATAAATATTTTTTAAGAGCCTCCACCTTATCAAGCTTCTCCCATGGCAGATCAAGATCGTTGCGTCCAAAATGTCCGTAAGCGGCTGTCTGCTTGTAAATAGGACGGCGAAGGTCTAACATCCTGATGATTCCTGCCGGCCGCAAATCAAAGTTTTCTCTTATAATATCCACCAGCTTTTCATCGGAAAGCTTACCTGTTCCAAAAGTATCTACCATGACAGAAGTGGGCTGCGCTACACCGATAGCATAGGATAACTGGATTTCGCATTTGTCCGCAAGTCCTGCTGCCACAATATTTTTGGCCACATAACGTGCCGCATAAGCCGCACTTCTGTCAACCTTTGTGCAGTCCTTTCCCGAGAAAGCGCCGCCGCCATGACGGGCATATCCGCCATAGGTATCTACAATAATCTTACGTCCGGTAAGACCTGCATCTCCGTGGGGGCCTCCAATTACGAAACGGCCTGTAGGATTAATGAAATACTTTGTATTTTCATCCAACAGCTCCTTGGGAAGAATGGGATCAAAAACATATTTCTTAATATCTTCATGGATCTGTTCCTGGGTTACGTCATCATCATGCTGTGTGGATAAAACAACAGCTTCCAGACGAAGGGGCTTCCCGTTTTCATCATATTCAACAGAAACCTGGCTCTTGCCGTCAGGTCTTAAATATTTCAGGGTGCCATTCTTACGAACCCTGGTAAGCTGAAGTGCCAGCTTATGTGCCAGAGAAATAGAATAAGGCATATATTCCTCTGTCTCATTGGTAGCATAGCCAAACATCATACCCTGATCCCCTGCGCCGATCGCTTCAATCTCCGCATCGGACATTTTATTTTCCTTGGCTTCAAGGGCTTTGTCAACACCCATGGCAATATCTGCGGACTGCTCATCAATTGCAACCAGCACTGCACAGGTATTTCCGTCAAAACCATATTCTGACTTGGTATAGCCGATCTCCTTTACGGTATCACGCACGATCTTCTGAATATCCACATATGCATTGGTGGTGATTTCACCGGTTACAAGAACAAAGCCTGTACAGGTGGCTGTCTCACATGCCACACGGCTCATGGGATCTTTTTCCATGCATGCGTCAAGAATAGCATCTGAAATGGCATCGCAGACTTTGTCAGGATGTCCTTCTGTTACTGATTCGGAAGTAAATAATCTTTTTTCCATTTTTTTCTCCTTCTGTTAACTTCTGTGTTTACGGTAACTAAGAAGGTCCGCTTATCAAATAAGCGGACCCGATAATCGATAATCAAATCCTCTTATTGTTCGATCTGCCATATGGCTTATTACTCGCTCAGGTAGGCACCTTCCATTATGGGGTTGCCGTGGCTTCTCAGGTCCTATGTACCTCCACCACTCTGAATAAGAGATTCTTTACAATATTGAATTTTCTTATCTGTACATAGACTACATCATATAGATGGCTTTGTCAATGCCTTCCCGTCTTTTATTGACAACAATTCCTAATATATTTATAATTTGAATAAGGACACAAACACTATCGCATAGAGGGGCCCGCATGAAAAGAGTCAATACTTCTGAACTAGTTCCCGGCATGATCACTGCCGAGGATGTTTACAATTATAACAATCAGCTTATTTTACCCAGAGGAATCATCTTAAATGACCGTACCATCACAAAGCTTGCCTTTTATTCCATCTTCGATGTCAAAGTAGAAGAGCAAACCTGTGAATCGCCTCTGGATGCCGCCCCCTACGAGCCTTCTTATGCGGAGAGGATCCGTAGAAGCCCGGATTTTATTCAGTTCCGCGAAGAATTTGAGGCTGACGTAAATAATTTTAAATCTGCCATAAATGATGTGGTTAAAAAAGGCACTCCCCTCGATATTGACAAACTGATGAACCACACCTTAAACATCCTGGATCTTGGCGCAACCTATCCTAATGTTTTTGATATGCTCCATCATATGAGAGAATATGATGATGCCACTTACGTACACAGCATGAACGTGGCACTGATCTGTAATATTTTCGCAAGATGGCTGCGCATGAGCGAAGACGAAATCTGTCTGGCTACTGTAAGCGGTCTTCTCCACGACGTAGGCAAAACTAAGATTCCCGAAAACATTATCAAAAAGCCCGGCAGGCTTACTGATTCGGAATATATACTGGTAAAAACCCACCCTCAGGAGGGCTATCGTATTCTGCAGAACTCCAAGCTTGATAAGGAAGTTCTTAACGCTGTACTGATGCACCATGAGCGCTGTGATGGCAGTGGTTATCCTTTCGGTCTTGAAGGCCCTAAGATTGGCAAGTATGCTAAAATGGTATCCATTGCAGATGTCTACGATGCCATGACCAGTTCCCGCATTTACCGGGGTCCTTTGTGTCCTTTCAAGGCTATTGCCCTGTTTGAAAGCGAAGGACTGCAAAAATATGATACACATTTTATTCTCACTTTTCTTGAAAACGTGGTAAATACTTATCTGTTAAATGAAGTGCGTTTAAGCAACGGAATGACCGGACACATTGTTTATGTAAATAAAAATAAGCTTTCGGCGCCCACCATCCAGACAGATCATGGCTTTATCGATTTAAACATCCATCCCGATATAACAATAGAAGCGCTGCTCTAGTGCAGCGCTTCTTTCAGTTTACTTTCTATTTACTGTAAATAATCTTTTGAATATCTCATCCTGTTTTTAATCGGAATTTCTGAAGTTCTCTTTCAGAATTTACTTTTTCAATCTGAGCTCCCAGGTTTTTCAGTTTAATATGAAAATCCTCATAACCTCTTTCAATAAATTTAATGTCGTCAATTACCGTTGTGCCCTCTGCCGAAAGTCCGGCTATTACCAGTGCCGCACCTGCGCGCAGATCCGGTGCGCTGATGCTTGCGCCTGTATACTTGTTCACACCGTCGATAATAGCTGTATTGCCTTCCACCTTGATATTGGCTCCCATTCTGGTAAGCTCATCTACATATTTAAAGCGGTTTTCAAAAATGCTTTCCGTAACAATGCTGGTTCCTTTAGATAATCCCAGCGCCACTGTAATCTGTGGCTGCATATCTGTAGGGAATCCCGGATAAGGAAGGGTTTTTACATGGGTATGGGTGAGGGGCTTTGCCGCAACCACTCTGACCGCATCATCAGACTCCTCCACCTCGCAGCCGATTTCAGTAAGCTTGGCGGTAATGGATTCCAAATGCTTGGGAATCACATTTTTAACCGTCACATCTCCCTTAGTCACTGCCGCCGCGAACATAAAAGTACCTGCCTCGATCTGATCCGGAATAATAGTATATTCCGTACCATGAAGCCTGGGTACGCCTTTGATCCTTATGACATCGGTTCCCGCTCCTTTAATCACAGCTCCCATGCTGTTTAAGAAGTTAGCCACATCCACCACATGGGGTTCCTTGGCCGCATTCTCAATAATCGTCTGGCCTTCCGCCATAGCTGCCGCCAGCATAACATCAATAGTAGCGCCTACGGTAACAACATCCATATAAATATGGCTGCCCCGGAGCTTTTCTGCTTCTGCTATGATCAGACCATGCTCTATCCTTACATCTGCTCCCAAAGCCCGAAACCCTTTGATATGCTGATCGATAGGCCTTAATCCGATATTGCAGCCTCCCGGCAGGGTAACCTGGGCCTTTTTGTATTTTCCTAATAATGCTCCTAATAAATAATAGGAAGCACGTATCTTTTTAATAAAATCGTCTTCAATAACCAGATCTTTGATTGCTTTTCCAGACATTTTCACGGTATGCCTGTCAACCCGTTCAATGATGCCGCCAATGCTTTCTATTGCCTGTAACATCACATTTGTGTCACGAACATCGGGTACATTTTCTATTACTACAGTTTCATCCGTCATGATCGCAGCAGCCAGGATTGCAAGCGCAGCATTCTTAGCGCCGCCAATCTCCACTTCTCCCACAAGCGGATTACCGCCTCTAATTGCATACTGTTCCATAGTATACCTCTATAATTAAATCGACTTCTTCTTAATAAAATTGCACTTCACTTTGCCACTATGCAAAAAGCATAGTTTTCTCATAACGTCCATTATAACATATTGTGACCATTTGTAAACATCAAACATCAGTTCAGATATTTTAAAGGGTTCACCTGGGTGCCATTAATCAGTATTTCAAAGTGCAGATGAGGTCCTGTACTTACGCCTGTATTTCCGCTTAACGCAATCTTTTGTCCCTGAGAGACCGTCTGCCCCGCAGACACCAGTACCTTACTTAAATGTCCATACCTGGTCTGTCTTCCATCCGGGTGGTTAATATAAACCACATATCCATACCCGCTGCCCCAGCCGGCCTTTGCAACTGTACCGCCGCAGGAGGCATAGACTGCCGTTCCCGTAGGGGTTGCCCAGTCAACACCTTTGTGATAAGTGCTGGCTCCCTTTGTGGGCCTGCTTCTGCGTCCAAAGTTGGAGGTCAGACGACCGCCCGAAATAGGTTTAATATAGGTGGGAGGTATCTTGGTTCCCCTCTCCACAATTTTGGCAACCGCCTGATAAGTGATTTCCTCCTTAATGATCTCCGTTGATACTTCCTTATCATTTTCAAAGGTTACCAAAGCGATTACCTTCCTGCGTCCTGCGGAAGGTTCCTGTAGTGTTTTGGTCTCTGTGGTATACCATTCATCATTATCTATATAAATAACTTCTTCCTCATAATCCTCCTCGTAATACATTTCTTCCTGACGCACTACTGCCAGCTTTGGTTCAGGTACTGTAATGATCAGCTCATCCCCCACTCTGATCATGGAATTCTCATCCTCCAGAGAATCATTCATTTCAATCAGCTTGTCCATAGGAATGTTGGTTTTGATTGCAATCTCAGAAAGAGTGTCGCCGGATACCACCTCATACACATCACTCTTTTCCTCTTCCTGTGTTACCTCCAAAATGGCCGCATCCAGTGCTGTCAGTTCTTCTTCCTTCAAGTAAGCCTCTACCACCTCAATAGTATCTCCATACTCCAGGGAAATCAGCCCCAGATCATAGTCCTCAAAATCCTTTTCCACAGTCGGCTCTACTTCTTCAAAAATATCTGTTATTTCAGCATGAATACCCGCTTCCATATTAAGCGCTTCCTGGGTCTCCTCCACTGCCTCTTCCTCCGTTAAAATATTGGTAGTAAGAACAGGAAGTTCCCTGGAGGGATCAAGCCGCAGTTCCACCTGGTATCTGCCTTCACTGTCGTATTTATCCAAAGCAGCCTGCAAAAGGCTGGTCACCTCACTCTGACTGGCAAGATTAACCATGTATTCATTGATTTTAACCACATAAGATCTTTGAAGTGTTTCCTTTACATCTGCTGAAAGTACCTCTGCCATCCGTTCCACGATTCTGTCGGGGTCATCCACCTTGCCCCAGAGAACTTCTCTTCCCAAAGCTTCCAGGTCACTTTCCACCAGCACAAGTTCTTCACTTCCCGCAGCCACCTGTCTTCTTGCTTCCAGAACATAATCCTCCGCTTCCTCCGTACTGGAAACAGTGCCTACTTCCTTGCCGTTTAAAATCACTGTGAATATATTATTACCCGATTTTTCAAAGGGTACAAAAGACGGCAGAAAAAATATACTGACAAAAACTGCCAGTACAGCAA
>USJG01000088.1 GCA_900554925.1 uncultured Lachnospiraceae bacterium
ATTATGCAGAAGAATATGAGAGAAAGGGAGCAGGGACTACATGAAAGCATTTTTAATTCTGGAAGACGGCAGCGTTTTTACAGGAACGCATATCGGCGCCCACAAGGAAATTATCAGTGAAATTGTGTTTAATACTTCCATGGCCGGGTATCTAGAGGTTTTGACAGACCCGTCCTATGCAGGACAGGCAGTGTGCATGACCTATCCGCTAATTGGCAATTATGGCATATGCCGGGAAGATATGGAATCAGTAAGAGCATGGCCGGATGGATTTATTGTAAGAGAACTTTCACGTATGGCAAGTAATTTCCGCAAGGACATTACAATACAGGAGTTTTTGGAAGAGCAGGGGATTCCGGGGATTGCGGGAATCGATACACGTGCGCTTACCAAGATCCTTCGTGAAAAAGGTACCATGAATGGTATGATAACCACCAATGAAAATTATGACCTTGATACCATTCTTCCCGAACTTAAAAAATATACCACAGGAAAGGTGGTAGAAAAAGTAACCTGTTCCCGGAAATATACGATCAAAGGCGCGGGAGACCTTTCGGAAAACGGACCTCTTTCCGGCAGCGCCAGATTCGTAGCCAGAGATTATGCGGAGGGCAAAAGAGAAATGCGCCCCAGCATTACCAGAGCCTTAAACGGACTGGGGAAGAAGGTAGCGCTTCTTGATCTGGGGGCGAAAGACAATATTGCCTTATCCTTATCCCAGCGGGGCTGTGATGTGACGGTATATCCGGCGCTTACCAGTGCAGAGGAAATTATTGCGGATAAGCCCGACGGCATCATGTTAAGCAATGGGCCCGGCGACCCCAAGGAGTGTACAGGTATTATTGCGGAAATCAAAAAACTTTATGATACGGATATTCCCATTTTTGCAATCTGTTTAGGACATCAGCTTATGGCCCTTGCAACAGGTGCCGATACCTTTAAAATGAAATATGGCCATCGGGGCGGAAACCATCCTGTAAAGGATCTTGAGACAGGAAGGGTATACATTTCCTCACAGAATCACGGTTATGTAGTGGATATGGACAAATTGGATCCCAAGGTGGCGGTTCCTGCGTTTATCAATGTAAATGACGGTACCAATGAAGGGCTTTCCTATACGGGCAAAAATATTTTTACCGTGCAGTATCACCCGGAGGCATGCCCCGGGCCGCAGGACTCCAGCTACCTGTTTGACCGTTTTATCAAAATGATGGAGGTGGGGAAAAATGCCTAAGAATCCAAATGTAAAAAGAGTAATGGTGATCGGCTCCGGTCCAATTGTCATCGGACAGGCGGCGGAATTTGACTATGCAGGAACCCAGGCCTGCCGTTCCCTTAAGGAGGAGGGTGTGGAGGTTATTTTAGTCAACTCCAATCCTGCCACTATCATGACAGATAAGAATATTGCAGACAAGGTATATATAGAACCCTTGACTGTTAAGGTGTTAGAGCAGATCATTGAGAAGGAAAAGCCGGACAGTATTCTGCCTACCTTAGGCGGTCAGGCCGGCCTTAATCTTGGTATGGAGCTTGAGGAATCGGGCTTTTTGGCTTCTCACAATGTGAAGCTTCTTGGAACCACTGCCGCTACCATTAAAAAGGCAGAGGACAGACAGGAATTTAAGGACACCATGGAAAAGATCGGCGAGCCCTGTGCGGCCTCCAAGGTTGTGGAGACGGTGGCAGATGGCGTGGCCTTTACCAATACCATCGGCTATCCGGTGGTACTTCGTCCTGCCTATACCCTGGGCGGTTCCGGTGGAGGCATTGCACATAATCAGGAAGAGCTTGAGAGCATCCTTGAGAATGGACTTCGTCTTTCCCGTGTGGGACAGGTGCTGGTGGAGCGCTGCATTGCAGGCTGGAAGGAAATTGAGTATGAGGTTATGCGGGATAGCGCAGGCAACTGCATTACCGTCTGCAACATGGAAAATATCGACCCGGTAGGCGTTCACACCGGCGACAGTATCGTGGTTGCCCCCTCGCAGACGCTGGGAGATAAGGAATACCAGATGCTGCGTACCTCAGCGTTAAATATCATTGACGAGCTTCAGATCACAGGCGGGTGCAATGTACAGTTTGCCCTGCATCCCACCAGCTTTGAATATTGTGTGATCGAGGTAAATCCCCGTGTCAGCCGTTCTTCCGCGCTGGCAAGTAAGGCTACCGGTTACCCCATTGCAAAGGTGGCGGCCAAGATCGCTTTGGGCTACACACTGGATGAGATCAAAAATGCCATTACCGGAAAGACCTATGCAAGCTTTGAGCCTACCCTGGACTACTGTGTGGTAAAACTTCCCAGACTTCCCTTTGATAAGTTCATTACAGCGAAGAGGACGCTGACTACCCAGATGAAAGCCACCGGAGAGGTTATGAGCATCTGCAATAACTTTGAGGGTGCGTTGATGAAGGCGATCCGTTCTTTGGAACAGCACGTGGACTGCCTGATGAGCTATGATTTTACAGCCCTTTCCCCGGAAGAGTTAAAGGAAAGATTAAAGATCGTAGATGACCAGAGGATTTATGTAATCGCAGAGGCTCTCCGCAAAGGTCTGGATTATGATACTATCCATGAGATTACCATGATCGATCACTGGTTTATTGATAAGATTGCGATTCTGGTGGAAATGGAACAGGCCCTTAAGAAGGGGCCCCTTACCCTGGAATTATTAAGGGAAGCAAAGCGTCTGGAGTTCCCGGACAACGTAATTAGCAGACTGACCGGCATACCGGAAGAAGAAATTAAGAAGCTGCGCTACGATAATGGCATCGTGGCTGCTTATAAAATGGTAGATACCTGCGCGGCTGAGTTTGAGGCAAGCACCCCTTATTATTACTCCGTTTACGGCAGTGAAAATGAAGCGGTAAAGACCAATCCGCCGAAAAAGGTGCTGGTACTTGGCTCAGGCCCTATCAGAATCGGCCAGGGAATCGAGTTTGATTATTGTTCCGTTCATGCTACCTGGGCTTTTGCAAAGGCAGGCTACGAAACTATCATTATCAACAACAATCCGGAAACGGTAAGTACGGACTTTGATATTGCAGACAAGCTGTACTTTGAACCCTTAACTCCGGAGGATGTGGAAAGCATTGTAAACATTGAAAAGCCCGATGGGGCAGTGGTGCAGTTTGGCGGACAGACAGCAATTAAGCTGACAGAAAGCCTTATGAAAATGGGCGTGCCTATTCTGGGCACCAGGGCGGAGGATGTGGACGCCGCAGAGGACAGAGAGCTGTTTGACAAGATTCTGGAGGAAACCGAAATTCCAAGAGCCGCAGGCGGTACAGTATTTACGGCAGAAGAAGCAAAGGCAGTTGCAAACAGACTGGGCTATCCTGTTTTGGTAAGACCCTCCTACGTGCTTGGCGGACAGGGAATGCAGATTGCCATTTCTGATGAAGAAATAGAAGAGTTTATGAATATCATCAACCGGATCGCCCAGGATCATCCGATTCTGGTTGACAAATATTTGCAGGGAAAAGAGATTGAGGTAGACGCGGTCTGCGACGGCAGTGATATTCTGATACCGGGCATTATGGAGCACATTGAGAGAACCGGCGTTCATTCCGGCGACAGTATTTCCGTGTATCCCGCGCCCACAATTTCCGATACTGTCAAGGAAAAGATTGCAGAATACACCAGAAGGCTTGCCAAGGCACTGCATGTAAAGGGCCTTATCAACATCCAGTTTATTGCCATTGATGAAGAGGTATATGTAATAGAAGTAAATCCCCGTTCTTCACGGACGGTTCCCTATATCAGCAAGGTAACAGGCATTCCTATCGTAGACCTGGCCACAGAAGTGATCATCGGCAAAACCATCAGAGAGCTTGGCTATGAACCGGGCTTACAGCCCGAGGCAGATTACTTTGCCATTAAGATGCCGGTATTTTCCTTTGAAAAGATCAGGGGAGCAGAGATCAGCTTAGGGCCTGAAATGAAGTCCACCGGAGAATGTCTGGGAATCGCAAGAACCTTTAACGAGGCTCTGTACAAAGCATTCCTTGGAGCAGGCATTGATCTGCCAAAGCATAAGCAGATGATTATCACGGTGAAGGATGCCGATAAAGGGGAAGCCGTTGAAATCGGACGAAGATTTGAAAAACTGGGTTATACTATTTATGCTACCAGAAGCACGGCGGCGGCCTTAAATGAAGCCGGCGTAAAGGCGCGTAAGGTAAATAAGATTTCCCAGGAATCCCCTACGGTCATGGATCTTATATTGGGGCACAGGATCGATCTGGTAATAGATACGCCTACCCAGGGACGCGACAAGTCAAGAGACGGGTTCCTGATCAGAAGAACAGCCATCGAAACCGGCGTGAACTGTATTACAGCAATGGATACTGCCAGAGCGCTGGTGACCAGCCTGGAAAATGCCAACGACCAGTTTACGCTGATTGATGTAGCGTCTATTTAATGAAAGGATTGGTGGAACTATGAGTTATGTTTTAAGCTGCTGTTCCACAGCAGATTTGACTCAGGAGCATTTTGACAGAAGAGATATTCATTATATTTGCTTTCATTTTGAACTGGATGGAAAAGAGTATGCAGATGATTTGGGAAAATCAATTGAATTTCATCAGTTCTATAAGGCCATGGCAGATGGCGCCGAAACAAAAACCTCTCAGGTCAATGCAGAGGAATTTATAGAGTATTTCACGCCCTTTTTAGAGGAGGGAAAGGATATACTGCATCTGACATTGTCCTCAGGCATATCCGGCGTAATTAATTCAGCCATGCTTGCGAAGGAGGAATTGGAAAAGGAGTATCCTGAGAGAAAAATTTATATCGTAGATTCTCTTGGAGCGTCCTCCGGATACGGGCTTCTTATGGATAAGCTGGCTGACCTGCGAGATGAAGGCGTAAGCCTTGAGGAAGCTTATAAATGGATAGAAGAAAATAAATTAAGACTGCATCACTGGTTCTTTTCCACAGACTTAAGTTTTTATGTAAAGGGCGGACGCATTTCCAAAACAGCCGGTTTTGTAGGGTCGGTACTTGAATTGTGTCCTCTGCTTAACATGGATAACCTGGGAAGGCTGATTCCCAGATTTAAGATCAGGACCAAGAAAAAAGTAATACAGGCTATTGCAAATAAAATGGAAGAATATGCCCAGGATGGATTAGAATATTCCGATAAGTGCTACATTTCCCATTCGGACTGTTATGAGGATGCAAGAGCAGTAGCCGATCTGGTAGAGCAGAGGTTTCCAAAGCTTAAGGGCAAGGTGGAAATTTACTATGTGGGCACCACAATAGGAAGCCATACCGGCCCTGGCACGGTAGCTTTATTCTTTTGGGGAAATGAGCGAACAGAATGAAAAAAATATGTACAAATTGCACAAAAATAGTTTCCTAAAATTTGCGATAACACCTATTGCATTATTGTCCAGTAGGTGTTATCTTATTAGTATAATCGGAAACGTTACCGACAACGATACCGAGTTAGCTGCCGGAGGGTTTCTGATTAGCAAATTAATCAAACTATAGAAGGAGAGGAAAGGTATTATTATGAAAAAGAAAGTAATTAGTGCTTTACTTTGCGTAGCAATGGTTTCAAGTTTACTGATCGGCTGCGGCGGCTCTGAAGAAACAGCTCAGACACCTGCTGAAACAGAAACTGAGACAGAAGCAGAGACAGAGACAGAAGCAGAGACAGAAGCTCCTGCAGAAACAGAAGCAAGTGCAGAAGGCGGTTCCGTATACTATCTGAACTTCAAGCCTGAAGTAGACGAGCAGTGGCAGGAAATCGCAGCAGCTTACACAGCTGAAACAGGAGTACCTGTAAAGGTTGTTACTGCAGCAAGTGGTACATATGAAGAAGTTTTAAAATCTGAGATCGCAGGTTCTGATGCACCTACATTATTCCAGATCAACGGACCTGTTGGTTACAATTCATGGAAAGATTACTGCCTGGATCTGACAGATTCTGATCTTTACAAGAACTTATCTGATCAGAGCCTTGCAATTACCGGAGAAGATGACGGCGTATATGGTGTTCCTTATACAGTTGAAGCTTACGGTATTATTTACAATGACGCAATCATGCGCGCATATTTCGAAACAGAAGGCGCAGTTGTTGCAAGCGTAGATGAAATCAACAATTTTGATACCTTAAAAGCAGTAGTTGAAGATATGACTGCTAAGAAGGATGAACTCGGTATTGAAGGCGTATTTGCAAGCACTTCCCTGCTTCCTGGTGAAGACTGGAGATGGCAGACACACCTTGCTAACATCCCTGTATATTTCGAATACAAGGACAAAGGCGTTACAGACTTAGCTGAAATCGATTTTACTTACAGCGAAAACTTCAAGAACATCTTTGATCTTTACATCAACAACTCCACATGTGCTCCTACCTTATTAGGAAGCAAGTTAGTTACAGATTCTATGGCTGAATTTGCACTTGGACAGTGTGCAATGGTTCAGAACGGTAACTGGGGATGGGGACAGATCTCAGGTGTTGACGGTAACGTAGTAGCAGAAGAAGATGTTAAGTTCATGCCTATCTACACAGGTATTTCCGGTGAAGAAAATTATGGACTTTGCATTGGTACAGAGAACTTCTGGTGTGTAAACAGCCAGACCTCTGAAGCAAACCAGAAAGCAACTCTTGACTTCGTTAACTGGATGATCTCCTCTGATGCAGGTAAGGATTATATGGTTAATTCCTTAGGAAACGCTGCTCCTTTCACTACATTTGGTGATGATGAGAAGCCTCAGGATCCTCTTGCAAAGGAAATGTATCGTTACATGGAAAATGGCAAGACCAGTGTAAGCTGGCAGTTCACCACATTCCCCAGCCAGGATTTCAAGGATGACTTTGGTGCAGCACTTCTTGAATACTGCAATGGCAATATGACATGGGATGATGTTGCAGCTACTGTAATTACCAGATGGGCTGAGGAAAAAGCAGCAACAAATTAATCTGAAACTGATCAGGTATTGATTAGAATTTGAAAGAGGGTGTCCCTCAAGTTACGGTATGACTTTTGGGATGCCCTTTTTATAAAAAAAGGGAGTTACTGGTATGGAAAAAACATTAAAAAAGTATTTTGTTGTATTTACAGTACCAACGCTGATCGCATTTGCATTTGCGTTCATTATACCCTTTGCACAGGGCCTGTACTTATCATTTTGTGAATTTACAACAGTAAAGAACGCAACCTGGGTAGGGTTGAATAATTATAAGCTGGCATTCTCAAGCGGACAGGGATTTACCAGCGCATTACTTTTTACGGTAGCCTTTACCATTATAGGCGTAATTTCAATTAATCTTTTTGCCTTTGTGTTGGCGCTTCTGCTGACAAGAAAGATCAAAGGCACAAATCTTTTCAGAACAGTTTTCTTTATGCCGAATTTGATCGGAGGCATCGTGCTTGGTTATACATGGCAGCAGATGATCAATGCGGTTTTGTATCAGTTTGAAACAACCATTGTTTCCAATGCCAAATACGGTTTCTGGGGACTGGTTATCCTAATGAATTGGCAAATGATGGGTTACATGATGATTATTTACATAGCAGGTCTTCAGAATGTGCCCACTGAATTAATAGAAGCAGCGAAGATAGACGGAGCTACTTCATGGCAGACACTGATTAAGGTAAAAATTCCCATGGTAATGTCATCAATTACCATCTGTATGTTCCTGACACTGTCAAATTGCTTTAAGCTGTTTGATCAGAATAAGGCTTTAACTAATGGTGCTCCCATGAATAAGACCCAGATGCTTGCGCTGAATATTTATGATACTTTCTATGGAAAGACAGGCTACGAAGGAGTCGGTCAGGCGAAAGCAGTGGTATTCTTTATCATTGTTGCGGCAGTTGCCTTACTGCAGCTTTCCATTACCAGAAGTAAGGAGGTGGAGCAGTAATGATACAGAATAAACGGACAAAAACCACAAACGCCATTTTATTTGTCGTCCTCTGCGTAGTAGCGGTGGCTGTGCTGTATCCTTTGTTTTTCATTTTGAACAACTCCTTTAAGGGAAAGTTCTTTATCAGTAAAGATCCCTTTGCACTGCCTACATCAGAAACCTTTGCAGGAATTACCAACTATGTAAATGGTCTGATTAAAACAGGACTTTTATCAGCAATTGGCTGGTCCTTCTTTATCACGATTTTATCAGTGGTACTCATAATTCTGTTTACATCTATGACAGCTTATTATATCACCAGGGTAAAAGGAAAATTGACACAGGGACTCTATTATATGTTTGTATTTTCCATGATCGTACCTTTCCAGATGGTAATGTTTACCATGTCATCCCTGGCAGATACCTTCCATCTTAAGAATCCGGTGGGTATGTGTGTTCTTTATCTGGGATTTGGTGCGGGCCAGGCAGTATTTATGTTTGCAGGCTTTATAAAGTCAGTGCCCATTGATATTGAGGAAGCGGCTATGATCGATGGCTGTACGCCGTTGCAGAACTATTTCAGAGTAGTTTTCCCTATCCTTAAGCCTACAGCAATTACAGTAGCCATTTTGGAAGCTATGTGGATATGGAACGACTTCCTGCTTCCTTATCTGGTAATCGGTATCAGCACGAAGTACAAAACGATTCCTGTAGTAGTTCAGATGCTGGTAGGTTCCAACGGAAATAAGGATATGGGAGCGCTTATGGCCATGCTGGTGCTTGCCATCATTCCTATTATTATCTTCTATCTGACTTGCCAGAAATACATCATTGAAGGTGTTGTTGCTGGTGCGGTCAAGGGTTAAAATGGATAGATCCATTTAATTTAGGTTTAATTTGGAAAATTCCAATTAGACAATACCTGTACTCCCGTTGCAGTGGCGGAATATCTACCCGTGTTCCGCCACGGGGCAACACAGGGGAATACAATGCTTTAAGTCTATAAAGGACAGCAACAGGCGGCTTTCGTAAGCCGCCTCTTTTGGTTCTTGTATCAAAGGCAGGTTTATATTACAATGTTACAGTACGGGATAAAAAGGAGGTTTTAAGTGGCAGAAAATCTTGAATACTATAAGGTGTTTTATTACGCTGCTTTAAATGGCAGCCTGACGGCGGCGGCCACAGAGCTTTCCATATCTCAGCCGGCAGTGAGCCAGGCATTAAAACAGCTTGAAAGCGTGCTTGGGGCAAAGCTGTTTGTGCGGTCCTCCAGAGGAATCAGGCTGACGCCGGAGGGGCAGGTTTTGTATGGTCATATC
>USJG01000089.1 GCA_900554925.1 uncultured Lachnospiraceae bacterium
CCCATACCTGTACTTATGGCGCTTTAGGTGCTTTTTCAACAGGTGTGGGAAGTACAGATATGGCTGCCGGCATGGCTACCGGAAAGGCATGGTTTAAAGTACCGTCGGCCATTAAGTTTAACCTGACCGGTAAGCCTTCCAAATGGGTCAGCGGCAAGGATGTGATCTTACATATTATCGGAATGATCGGCGTTGACGGCGCTTTATACAAATCTATGGAATTTACAGGAGAAGGAATTAAGAACCTGACGATGGATGATCGTTTTACGATTGCCAATATGGCCATTGAAGCTGGCGGAAAAAATGGCATTTTCCCGGTAGACGATCTGGCGATAGCCTATATGAAAGAACATTCAAAAAAAGCTTATACCATTTATGAGGCAGATGAGGATGCTGTTTACGACGAAGAATATACCATTGACTTAAGCACCCTTCGCCCTACCATTGCATTTCCCCATCTTCCTGAAAACACCAAAACCATTGATGAGATCAAAGAGGATATTAAAATCGACCAGGTAGTGATCGGTTCCTGTACCAACGGGCGTATTGATGATATGAGGATTGCAGCAGAGGTTTTAAAGGGCAGACATGTTGCTAAAGGTATGCGCTGTATCGTAATCCCCGCAACCCAGGCTATTTATATGCAGGCCATGGAAGAAGGGCTTCTCAAGATATTTATTGAAGCCGGCGCAGTGGTAAGCACCCCTACCTGCGGCCCCTGTCTTGGAGGATATATGGGTATTCTTGCAGAGGGTGAAAAATGCGTATCCACAACCAACCGCAACTTTGTAGGACGTATGGGACATGTAAATTCTGAAATTTTTCTTGCAAGCCCTGCTGTAGCGGCTGCAAGTGCTGTCACAGGAAAGATTTCCTGTCCATGTCAGTTATAAAGGCTTTAATATTAAGATTGAAGGATAAGAAAGGAATGTTAACATGAAAGCAGCAAAAGGAATTGTTTTTAAATATGGTGATAACGTGGATACAGACGTTATTATTCCGGCAAGATACTTAAATTCGTCTGATCCTGCGGAGCTTGCAGCACACTGCATGGAAGATATTGATAAGGATTTTATTAAAAATGTAAAGAAAGGCGATATTATCGTAGCTGATAAAAATTTTGGCTGCGGTTCCTCCAGAGAACATGCGCCTATTGCAATTAAAGCTGCCGGGGTCAGCTGCGTAATAGCAGAAACCTTTGCAAGAATCTTTTACAGAAATGCAATTAATATCGGACTTCCCATTATTGAGTGTCCTGAGGCTTCTAAGGGCATTGAGAATGGAGATGAAGTTTTGGTGGATTTTGATTCCGGTATGATTAAGAACCTGTCAAAAGGAACGGAGTTTAAGGGACAGGCATTTCCGGAATTCATGCAGAAGATCATTGCGGCCGAGGGTCTGGTAAATTACATTAATCAGAAGCAGGATCAGGAATAAGATGGCCGAAAAGAATAAAGTGTCGCAGGCTCATTCACAAGATAGACACATTTTCCTGTTAAGATATGCTTTGTGAAAAAGTTAAGAAAATAATTGAGTTTAATGAGGAGGAAAGTCACAAATGGCTAAAAACAATACGCCTGATGTAAAAAAGCAGGAGAAAGTACAGACCAAATACGACCGTAAAATGGAGGCCAGACGTCAACAGAAAATAAAAGAAAAGCGTGAAGAAAAGGTCACAAAAGCAGTTGCGGCAGTGATCGGGATCGTACTGGTTGCGGCAATTGTAATCTCAGTGGCTGTTTCTGTTATCAATAAGAATAACGCCTTAAAAGAAACCTATATCAGAGTAGGGGAGCATGATTTGACTCAGCTTGAATATGATTATTACTATCAGACTACTGTCAATAATTACCTTACTAATTATGGGTCTCTTCTGCCTTACCTGGGATTGGATACAACAGTTGATTTTGATAAGCAGGACTATATGGATGGTTTGACCTGGAAAGACACGTTTGACCAGATGACTGTGGATCAGATCAAACAGAATAAAGCAATGGTTGATGATGCGCAGAAGGCAGGCTTCACATATGATACCACAGAAGATTATGCAAACTTTGTAAGCGGAGTTGAGCAGTCAGCTTCTGCGGCCGGGGTAAGCCTTAAAGAATACTACAAAGCAAGCTTCGGTACTTATGCCACCGAAAAGAATATAGAAGCCTTTGTCAGAGAGAGTATTGTAGCAGGTGCGTATTATGATCATTTGCTTGAATTGAAGGCACCTTCTGATGAGGAGATCAAGGCTTATTATGACGAGAATACGCAAACTTATGATAAGGTAGATTACAGAAGCTTTACTTTTAACGCAGAGCTTGCAGATGATGCTTCTGAGGAAGAGATCAACAAAGCCATGGAGAAATTAGAGGAGAAAGCAGACGCCATGATGCAGGCACGTAAAGATGGCGGTGATTTTGAAGAACTCTGTATAGAAAACGCTTCTGAAGATGTTAAGGCAGATTATGAAGATGCTGAAACTGAGTATAGTCTCAGTGAAGGAAAATACTATGCAGGCATCACTGCGGCCATGGCAGACTGGCTGTATGAAGAGGGACGTACCCAGGGCGATATTACGGTTATAAGAGATGATGAATCTAAGGCATGTTACGTTGTTGAATTTGTAAACAGATATTATGATGAAACTGATGACGCCAGAATTTCAAGTACTCTTGCCAGCACAAATGTTTCAGAGTATATTAACGGACTTGTAGAGAATTATCAGGTAGTTGATGTGAAGGGAGAGCTTAAATATCTGACTGTTACAACGCAGGAGGAAGCAGCAGAGTAGACAGGCAGTAAGCTATAGCTGAAAGCTTAAAATCATAATAAACGGAAAGCAATCAGGGACTCCTTATGGAATCCCTGATTGCTTTTATCACAGAAACATCTTGAAACGTATGTTCGATTGTGATAGAATGATTTCATGAACAAAATAATAAAAGATATAA
This sequence comes from uncultured Lachnospiraceae bacterium, assembly GCA_900554925.1. Taxonomy (GTDB): domain Bacteria; phylum Bacillota; class Clostridia; order Lachnospirales; family Lachnospiraceae; genus Suilimivivens. The sequence continues at coordinate 2,943 of USJG01000089.1, forward strand.
TACTTATACTGGGAATTTTGTTAACAGCTTTTTTGCTGTGGACAATCCCTTCATTTGTGAATAAAGGAACACCTGCAATTGTGAAAGTGATACAGGATGGTCAGGAAATAGGAATTTATCCCCTTTCAGAAGACATAACAGTATCTGTTCCCTATGGCGAAGAAAATTATAATCTGCTTTTTATCAATGACGGCAAGGCTTCCATTTCTGATGCTGACTGCCCGGATGGTTTATGTGTCAGATCCCGGAGTATTTCACGCGATGGGGAAAGCATTATTTGTCTGCCTCACAAACTGGTGATAGAAATTGAATCAAAGGAGGAAAGTGAACTGGATGCAGTCACTTACTGATAATGAAAAATAAAACAGCTTTTTTGGGGCTGCTGCTGTCTTTTGCACTGATATTATCTTATATTGAAACCCTGATCCCCCTTCAGATCGGTATTCCGGGAATTAAGCTGGGGCTGGCAAATCTGGTAGTACTCCTTTGCCTTTACCTGCTTGGCCCTAAGGAAGCATTGCTTCTTACCACCTTAAAAGCATTGATCAGCGGCCTTTTATTTGGAAATCTTTTTATGATCCTGTACTCCTTGTCAGGCGCATGGCTCAGCTGCCTTGTGATGATCGGAATGAAAAGAAGCAAATGGTTTCATGTGCCTGTGGTAAGCGCAGCAGGGGGCGTGATGCACAATGTCGGACAGCTTTTCGTTGCCTTTTTTGTTGTGAAAACCTATGGCGTGTTTTATTATGTACCAATTTTGATGGTTGCAGGATTGATCGTGGGATTGATCATTGGAAGCGTGGCGTCTTTAGTTTTACCCTATGTTCAAAATATTATGACGAAAGGAACCACATAAATGATTGCGTTTGTTAAAGGCAGGATTGATGAGATAACAGAAGAGAATGTTGTGATAGATGTAGAAGGGATCGGATACAATGTAAAGATCTCCACGCAGACAGCGGCGCTTCTTCCAGGTTTGGGGGAAGAGATTAAACTTTATACGTATACCTGCGTCAGAGAGGATACGTTTAGTTTATACGGATTTTTGACAAGAGATGATCTTGAGATATTTAAGAGGCTGATTACAGTTAATGGAATTGGTCCTAAGGGAGGGCTTGCCATTTTGTCTGTTATGAGCGCTGATAACCTTAGATTTGCAATTATATCAGGAGACGCCGCCGCAATTTCCAAAGCGCCCGGCATTGGTAAAAAGACTGCGGAGAGGGTAATTCTGGATTTAAAGGATAAAATCTCTCTGGAAGATACGCTTGTCCATAAGGAAATGTTAAGACTTAAAGAAGAAGGAAGCGTTTCCGATAACCGTGCCAGAAATGAGGCAGTGGAAGCGCTGACAGCTCTGGGGTATTCGGCATCAGATGCCCTGCACGCAGTTAAGAGCGTTCAGACAGATGAGAATATGGATGTAGAAACAATCTTAAAGCTTGCCCTTAAGAACATGTTTTAAGTTGAGAATCTGTTTTAAGTTTAGATAAAGTTTGACATGGAGCATAATTTATGGCAAAAAGAATGATCGAAACCAACTTGCAGGAAGAGGATGTGAAGATTGAAGGATCCTTGCGCCCTCAAAAATTGACTGACTATATCGGTCAATCCAAAATTAAGGATAGTTTGAAAATTTATATTGAAGCTGCCAGACAGAGGAATGACGCTTTGGATCACGTGCTTTTTTATGGGCCTCCCGGGCTTGGAAAAACAACGCTTGCAGGGATTATCGCCAATGAAATGGGTGTTAACATGAAGGTAACCAGCGGTCCTGCTATTGAAAAACCGGGGGAAATGGCGGCAATTCTCAATAATTTGCAGGAGGGAGATTTATTGTTTGTGGACGAGATCCACAGACTGAACCGTCAGGTAGAGGAAGTGCTTTACCCGGCCATGGAAGATTACGCAATAGATATTATGATTGGCAAGGGATCTACCGCACGTTCTATCCGGTTGGAACTGCCGCATTTTACTCTGGTAGGTGCAACCACCAGAGCGGGGCTTTTAACTGCGCCTTTGCGGGACAGATTTGGCATTATCCACAGACTTGAATTTTATTCTGTAGAAGAGCTTCAAATGATAATCATGCATTCGGCACATATTTTAAATGCCCCTGTGGAACCTGCCGGCGCAATGGAAATGGCCAGGAGAAGCAGGGGGACGCCCAGACTTGCCAACAGGATCTTAAAGCGCGTCAGGGATTACGCCCAGGTAAAGCATGATGGAATCATTACAGAGGATGTTGCCATGACCGCCCTTGATCTGATGGATGTGGACAGGATGGGGCTGGATCATATTGACAGGAATATGCTGCTGTCCATGATACAGAAATTTGGCGGCGGACCGGTAGGCTTAGATACGCTGGCCGCTGCCATTGGCGAAGATCCGGGCACCATAGAAGATGTATATGAGCCCTATCTTTTAAAAAATGGTTTTATTAACCGCACCCCCAGGGGCAGAGTAGTGACTGACCTGGCATATCATCATTTGGGGCTTGAAATTCCGGGATAATCTGATTATAATAAATTTGAATAGTTGTCTGATGAACAACGATATATTCTGCGTGTAAAGGAGTGGCCTGATGTCAGTTAAAACAGATACGGAAGTAATTATCGGCGGCAAAGTGTTTACGCTGAGCGGATATGAAAGCGAAGAGTATTTGCAGAAGGTTGCTTCTTACATAAATAACAAGATGGCAGAATACAGTAAGGTGGAATCTTTTAAAAGACAGCCGCTTGATACGCAGAATGTGCTTTTGCAGCTTAACATCGCTGATGATTATTTTAAGGCAAAGAAGCAGATCGGGCTTTTAGAGGAAGAGATTCAAAGCAAGGAAAAGGAATTATACAATTTGAAGCATGAATTGATCGCCTCTCAGATTAAGCTGGAAAATACGGAAAAAAATGTAAAGTCTCTTCAGTCGGAGCTGAATGAAAGTGCTAAAAAGATTATCAGACTTGAAACCGAATTAAAAAATTAATTTAAAAGCTGTCTTACTCAGGCAGCTTTTTGTTTGTGGATCAAAAAAGCGGTTGCTATAGCTATATGGAGTATAAAATATGGGAAAAGTAGAATTGCTGGCTCCGGCGGGGAATTACGACGCCCTTAAAGGGGCTGTTAAAGCAGGTGCCGATGCCATTTACCTTGGGGGGACACTTTACGGCGCCAGGGCATATGCAGATAACTTTACACAGGATGAAATTTGTACAGGAATACATCTGGCACATGTGTTTGGCAGAAAGGTTTATCTGACAGTCAATACATTGGTAAAAGAAAAAGAGCTGGATGGACTGTACAATTTTTTGTTGCCCTTTTATGAAGCCGGGCTGGATGGGGTGATCGTTCAGGATTTAGGCGCCTTGCGATATATAAGAACTCATTTTCCCGGGCTTTCTCTGCATGCAAGCACGCAGATGACCCTGACAGGAAGAGGCGGCGCTGAATTTGTAAAAAATGAGGGCGTATCCAGAATTGTACCTGCAAGAGAATTATCCCTTGCAGAAATGAAAAAGATAAAAGAAGAAACCGGCATAGAAATAGAGGCATTTGTTCATGGAGCCATGTGCTATTGTTATTCGGGTCAATGTCTGCTTAGCAGTATTTTAGGCGGACGCAGCGGAAACAGAGGGCGCTGTGCACAGCCCTGTCGCCTTCCTTATGAAATAGAAGGAGAAAGGGCCTGTTATCCTCTGAGCATGAGAGATATGTGCACGGTTACCATGCTGCCGGAGCTCATTGAAGCGGGAATTGATTCCTTTAAAATAGAAGGCCGAATGAAAAAGCCTGCTTATGCGGCGGGAGTAACTGCCATATACCGGAAATATATTGATCTTTATTATAAGGATAAAGAAAATTTCCGGGTGGCAAAAGAGGATTTGGAGCTGTTGCAAAAGCTGTATATCAGAAGCGAAATCAGTGATGGCTATTATAAGCGGCATAACGGCAGAGAAATGATTTCTCTGGATTCCCCTGCTTATTCGGGAACCGATGAAAGGCTTCTTGCAGAGATTGAGCAAAAGTATGTGGAAGAGGGAATTTATCATGAGACCTTAGCAAAAGCATACTTTTATCCGGGGCAAGAGGCCAGACTCGTCCTTAAGAAAGGAGAGACGATAGTATCCTGCATTGGTGATGTTGTACAAAGGGCGGTAAAACAGCCTCTTTCCAGGGAAAAGCTAAAAGAGCAGCTTCAAAAATGCGGTAACAGCCTTGTAAAGATCACGCAGGCAGAGATTGACGCATCAGATGACATTTTTATGCCCATTCGTTCTGTAAATGAACTACGAAGAAAAGCCCTTTTGGCCCTTGAGGAGGAAATAATTCGTAAAAATGGGCTTGCTTATCCTGACAGAAAGGCAGTAAAACCGGCGTCTGATAAAAGTATGACCCTGCAGAGCGGATTATTGAAAGATAATGGCATCCAGTGGTTTAATGGGGAAACAAATCAGTCATCACTTCATGTATCCGTGCGGACGAAGGAACAGATTGAAGCGGCATTAAAAGAACAGGTTGGCCGCATTTATCTGGACTATACTCTTTTGCAAAATGAAATCCATGAACAGGTGCGCAGATATATAAATTCTGAAAAGGAGCATGCCAAGCTGTATCTGGCGACTCCATATATTGTCAGAGAAAAAGACAGGCGGCATCTGGAGAATATAAAAGCAGCACTTGAAACAGATTTATATTCAGGGGTGCTGGTAAGGAATCTTGAAAGCTTTTACTTTTTTGAAGAGACAAGCTCTTGTAAAAATATTGTTCTTGATGCCAATTTTTATTTATGGAACAGAGAGGCCTTACATTTCTGGGAGGAGCGGGCAGAGGAGTTTTACCTTCCGGTTGAATGCAATATTCATGAATGGAAGGAGCTGTCAGATCACTGTCCGAGGCCCAAAATAAAAGCATCTGCCATTGTATATGGGAGACTGCCGATGATGATTAGCGCAAATTGTCTTAATAAAACCAGAGGTGTCTGCAACAAAAAGCCGCAGATCATAATATTAAAGGATCGGTACGAAAAAAAGTTTCCCGTTTATACGGACTGCTTTAGCTGTTATAATATTATTTATAACAGTGTGCCATTATCGCTGCATAAATTATTTGAGAAAAAAATGAATCCGGGGAGAAATTGCAGGCTGGATTTTACGATTGAAAGTCAAAATGAAACCATGCAGATCATCAGATATTTCAGAGGAATATCCGAGAAATACCAGGCTCCTTTTTATAAGGAGTATACTACGGGGCACTTGAAAAGAGGAGTTGAATAGATGGAGTTATATGTCAGCGAATTTTCCAAATATGTTATAGCGTTGCTGATAACCTTATATACTTACGAATGCTTTGCGGTGTTTCGCTATGAGGAGGAGAAAAGAAGAAGCGGTATTTATAACAGACAGAATATTTTGATGTTTGCCTTTCATTTCAGCTGTTTTCTGGTGATTTGTTTTGAAACCGGTGATATTACGTATCTGTTTTTTTATGCTTTCCAGCAAATTATGCTTTATGCAGTTATTGTATTATACCGTATGCTTTATCCCAAATCAAACCGCCTTGTAGTGAATAATATGTGTATGCTGCTGAGTATAGGATTTGTAATTCTGACCAGACTGGGGTTTGAAAAAGCAGTAAAACAGTTTATTATTGCGGCTGGCTCGCTGGTGGTAGCGCTTATTATTCCTTTTTTTGTACATAAATTTAAATTTCTTAAGGATCTGAAATGGATTTATGCGGTGGTGGGAATCGGGGCTTTATCAATAGTAATGCTCTTGGGACAAACTACCTATGGAAGTAAGCTTTCTTACTCCATAGCGGGAATTACCTTTCAACCTTCTGAGTTTGTAAAAGTTCTGTTTGTTTTTTATGTGGCCAGTGCCTTGTATAAAGCATCAGGTTTTTTTGAGGTTTTTACGACAGCGGTAGTAGCTGCGGCACATGTGATAGTACTGGTGATTTCAAAGGATTTGGGAAGCGCGCTTATTTTTTTTATGGTATATGTACTGATGGTGTTTGTAGCTACCCGGAATTTTCTATATGTGATTGCCGGGGCCCTGGGAGGATCGGCGGCGGCCTATATTGCCTATCGGGTCTTTACCCATGTGCAGGTGAGGGTTCAGGCATGGAAAGACCCCTGGAGTGTAATTGATTC
>USJG01000090.1 GCA_900554925.1 uncultured Lachnospiraceae bacterium
CTATTGCACTTTTGGCATCATAAAATGTTGCACAAACAATTGCCGGTATACTTGTCCAATCAATCCCATGACAAATTCCTTCTACAGACAGCAAATTATCATCAATAATTACAATTTTTTTCATAACAAATAATATATATTCTTTATACCTCGCCAGGGAATATTTGGAAAAGGATGATACGATTCTTTTAGAATCCGATTTGGTATTTGAAAATAAAATACTGCGAGATGTTGCTTTAAGTCAGGAAAAGAATGTTGTGGTTGTTGCCAAATACGAACAATGGATGGACGGAACAATGGTTCTGTTGGATGGCAAGAGAAATATTATTGATTTTGTGGATAAGGCACAATTCCGTTATGAAGATGTGGACAGGTACTATAAGACAGTAAATATTTATAAGTTTAGTAAAGAATTTTCTGCTAATCAGTACATTCCATTTATGGAGGCCTACCTAAAGGCATATGGTACTAATCAGTATTATGAACAGGTATTAAAAATACTGGCCCATATTAGAAATTCTGAATTGAAGGCGCATTTATTAAGTGATGAGAACTGGTATGAAGTTGATGATGCACAGGATCTGGATATAGCAGATACTATTTTTTCTGAGCAGAAGACAGCTCTGAAAAAATATGAACGTCATTATGGAGGATATTGGAGATTCCCTAAGATGAGGGATTACTGTTATCTGGTAAATCCATATTATCCAACTGAAAAAATGATTCATCAAATGAAATATTTTTATCAGATTTTGTGTACCCAATATCCATCAGGAATGGGGATTCAAAGATTAAACGCCTCCAGTATGTTTGATTTGGACGAAAAGTATTTACTTGTAGGAAATGGTGCAGCAGAGCTGATTAATGTACTTGGAAAGATTTTAACAGGCAGAGTATCTGTTGGGGTACCTGCTTTTAACGAATATATAAGATGTTTTAAACAGTGTGAGCTTAAGTTTATAGATAATACAACTGAGGGCTATAAGCTTAGCTTGGACAAACTGCTTGGTGAGATAGATCATACCGATAACCTGGTGATCGTAAATCCTGATAATCCCAGCGGTTATTTTCTTGAGTACGGTCAAATAATTGAGATATTGGAAAAATGCAAGAAGAAAGGTGTCTTTTGCATTGTGGATGAATCTTTTATTGATTTTGCAGATAAGGACTTAAGATATACTTTACTGAAAGAAGAGATATTAGAAAAATATCCACGGTTGATTGTCATTAAAAGTGTCAGCAAATCCTATGGAATCCCAGGTCTGAGGTTGGGAGTCATGGCAACAGCGGATGAGAAAATAAAAAAACTTATGCTGGAGGAGATGGCAATTTGGAATATTAATTCTTTTGCAGAGTATTATTTGCAGATTCAAAGATTGTACAAAAAGAGCTATATAGCAGCATGCAACAAAATTGCCGAGCAGCGTAAGAAATTGATGGAGCAGTTAAAACTGATTGATTGTTTAGAGGTATTTCCTTCACAGGCAAATTATATTATGTGTGAAGTAAAGGGGAATATATCTTCAACGCAGTTATCAGCAATTTTGATACGGGATTACAATATTTTGATTAAGGATTTGTCAGATAAGCGAGGGTTTATTGGAAAATCTTATATCCGTATTGCTGTAAAGAATGAAGAAGATAACCAACTGCTTTTGGATGCATTAAAAGAAATATTTAGTCAGAGAGAAGAGGAAAAATAAAGTGAACCAAATGCAATTTAAGGGGCAGCATTACACGCTGGATATTCTGAAAAAGATAAAATGTAGATTAAAAGAGCCGGACTATTCGTCCAGCTCTTTTAATCTGTCAAGGGCAGGTTTAAAATTACCACATTTTTTATAAAGGGCAATTGCTGCATCTATATTCCCCATGACTTCATTCACACATCCCATATTAAAGGTAGGGATAAAGCTGTTGGCACCTTCTGTTTTTGCAGTATTAAAGGTAGTAGCCTTCAAAAACTCTGACATGGCCTGGACGACCATGCCTTTTCTCAGATAAATGAGTCCCATCAGGCATACAAAGTCAGCGGTGGTGGCAAATTCATCATAAATATTCTGAAACTGCAGAGCCTCGTCATAACGTTCCAGGTGAAGCAGTGCATATCCGTAACCAATGACCATCATCTGTACGTATTCGGCTTTTGGATCTAAATCATACTCCAGACCTTTGCCGTAATAGTAACAGGCTTTTTCGTCGTCTCTAAGCATATTGTAGGATTGGCCAAGCTGGAAATAAAGATAGGGGTCGTCGGGATCCTCTGCCAGCATTTTTAACAGAAGCTCATTGTTTCGCTGGGCTTTTTTTCTCAGTTCATCAGGATTTCCAGTGTAGCCATAGTGATCTACAACCAGTGGAATGGCAAAACGCATAAAATTGTAGCCATTGCGGGTGCGGACCTGTTCATGGACGATGGCTTCATAGTGAAAGGTTTTTCTGTTAAAGAAGCGTTCCACGTCATCGGTATATACGCTGTCAGTGCCGTTCATTTCATAATGATTCCTGCGGGAAAGCATTCCAACAGCGCCCGGATAGCGGTTGATCATTTCCTGAAGGCCCTGAGGATCAAGTTTGATTACATATTCATCGCAGTCTAAAACCAGAATCCAATCGTAAGAGGCGCAGGATATGGAAAAGTTTCTGGCGGCGCTAAAGTCATCTATCCATTTGAAATGAAAAATTTTATCCGTATATTTTTGAGCGATGGAAAGGGTATTATCCACTGATCCGGTGTCCACCAGCACAATTTCGTGCGGACAATTTTTAAAGAAACGTTGAATGGAAGATAAAAAAGCTTCCATATGTTTTTCTTCGTTTTTCATGATTACACAGATTGAAATTGGGGTCATTTTAGAAGCATCCTCCTTTTAAAACAATATCTATAAATAGGTTAATATTTCTTCTACCCGATGATGATAGGTATGGTGCACGGCTGTTTTTTGAAAGCCGTTTTCGGCAATTTCTGTCCGCTCATCCTCATGGTTTAAGTAATAATTAATTTTATTGAGCAGATCGTTTTTACTCTCGAAATATACATAATCTTCATCCGCTGTATAGCAATCGGCAAAATCTGCCTGATAATTGGTCAGCAAAAATCCACCGGCACCCATAATGTCAAAGGCACGAAGCGGAATACCGCTTTTAATGCTGCGCAGGCTGATATTTAAATTGATTCTGGCTGTTTTGAATACATAAGGAGCCATATCATAATAGTCAACCGGGCCATGATTGATACATCCCGGAAGATTTAAGCCCTCATCAGGGGTATATAGATCATAGGAATGCTCTCTGCCCACAGCGGTCAAAAGCTCTCCGCGTTCTGCTGCGGTAATTTGACGGTTGAGTACATATTGTGCGTAGAGGTATTCCACGCTTTCTACGCCGGCAGGGTCCGGCTCCATGGGGAGAACCCGCATAAGATCGTTGATGATTTCAGGAGAAAGCAGCTCCTGAATAAAATTATAGCCGTAAACCAGTTTCTGAGCCGCCATGATTCCCTCCAGATAGCCTTTGGTGTAAGGCTTAATTCCATTAAGGCGCTGGTAGAATTGATGTTTTTCCGTGTAGAGAGAACCCACAAAGGCAATTTCACTTTTATTGCTCCATTTGCTTGATTTAAAAATATTGAAATTTGACATGGAACTTAACCGTTTGGTATTGGCGGCTAAAGGAAGATAATAAATGGTCGCAATACCGGCATTATGAAATTCCATATAAAGCTCCTTGTCAAAAACAAATACATAATTGCCAGGATAAATGATAGTATAAGAATAAAGCAGCACATAGGGGCTGTCATAAACCCAGGAAATGTAACGCATATCGGTCTGCTTACATGCCAGGGAAACAACAGGAAAATAGTTAAAGGAAAATACAAAGTCAGGGGAAAATGATCGTATTTCTCCAATTAACCTTTCTTCCGTTTTGGGATCATGCTGGGGCGTTTTAGTTGAAAAGGGAATGGTTTTTACAGTGTGCCCTAAATCCTTAAAAGCAGCTATAATATCTTCATTTCCGAAGCTGTTCCATTCTAACATAAGTATTTTCATGAAAATCCTCTTGTATATTACAAGCCATGCGTGGCTGATTGTCATTCATAAAGTAAATTGTTAATTAATATTTTATCATTGGTAAAGTGTAAAGAAAAGGAAAAATGATTCTATATGGAAAAACTTGTTTGGTACTTTAGTACATATTGGCATAATGTTTATATTTTTTTAAGTGACTTGATTTTGTGTGTGTGTTATACTAACCATATATGAGATGCAGTGGTGCTATACGCCATTTAGTATGGGAGGTCTTTATATGACAAAAGCAGAAATTTTAAAGCAGGAAATATTGAAGCAGTATAAGAGTGTAAGGCAGTTTGCCATAGTTATGGAAATTCCTTACAGTACTCTGGTAACAGCATTAGACAGAGGCATTGAAGGTATGGCTTACGGCACAGTGATCCGTATGTGCGACAAGCTGAGCCTTAATCCGGTAGATTTTTCAACCCTTGAAAAGGGCGAAGTGCTGGGCGAAAAGATTCTTGAAAACAGGGTTATGCAGTATTATATTCAGTTGAATAAGAAAGGACGCAAGAAGATCCTTGAAATGATGGAGGATTATGTTCAGCTGGAGAAATACAGGGAGCAGTAAGCAGAATGAATAAGCATTTTGACTATCTGGTTGTGGGAGCCGGGCTTTTTGGCTCGGTTTTTTCACATGAAGTGGGTAAGAAAGGTAAGATGTGTCTGGTGATCGACAAAAGGGATCACATTGCAGGAAATATTTATACCAGTGTCAAACGTGGTATCCACGTGCACGAATATGGCGCACACATTTTTCATACTTCCAATCGGGAAATATGGGAATATATGAACCAGTTTGCTGAGTTTAATCACTTTATAAATTCGCCTATGGCGATTTATAAAGGAGAAATTTACAATCTGCCTTTTAATATGAATACTTTCAGCAAGCTGTGGGGAATCAGGACCCCGGAGGAAGCAAAGGCCAGAATCAGAGAGCAGATTGAGGATTTGTCTATAGGAGAACCCAGGAATCTGGAAGAACAGGCTTTATCTCTGGCAGGCAGAGATGTGTATGAGAAACTGATTAAAGGATATACGGAGAAGCAATGGGGAAGAGATTGCCGGGAGCTTCCGGCTTTTATTATCAAGCGGGTGCCCCTGCGGTTTGTCTATGATAACAATTACTTTACCGATCCTTATCAGGGAATACCTGTTGGCGGCTATACGGCTGTTGTTGAGAAGATGCTTAAGGGTACGGAAGTCAGACTGAATACTGACTTTCGGGACTTTGTAAAAAGTCAGAAAGCGGCGGCCGAACAGGGGAAGGATTTTGTTTCCTATGATAAGGTGGTCTATACGGGAATGATAGACGAGTATTTTGATTATTGTCTGGGAAATCTGGAATATCGCTCTTTAAGATTTGAAAAGGAGGACATGCCGGATAAGGACAATTACCAGGGGAATGCGGTGATCAACTATACGGAGCGTCAGATTCCCTATACCAGAATCATTGAGCATAAGCACTTTGAGTTTGGAAAGGGAGAAGGCACGATAATCACCAGAGAGTATCCTGCGTCATGGAAACCGGGAGAGGAACCTTATTACCCCATAAATGATGAGCGGAACAATAAGCTTTTTGCCGATTATCAGAAGCTGGCTGCGCAGGAGAAGAAAGTTTTGTTTGGCGGCCGGTTGGGACAGTATCGCTATTACGATATGGATAAGGTGGTAGAAGCGGCTTTGGATATAGTTAAAACGGAATTAGAAGATTAAAGATTAAGAAGGCGCAGATTTATGGGATCTGCGCCTTGAATATATATGATTCTAACAATAACTGTTAAAAAGCATTCTGCTGTAATTGCTGGTCACATAGGGAGCTGCAAAGTTGTGGCCGGGATTCTTGTAAGCAACAATAGTCTTGTCAACATACTCCATTGGATTTAAGGAAATCTGATTGGTTTTGCCAAGGATTGCATTGGTGAAATCCTTTATGGCAGAAAACTGTGCATGGCTTTCATCCTCCAGAAGGGAATGCTTAAAGGCATCATCATTAAGAGAGAGCAGCCCGTTATCCTCGAAGGAAAAGCCCAATTTTTCAAGCTCCGGCTGATAGCGGCCTGTCATAGCGGCCATTTCGCTAAGGAGACGGCTGCTTCTGGGATGAAGATTAAGGTATTCTGAAGCAGATCGGATAAAGGAATTATAACCCTCTATCAGATTGCTTACATTTTCAGCAAGAGAATCCAAATCTGTTTTCAGTCCCACTTCTGCGGTTTCATTTTCAGAGGTGCTGATGCCCTTTAGTGTAACCTCGAAGGTTTTATCAATAGTAAAATGATTAGAGGAGGCACTGCGAGGTTCACCATTTAAGAGAAATTCCGCATTGGAAGGCTCTCTGGATATAAAGGAAAGTCCCAGGTAGTCTACTGTGCCGGCACGTTTGCTGGTTTTGTTGTCGGATACATCAAACAGAAAACCTGTATTGTCTTTTAAGCCGGTGGCAGTGGAGGAAAGGCGGAGAGTAGAATTGCCCTGTCCGTCCTCAAAAATATCAGCAGTAATTCCAATATCCGCATTAGAAATCAGACGGGACAGGCGTTCCTGCAAATCTCGATTAGTTTCACCCTCACGGACGTTGTACTGAAATTCGTAGCTTAAATCATTGATCGTAATATCAAAAGAATATGCATCCGGCGCTAAAAGCGCTTTTCCCTCTGAAGGAAGAAAAGTTCCCAGATTTACCTGGTTAGAGGCCAGTTTGATTACTCTTATATTAAAGGAAGGGGCTGTGTCATCATCGACTCCTTCACCAATATAGGAAGCGCTGACAATATTTTCATTGCTGGAAAAAGCTGCTTTCTTGCCGAGCATTTCATCTTCGTCCAAACCGCCGAGAGAAGCAATCGTATTGCGAAGTGCCCTTGCGTTTTCTTTTAAGCCCACTGCAAATGCACGGGATTCTTTGCTGGAATCTAAAAGGTACAGGGGGGCTTCTTTATTTAATTTAACAATGGAATTGTATACGCTGCGCAGTTCACCTTTTTTATGGGTATCATACTGGGTAGTGGTTTTCTTTGGCGCATAAGCAGTCAGATAATGATTATAGACCGCGCTGAGCGCTGCATGGTATGCCATAAGACAGCCCCTCCTTTCTTCCGTGAATCATACATACCGTCAATGCCTTTTGACGGAAAAGCTTTCCTCCATTAATGTATTATGCTATATTGAATGAGAAAGCTTTGTATCAGGGCATAATAACCTATTCTTATAAAATAATTTTATCATGTGCAATATTGAAAAACAATAGTAAAGTAGTAATAATAGGTAGTAAGTGAATAGAATTATTGAGGGAAATCAGGGCAATTTTCCGTAAGAAAAAAGTAAATTCTGGTTGACTGGATAGAAAGTATATGTTATAGTTATCAAACGAGATGAGATTCAGGTCTTTTTTTTATGCTCAAAAATCCGGTAAAAGATTGGAGGAAGGATTATGCGTACAAAGATTACATTAGCATGTACTGAATGTAAGCAGCGTAACTACAATACGACTAAAGATAAGAAGACACATCCTGACAGGATGGAAACCAAGAAATATTGTAGATTCTGCAAAACTCACACATTGCACAAAGAAACCAAATAATTTCTCAGACGGTGGAAAGGAGTTAAAGATGGCAGATTCTACTAAAAAAGAGAAATCAGCTAAGACCAGCTTCTTTAAAGGGGTTAAGGCTGAATTTAAAAAGATTTCATGGCCGGACAAGGATTCACTTCTGAAGCAGTCTGTCGCAGTTGTTTGTATTTCTGTAGTGCTGGGAGCAGTCATTGCTGTATTGGATTTCTTAATGCAGTATGGTGTGGATTTCCTGGTAAGTCTGTAGAGTGAGGGTGATTGTATGGCAGAGGCGAACTGGTATGTAGTGCATACCTATTCCGGGTATGAAAATAAGGTGAAAGCCAATATAGAGAAAACAATCGAGAACAGACACCTGGAAGAAGAAATTCTGGAAGTCCGTGTGCCTTTGCAGGATGTGGTAGAGCTGAAAAACGGCGCTAAAAAGACAGTCCAGAAAAAGATGTTTCCGGGGTATGTTCTGATTAATATGGTCATGAATGATGACACGTGGTATGTTGTCCGCAACACCAGAGGCGTGACGGGGTTCGTAGGTCCTGGAAGCAAGCCGGTTCCTTTGACGGAAGCTGAAATGAAGCCCCTGGGGATCAAAACAGAAAATATTTCTGTGGATTTTGCAGAAGGAGATACAATTGCTGTAGTGGCAGGCGTGTGGAAGGAAACCGTCGGCGTGGTACAGAGAATGGACTTTGGCAAACAGACGGCTACTATCAATGTGGAACTGTTCGGAAGGGAAACGCCTGTAGAGATCAGTTTTGCAGAGGTAAGAAAAATGTAAGGAATGATATTTATGGCAGAGGCATATCTGCGTAAATATAGAGCAACTTTTTAATTAGTCTGCGCAAGACGCAGGCTGTGGGAGCAGAAGCGATTCTGCGCCATACCACGATGCAAGGATATTTGCATTATAATAGGAGGTGCCACAATGGCAAAGAAAGTAGAAGGATACATTAAGTTACAGATCCCTGCTGGTAAAGCTACACCAGCTCCCCCGGTTGGTCCTGCACTTGGACAGCATGGGGTTAACATCGTTGAATTTACAAAGCAGTTCAACGCAAGAACAGCAGACAAGGGTGACGTGATCATCCCTGTTGTTATCACAGTATATGCAGACAGAAGTTTCAGTTTTGTTACGAAAACTCCCCCTGCTGCAGTACTTCTTAAAAAAGCATGCAACATTAAGTCTGGTTCAGCAGTACCTAATAAGACAAAGGTTGCAACTATTTCCAAGGCTAAGATTCAGGAAATCGCAGAGATGAAGATGCCTGATTTAAATGCAGCAAGCCTTGAGGCTGCTATGAGCATGATTGCCGGTACAGCAAGAAGTA
>USJG01000091.1 GCA_900554925.1 uncultured Lachnospiraceae bacterium
GTGTATTGGTATACGGGATTCCTGAGTTCCGTCTTCCCAAGGAAAGGGTAGTTGCGAAAGAAATTGAAAACGTAAAATCCCTTGGTGTAAAGATTGAAACAAACGTAGTTGTGGGTAAGTCTGTTACCATTGACGAGCTGATTACGGAAGAGGGCTTTGACGCTGTGTTTATCGGCTCAGGAGCAGGACTCCCCAAGTTCATGGGTATCCCTGGAGAACAGGCAAACGGTGTATTTTCAGCAAATGAATATCTTACCAGAAGCAATTTAATGAAAGCTTTTGACAAAGAATCAACTACCCCGATTATGAGAGGAAATAAGGTGGCTGTAGTAGGCGGTGGAAATGTGGCAATGGACGCTGCAAGAACAGCCCTTCGCCTTGGCGCTGAGGTACATATTGTTTACAGGAGAAGTGAAGAAGAACTGCCTGCCCGTGTGGAAGAAGTTCATCACGCAAAGGAAGAAGGAATCATTTTCGATCTTCTGACGAACCCGGTAGAAATTCTTGAGGATGAAAATGGATGGGTAAAAGGCATGAAATGTATCAGGATGGAGCTGGGAGAACCTGATGAATCAGGAAGAAGGCGTCCTGTGGAGGTTCCCGGATCAGAATTTATAATTGATGCAGATACCGTTATCATGTCCCTTGGAACCTCACCGAATCCACTTATATCTTCTACTACGGAAGGTCTGGAAGTAAATAAATGGAAATGTATTATAGCAGATGAGGAATTTGGAAAGACCACGAAGGAAGGCGTATATGCTGGCGGCGATGCAGTTACAGGAGCAGCCACAGTCATTCTTGCTATGGGGGCAGGACGCGCAGGAGCAAAAGGAATTGATGAGTATCTGAAAAATAAATAAAAGTCAGCAGGCGGATTTTTGCTGACAGATGTGCCGGAATCAGTTTCCGGCACAGTTTTTACTATATAAGAAATTATTAATAATTTTTACATCAGAAATTAAAATATTTGTCGTATAGTTAATAATGGAGGTAAGAGAGAGGATGGTTAATCATATTGTTTTATGGAACTTAAATGAAAATTTGTCAGCACAGGAAAAGAAAGAAGCAGCGCTTCAAATTAAAAGCAGGCTGGAGGAGGTAGCGAAAACGGCGGAGGGAGTGGTAGCCCTTGAAGTGGTGATCAATGATATGGAATCCAGCAATAAAGATATTGCCCTGATCTCCAGATTTGAGACAGAGGAAGCGCTTAAGGCTTATCAGATATCTCCGGCGCATGTAGAGGCTGGCAGATATATTGGCACCGTTACCTGTGGAAGAAGCTGCTTTGATTATAAGGAGTAAAATAAAAACCTATGAAAAAGTTATTTGAAGAAGAGGAAAATGAATACGCTGATCTGGACAAAAGAAAAATACTTGTGACGGTTATTCCCTTTGTACTGATCATTATAATTCTTGCTATCACGCTTCTGGTAAATTCCCTGCAAAAAGACAGCGACAATTCTGATGATCTGCAGCAAAGTATTATGGATTATGCAGATGAACATAAGGAAGAAGCGCCTCCCCTTAAGCAGGAGGAAGTAAGTTCAATCAATAGTGGAAAAGAAACACAGGACCCGGATGAATATACAGATAATGAAGACAGCCAGCAGGAGGCAGAAAGCACGCCCAGTCCCACCCCGTATCGGGAAATCATGGAGAAGGTTGATTACAGCAAGGTTAAATTTGATAAAGACGCACAGTTAAAGGAAATGATGGCCTATTGGGAAGACAATAACCAAAAGGCCCTGGATGACCTGGCAAATCTGGATCGCTTTATCGCCATGTCATGGACACTTTCGGGAACTGACGACTGCTATTATTATGGCGATACTGACAGTCAGGGACGCCCTGATGGTAAAGGGATTGCAGTGTATGCAGATAATCAGTATTACTATGGAGACTGGAAAAATGGTGTAAGAAGCGGGAACGGAACATGGATACACTATCACATTCATCAGGAAGAGAATATCACAGATCTGTATACCTATCATCAATATACAGGAGGCTGGGCAGATGATCTGCCCCAGGGAAAAGGCTCAGAGCATTATGATTATAACCTGGAGCTTTTAAAGAAAGGGATTGGTTACGATACAAACCTGATAGGCAGTTATTCCAAGGGGCTTGTTGACGGAGAATTTTATCTGACCAATATTTATTCAGACGGAAGCATGAAGGAGTGGAATGCTAAGGCTGAACACGGTTCCTGGATTTATCAGAGTGAAAATAAAGACAAAAAGGGAAACCGGACAGTTTATGTGGATGTCAAAGACCCTGATAATTATATCTGGATGCAGCCAAAGGACAATAAGAATATCGGAGTTCCATGCCTGATCTCAAAGAATAAAAACTAGTGGAAACCTTTGCCGCTTCGTAGTAAAATAATAAAAGGGGCAAAAGGAGGTATCGTTATGGCATGGTGTCCGGAGTGTAAAAGTGAGTATGTGGATGGGGTTATGGTATGCGCAGATTGCGGCTGCAAGCTGGTAGAGTCCTTAAAGGAGGATAAGCCCGCGGAGGACGAATTTTCGGAAGAAATGGCAGAAGCCATGGCACAGCCTGCAAAAGCAGTTAAAAGCCATGCGGTTTATGTGAATAATGAGGAAAAAGCTGAAGAAAACAGAACATCTGCATACACGCTTTTAACAGTAGGCGGTGCCGGGCTTGTATTGATCATTCTGGTATTTTTGGACGTAATCGATCTTCATATGTCGTTAACCAATAAATATATGACTACAGGCGTCATGGGCGTGTTATTTATTCTCTTTATCGTAATGGGAATCGTATCCATGAAAAACTCTAAAATCTTAAAGCGGAAAGCCTCTAAAGAAAATAATCTGACCATGGAGATCAAAAAGTGGTGTAAAGAAAATATCAGGACAGATCAGATGGATGCCCAGCTGGAAATTGAGGATCAGCCGGAAGAGCTTAAATACTTCCAGCGTTTTGATTACATGAAAAAGACCATTGAAAATCAGTTTGTGAATTTGGACGAGGGGTATCTGGAACGATTGATAGAAGAGGTGTATTCCGAGCTTTTTGAGGAAGATGGAAAATGAAGATCACCATTATCTGTGTAGGAAAAATAAAAGAAGATTTTTACAGGAAGGCTGTTTCCGAGTACGAGAAGCGTCTTGGAAGGTACTGCAAATTGGAAATTATCGAGGTGCAGGATGAAAAGACGCCTGATAATGCAAGCCCTGTTATGGAAGAGCAGATCAGGGAAAAGGAAGCAGCCCGAATTTTAAAGCATATCAGAGAGGAAGCCTATATTTTTTCTCTGGAAATTAAGGGGAGCAAACCCGATTCCGTGTCTTTTGCAAATCAGTTAGATCAGCTTGCAGTTCAGGGAAAAAGCCATATTCAGTTTATTATCGGCGGTTCTCTTGGGCTTCATCAAAGTGTGTCGAAAGCAGCAAATCAGTCAATCAGTTTTTCAAATATGACATTTCCCCATCAATTAATGAGAGTGATCCTATTGGAACAGATATATAGAGGATACCGCATTATCAAGAAAGAACCCTATCACAAGTAAGGGTGAGAACGCAGAAAGATATGATTTAGCGATACAACTTGGAAAGGAACTGCGGCGTATGAGAATGTACGATCTGATTATGAAAAAGAGAAATGGCGGGGCGCTTTCAAAAGAAGAAATCTACTATATGGTCTCAGGGTACACAAAGGGCGAAATTCCCGATTATCAGATGTCAGCCATGATGATGGCCATTTATTTTGTGGGAATGAAGGAAGAGGAAACTCTTTTTCTTACCATGGCAATGGCGGAGAGCGGAGATATGCTTGATTTGTCTCCCATCCAGGGGATAAAGGTGGACAAACACAGTACCGGCGGCGTGGGAGATAAAACCTCGCTGGCGCTTACGCCCATGGTGGCAGCCTGCGGAGTCAGGGTTGCCAAAATGAGCGGACGGGGACTGGGACATACGGGAGGAACTATTGATAAGCTGGAGAGCTTTAAGGGATTTTCTACGGAAATTACTACCCGACAGTTTCTTAAAAACGTTAATGAAATTGGAATCGCCATCATGGGACAGACCAGGGAACTGGCCCCCGCCGACAAAAAGCTCTATGCTTTAAGGGACGTTACTGCTACTGTGGATAATATGTCGCTGATCGCCTCCTCCATAATGAGTAAAAAGCTGGCGGCAGGAGCGGATGCCATTGTACTGGATGTAAAGACTGGAAGCGGTGCTTTTATGAAAAAGGAGGAGGATGCCTTTGCCCTGGCCAGGGAAATGGTCAAGCTTGGAAAGAATGCCGGACGAGATACAGTTGCGGTAGTGTCAGATATGGACCAGCCTTTGGGAAATGCAGTGGGAAATGCGCTGGAGGTAAAAGAAGCTATTGAAACGCTGCAGGGAAAGGGGCCAAAGGACTTTACAGAGCTGTGCTTAACCCTGGGAGCACTTATGCTGATCATGGCCGGAAAGGCCAAAACTGAGGAACAGGGAGTAGATATGCTCAAGCAGGCTGTTTCTGATGGAAGTGCCCTTCACAAGCTGGCAGAGTTTATAAAAGCCCAGGGAGGAGATGAGCGTATGGTTTATGATCCCCTGCTTCTTCCAAAGGCAAAGCTGACAGAGCCGGTGCTTTCACCTAAGGACGGTTACGTGGAAAAGCTGGTATGTGATGAGGTGGGAATCTGTTCCCTGATTCTTGGGGGCGGACGGGAAACCAAGGAAAGCAGCATTGATTTGTCAGTGGGGATCTTACTGGAAAAGAAAGTTGGCTCTTATGTAAAAAAAGGAGACGTGCTTGCTTATCTTCATGCCAATGACGAAGGAAAGCTGAAAACAGCGAAAGAAAGGCTCCTTAAAGCATATCAGATAGGTGATCATGAGAAGAAGGAAGGGCCGGTGATAATCGGGGTGGTGAAATAGAGAGTAAAACAGGTATAGGAGAGGATTAAAACTCATATATTGTGATATGAGGAAATGGATGAGACATAAACCTGAATATCACTGGAATCAGACCAGAGAAGAAAGAGAAGACGCCAGATTAGCTGCCTCAGGAAAGGAACTTGTGGTAGAGTCTTTAAAGCTGCCTAAGGACTCTCTCCTGGGAGCATCAATTGTTACCGTTACAGGAAATACGGATGCTTTTGTTGAAAATTATAAAGGAATCATAGAATATACCAGCCAGATGATCCTGCTTCAGGGCAAGACCTGTAAAATTGAAATCTGTGGAAGGCGGCTGAACATTGTTTATTATACCAATGAAGACATGAAAATCAGCGGGTGGATAGAACAGGTCCGCTATCTGATGTAGAAGAAAATAAGCTTAGTGAGGTGCAGTATGATACAGGCCATTCGGTATTTTAAGGGCTATCTGGCCATTAAGGTTTTTGGATTTTCTCCTGAAAGGTTCATGAATCTTTGCAGCCATCATAATATATTTTTGTGGGATATTGAAAATCATGGTGACTATTATACCATGAAGATCAGCCTTAAGGGCTTTTACCGCCTTAAGGGTATTACCAGAAAAACAGGTACAAGGGTAGTCATAACGAAGCGTTATGGACTGCCCTTTCTTTCTGTGCGGATGTGGAGACGAAGAATATTTATGCTGGGACTTTTGGGAAGTCTTATTTTCTGGATATGGATGTCCGGTTTTATCTGGGCCATAGAGATAGAGGGCAATTATTATGTGACCAGCGATGTTTTTCAGGACTTTCTTGCTGAAAATGGATTTCGGGCAGGGATGAAGAAAAGAGATGTAGAGATAGAAACTTTGGAAAAAGCAATCAGAACACAGTTTGACATTGTCACGTGGACTTCCGCACAGATAGATGGAACAAGGCTGCTGATTCAGGTAAAGGAAAATGATTTGATCAAGGTGGAGGATAAGTCAGGAGGAACTGTGGATAATGGGGAAGGGATGGATCTGGTTGCGGAAAAAGACGGAGTTATCCTCAGTATTGTAACCAGAAAGGGAGTTCCCAAAGTCACTGCCGGCACAGAGGTAAAAGCAGGAGATATATTGGTGGAAGGCGGAGTTCCCATATATAATGATGACGGAACCGTAAAACGATACGATTTTTGTATGGCGGATGCAGATATTATGCTTCAGTGTATCTATGAAATGGAGGAGGAAGTGGAGGAAAAATATGAGCAGAAGCAGTATACAGGAAGGGAAAAGAAAATCCCTTTTGTCATGCTCGGAACCAGAAAACTGAAAATACCCTCTATAGGAAATAAGTATAAGCAGAGCGATACCGTGGAGGAAAAAACCCAGCTTCGTCTCTTTGAGAATTATTATCTGCCTGTGTATATGGGGCAGGACTTTGTCAGAGAATATGTGACAGAGGAGAAAAATTATACGAAAGAGGAAGTGAAAAAAATCTTTGAAGACAAAATACAAAAATTTATAGAAACTTTACAGGAAAAAGGGGTACAAATTATAGAAAAAAATGTTACAATAAATAAGACTTCCGGAGTATGGAAAATGAAAGTGGATTTTCTGGCAGTAGAAAAGACTGGAATTACAGAAAAAACCCAGCTTGTGCAGATAGAAGAGATACCGGAAACGGAGGAAATAACGCAGTAGAAGATTGGGAGAAACAGATGGAGGAGGTTTCCGAAGTAATTAATGTGCCGGCAAAGGACCAGCAGAATGTATTCGGACAGTTTGACAGCCATATCAAAAAGCTGGAAAGACAGCTTAAAGTGTCTGTTGTAGACAGAAATGGAGAAGTCCGTATCAGCGGCAGAGAGCCCTTTGTCAAAAGGGCCAAAGCGGTCATTCAGGAATTGACGGAATTATCAATGAGAGGAAATATAATCCAGGAACAGAACGTGGATTATGCTATCACCATGAGTATGGAAGAAAATGAAGATGTTTTGCTTGAAATAGATAAGGAGTGTATTTGTCATACGGTATCAGGAAAGCCTGTAAAACCCAAGACCCTTGGACAAAAGCAGTATGTGGATGCCATTCGGAATAATATGATC
Organism: uncultured Lachnospiraceae bacterium; assembly: GCA_900554925.1. Classification (GTDB taxonomy): domain Bacteria; phylum Bacillota; class Clostridia; order Lachnospirales; family Lachnospiraceae; genus Suilimivivens. Next base: position 6,969 of record USJG01000091.1, read on the forward strand.
GTTTTTGGCCTTGGGCCGGCAGGTACAGGAAAGACTTACCTTGCCATGGCTATGGCTATAACAGCCTTTAAAAATCAGGAGGTTGAGCGGATCATACTTACCAGACCAGCCATTGAAGCCGGCGAAAAGCTCGGCTTTCTTCCCGGGGATCTGCAAAGCAAGGTTGACCCCTATTTGCGCCCATTGTATGATGCCCTCTATCAGATCATGGGGGCGGAAACCTTTACAAAGAATATGGAAAAGGGGCTTATTGAGGTTGCGCCTTTGGCTTATATGAGAGGAAGGACGCTGGATAACGCTTATATTATTTTGGATGAAGCCCAGAACACCACACCTGCGCAGATGAAAATGTTTCTGACCAGAATTGGTTTTGGCTCCAAAGTAATCGTAACAGGAGATGCTTCCCAGAAGGATCTTTCGCCCGGAACAGCTTCAGGGCTTGATGTTGCGATCAGGGTGCTTCATGGAATAGAGGGCATTGCGTTTTGCAAAATGTCCAGCAGAGATGTGGTGAGACATCCTCTGGTGCAAAGGATCGTCAAAGCCTATGAAAATTACGAGGCAAAAGAAAATAACAATACGAAAAGAAAAAGCAGGAACTCAGTATATGGAAAAAAGCAGTGAGATAATAGATACAAATGATACGGAAAGCCTTGCTAAGGGCAGGCAGTACGGAAAGTGGACAAACATCCTCTGGGAAGTACTTATGCCTCTGCTTACGGTATTGGTCAGTATCGCCGCATCTTCTATGTACCAAAAGACAACCATACAGATGGCAGGCATTGGGATCATAACTGCCGCCGGAGCAGGCAGTGTTTTGTTTTCCTTAGAGCGCAGCAGGGAGGAAGGCAGTTTTCTGTTTGATAATGAAGAACATTTGTGGAGATTTATGGTTATCTACCTGATTGCTCTGCTGGGAAGTATTTTGTTTCCCATGCTTCCGGCAGGCGGATGGCCTTATCTGGTTATTTTTGTAGGGCTTATGCTTTTTTCAAACCAGATTATCGGGCTTTCAGCAGGCAGCGTGCTTTTAATGGTATCTGTTATGATTCAGGGAAGTGACGTAAGTACCTTTTTTGTATATTTTATCAGCGGCCTGGTGGGAATCACTGTTTTTTCTTATGTAGATAAGACTTTTAAGATATGGCTGCCATTGTTGGTTTCATTACTGGTACAGATGGTGTGCCTTTCCATTCAGGAGGTATTGTTTGTTAATGAAGTACTGCATATGCAGATGTTTACCATACCGGCAGTAAATATCCTGGTATGCCTGATACTGCTTTTAATCTTGCTTAAGTTTTTCAGCTTTTCCATTATTTATGGCAGCCGGGATATTTATATGGATATTAATGATCCTGAATGCCCTCTTCTCGTAGAGTTAAAGGCATTTTCAAAGGAGGAATATTACCATGCCATTCATACAGCCTATTTATGTGACCGCATAGCCAAAAGGCTGGGTATGGATGATGCAGTGGTGAAAGCCTGCGGTTATTATCACAGGATTGGAATGATCAAAGGTGAAAATAGCTGGGAAAATGTTAAGGAAACGCTGCTAAAGTACAATTTCCCCCTGGAAGTACAGGCGGTTTTAAAAGAATATCTGGACAAAAATGAGAGGATCAGAGCCAGAGAAGCGGTGGTGCTTCTTTTTTGCGATACAGTGATCTCATCTATTAGCTTTCTGTTTTCAAAAGAACCTCAAATTAAAATGGATTACGAGAAAATTATAAGCGCCATATTTAAGAAAAAGCTTGAAAGTGGTATTATAGATTACAGCAGGTTATCCTTTGGGGAATTACAGGAAATGAAAAAGATATTGTTGGAGGAAAAGCTGTATTATGACTTCCTACGTTGAAAATGAAACAGATGTGGACTTTGGATTTGATGTGAAAGAAATTTTAGATGCAGTCATGGCAGAGGCTCTTAGTCTGGAAAGCTGTCCCTATGAAGCCCAGGTGAACCTTCTGATTACGGA
>USJG01000092.1 GCA_900554925.1 uncultured Lachnospiraceae bacterium
AACATCTGTCTGAATGCAAGACGACCAATACGGCCAAAACCATTAATTGCTACTCTTACTGCCATTTTAGTTTCCTCCTAAAATTGAATAATTTTATATTATTTTGCAATCAGCTTGGATTGACAAAATTTTATCAGCAGGATTATTTTACCTAATTTGTCCTAAAAGTGCAAGATGTAATTGAAAAATAATTGTGTTTTTTATTCAAATCAGCTAGACTTATAGCAATATAAAATATTTTACAGACCTTTGATGCAGTAATCAGTAAATATATGAACGAATACACCACAGGAGGACAATGCGATGGCAATCAATGCAGATTATCACTTACACACCTCATTTTCAGGGGACTCTGCTGCTTCCATGGAGGATATGATCTTAAAAGGAATCAGTATCGGTCTTTCCAGTATGTGCTTTACAGAGCATATGGATATGGATTACGTCTATGTAAATCCTGAGGAAGAAGGCATCTTTGAATTAAATACAGATTCTTATCTGTATGATCTCATTAAATATAAGGAAAAATACGCAGATAAAATCCGCTTGTTTTTCGGCGTGGAACTGGGTGTGCAGCCACATCTGCGAAAGGAGCTGGCAGTCTATTCCAAGAGCTATGATTTTGACTTTATCATTGCCTCCTCCCACTTGTGCAACAGAAAAGATCCTTACTATCCCTCTTTTTACGAAGGGCGCTCGGATGAAGAAGCCTACAGGGAATACTTTTTATCCATTCTGGACAATTTAAAGGCTTTCAGCAATTTTGACATTTACGGACATTTGGATTATGTGGTCCGCTATGGAAAAACAAAGGATGGCGATTACAGCTATGATAAGTATAAAGATATTCTGGATAAAATTCTTGAAACCCTGATTGAGAAGGAAAAGGGACTCGAAGTCAATACTGGTGCCATCGGCTACCATCTCCGTGAATTAAATCCCTGCACTGACATTTTAAAAAGGTATAGGCAGCTGGGGGGAGAAATCATAACCGTTGGTTCCGATGCCCACGAACCTCAGGCTATTGCCAGAGGCTTTGACCGGGCCGCAGAGGTTCTTTTGGCCTGCGGCTTTAAGTACTATACAACCTTCGAAAAAAGAATGCCGGAATTTCACCGTATTTAGCGTATTTTCCATACAAAACAACTGACGGGAGGCGTCACAGAATGGTGCCGCCTCCCATTACATATTCCCCATCATAAAAAACCACTGCCTGTCCCGGCGTCACAGCCCGTACCGGCTCCTCAAAAACACATTGCACCTTATCTTCTTCTACCTGTCTGGCGCTGCACCACTGGCCCTTATGGGCGTAACGCACCTTTGCCCACAGTCTGCGCGGTTCTTTCAGATCTTCCATTCCCATAAAATTCACCTGGTTACAGGTTAACTCTGTTTTAAACACATCACTGTCACTGATAACAACCTCATTGGTTTCAGGACGAAGCTGGGAGACAAACACCGGATGTCCCATAGCAAGCCCTAAACCTTTTCTCTGCCCTACCGTATAGTGGATAATTCCCTTATGGGTTCCCAGCACAACACCATCCTCGGAGACAAAATTCCCCGTTCCGGGTATTTTCTCCGGCACTTCTCTTTCTATAAATCCGGCATAATCGCCCTCCGGCACAAAACAGATGTCCTGGCTGTCCGGTTTTGACGCCACAGGAAGATCGTTCTTTTCTGCCAGATTTCTGATTTCTTCCTTTGTGTAGTCTCCCACCGGCATTAATGTATGAGACAACTGGAACTGGGTCAGATTGTAAAGCGCATAGGTCTGATCCTTTTTGGCTGTTACCGAATTGCGGATTGCATATCTGCCGTTTTTTAACTGCTCCACTCTGGCGTAGTGCCCGGTTGCTATATAATCCGCACCTATTTCCATGCTGCGTTTTAAAAGAGCGTCCCACTTTACATATCTGTTGCAGGCTATACAGGGATTTGGTGTTCTTCCTGCCAGATATTCCGCCACAAAGTAATCCACCACATTTTCCCGAAACTCGTCTTTAAAATTCATTACATAATAAGGGATATTCAAAACCTGTGCAACTCTTCTTGCATCCTCTACCGCGGACAGTCCGCAGCAGCCGCCATTTTCTTCTGCCGCCGCCAAATCCCCGTCCTGCCATATCTGCATGGTTACTCCGATCACATCATATCCCTGTTCTTTTAAAAGATAAGCAGCCACAGAGGAATCAACGCCTCCCGACATGCCAACTACTACCTTTTTCTTCATAAAAGCGTACCACACCTTTTCAGGGTTTTTGCCAAAAGACCGTCCAGTCAGAGTTAATATTCTTCTTCCTCTTCCTCCTCATGAATGTCCTTCTTTGGCTCTTTTAATCCCTTTATCTCAATTCCATTCTTATTGGCATAGTCCCAAAGTGCCGCATGAATGGCTTCCTCCGCCAACAAAGAACAGTGTACCTTTACCGGCGGTAATCCGTCAAGTGCTTCCAGCACAGCTTTGTTGGTTACCTCCATGGCTTCCTCAATGGTCTTTCCCTTAACAAGCTCCGTAGCCATGCTGCTGGTGGCTACCGCTGCCCCGCATCCAAAGGTTTTAAACTTGCAGTCCCGGATCACATGATTATCATCAATATCCAGATATATTCTCATAATATCACCGCATTTGGCATTTCCCACTGTACCTACGCCGCTGGGATTCTCTAATTCTCCCACATTTCTCGGATTGGTAAAATGATCCATTACTTTTTCACTGTACATAACTTCTTCCTCCTAAAAAATCCTCATAAAGAGGCGACATCTGTCTTAATCTGTTTACAATTTCCTTTACCGAATCTACCACAAAGTCCATTTCTTCTATGGTATTTTCTTCACTTAATGTAAGCCTCAGCGAACCGTGGGCAGTCTCATGAGGCAGCCCGATCGCCAAAAGCACATGAGACGGGTCAAGAGAGCCTGAGGTGCACGCCGAACCGCTGGAGGCGCAGATTCCTTTCATATCCAGCATGATAAGCAGCGATTCTCCTTCAATAAACTGAAAACTGAAATTTACATTATTGGGAAGTCTCCTGTTTCTGTCACCATTTAACCGGCAGTAAGGAATCTCATTCTCAATTCTGCCAATCAGATAATCCCGAAGCCCACGCTCTTTCTCCATGCGCACCTCGAGTTTTGAAAATGCAAGCTCTGCGGCCGCTCCAAGACCAACAATTCCGGGAACATTTTCCGTGCCTGCGCGTCTCCTTCTCTCCTGGGCGCCGCCATGTACAAAGGAACGGATCTTCACTCCTTTTCGAATATATAAAAATCCAACTCCCTTGGGCCCATTCAGTTTATGGCCGCTTGCGCTTAACATATCAATATGACATTCCTCTACATCAATCGGCACATGTCCATATGCCTGCACCGCGTCTGTATGGAACAAAATTCCATTTTCTTTTGCCAGCTCGCCAATTTCTTTAACAGGCTGAAGCGTCCCGATTTCATTATTTGCAAACATAACAGAAATCAAAATGGTATCCGGACGGATCGCCTTTTTAAGTTCCTCCAGCTTCAGAATCCCATTTTCATCTACATCAACATAAGTAACCTCATATCCTTTCTTTTCAAGATATTGACAGGTGTGAAGCACTGCGTGATGCTCAATCTTTGATGTGATAATATGTTTTCCCTTGCCGGCATAGCTTTCCGCCGCAGCTATCAAAGCCCAGTTATCAGACTCAGAGCCTCCTGCTGTAAAATAAATTTCAGAAGGATCAGCGTTAAGACTTTTGGCGATCACTTCCCGAACTTCTGTGATTGCCTTTTTACTCTCTGCTCCAAGTCCGTATATGCTGCTGGCATTACCATAATATTCGGTAAAATAAGGAAGCATGGCCTGTACTGCTTCCGGCGCGGTTTTGGTAGTGGCCGCATTGTCCAAATATATTATTTTATCCATGACTGGCTCCTTTCCTTATTCCTATCATATTACTAGGTTTTATGTCTTTTACTATAACACTCTCTTTTAGTTCTGTCAATGAAAGCAGATTCATATATTTATCAATAACTGAAAACTGGCGGTAATTTATGGTTTTTTTACGTAAAAACAATCCTCTTGTTATAGGAACCTTTATCCTGACTGCCACCGGCTTCATAAGCCGCTTTATTGGTTTTTTCTATCGGATTTTCCTGTCACGGCTATTCGGTGCTGAAGGCATGGGTATTTACCAGTTAATTTCTCCGGTACTTGCCCTCTCCTTCTCATTGACCGTAGCAGGCATGCAGACTGCCATTTCCAAATATGTGGCAGGAGAAGCTATTTCTAAGGATTATCGGTCATCTGCCATGCATTTATTCACCGGTTTTATTATATCCATGGCTGTTTCCATTCTTTGCACGATGGGAATTTACTGCTGTTCTGACGAGATTGCCCTTTATTTTCTTATGGAACCCCGTACAGCACCGCTGCTTCGAATTATTTCACTTTCTATTCCTCTGGCAACCGTTCACTCCTGCATTAACGGTTATTTTTATGGTATCAGAAAAACCTCCGTACCTGCCCTCTGCCAGCTTTGCGAGCAGATAATACGGGTAGGAAGTGTCTATATTATCTATTATTTTTGTTTGAAACATAACATGACTCCCACTATTAATTTTGCAGTAGTAGGGTTGGTAATCGGTGAAAGTGCCTCTACAATTGTCTCACTGATTGCTGTACGCGCCCATTTTGTTCATGTGGTTCCGGGGGGCTATGGTTCTCTCCTTAAGCCGCAGCTGTCCGCCTATACGAAAATAGCCAGAAATCTCCTTACTCTGGCTATCCCTTTATCCCTTAACAGAATTATTATTAATTTTCTTCAAAGCGTGGAAGCAATCTTTATTCCAAACAGGCTCATGCGTTACGGTTATGACAACGCCACTGCACTTGGCATTTATGGGGTTTTAACCGGTATGTCTCTGCCTCTTATCCTGTTTCCCAGCGCAATTACCAATTCTATATGTGTTTTATTGCTTCCCATTGTCTCAGAGGCTGATGCTGCTGAAAATATCGGCACAATAAAAAAAGCCGTGCATAAATCCATACGCTACGGCTTTCTTTTAGGTGTTATATTTACTGTTTTCTTTTTATTCTTCGGAAAATTCCTGGGAAATCTGCTGTATCAAAGCGCCCTTGCAGGAAGCTTTATCATTGTACTGAGTTTTCTATGTCCCTTAATGTACATTGCAAGTACCTTAAGCAGTATCTTAAACGGCCTCGGAAAAACCGGACTTACGTTTATTTACAGCATGATAAGCCTGCTTGTCAGACTTATCTTTGTATTTTTCGGCATCCCCCTGTGGGGCATTCACGGATACTTGTGGGGATTACTGGTCAGCCAGGCTGTCCAGACGATCCTATGTATGTTTGCCGTCCGCAAATATCGCTAAATAATTTTCCATTAGTCACAGAGCTGGAAGCGTTCTACCATTCCCTTAAGCGCAGAGGCCTGTGCAGATAGTTCCTGACTGGTTGCCGAGGTTTCTTCAGCCGCTGCCGAATTGTTTTCTACTACAGCGCCAATTGCTTCAAATCCCTTTTCGATTTCTTTAACAGATAATGCCTGCTTATCAGAGGCCAGCCGGATATTGGCAACTGCCATAACAATATTATCCATTTCTCTGATTACATTAATAAGAGACTCCGCAGTCTGCTCTGTAATTTCATTGCCTTTTTGCACTTCACGGATAGACTTGTCAATCAGTTCCTTGGTAGTAACTGCTGATTTTGCACTGTCTTCTGCCAGCTTTCTGATCTGATCTGCAACAACTGCAAAGCCCTTACCGGCTTCACCGGCTCTTGCTGCTTCAATTGCTGCATTTAATGACAACAGGTTTGTCTGTGATGCGATTTCTTCTATATCCACTATAATGTTGCTGATCTCGCTGGACGTATCTTTAATGGTATTCATGGCTTCTGTCAGCTCTTTCATCTTATCCTGGCTGATCTTAGCCTGCTCACCGATCAGCTTAGCATTATCATGGGCTTTGTCTGTGGTCTTAGTGTTTTCCAAAACCCGATCGGTCACTTCTGTAACAGTTGCTATTAATTCCTGAATAGATGCTGCCTGGTCAGTTGCTCCCTGTGCCAGTTCCTGAGAACTCATTGCCAGATCATTGGAGCCTTTCGATACCTGATCCGCTGCATTATCTATATTTCTCATGGTATCGCTGAAATCCGTAACCATAGCAAGCAGTCCCTTAAGAAGCACCTGAAAATCGCCAATATATGCTTTCGGATTTTCACTTTTAACATTAAAATTACCCTTGCCAAATTCATCTAAAATGAAAGTCAGATCCTTCAGCAGCGCCTTTAACATTCCTGAGGTCTGCCTGAGACTGTCAGCCAGAGTTCCAAGCTCGTTATCACCCTCATAGGTAACTTCAACATTTAAATCACCCCGTGCAAGTCCCTTAACTGCTGCATCCATTTCTATCAGCGGATCTACCAGCGCGGCGATTAGCAACTTATAACCACGCGTGGCAGCTATGATTACTGCAATAAATATAATTGAATGGAATACTAACTGCATAACCTTATTTCCCAATCCCAGTACTCCCAGAATTGATGCCAGTTCGGCAAACGCAACAATAATGCAAATGGTTATGAACACCATTTTTACTTTCTTTTTAAAGCTTTGTTGTTCCTTCATAAAAAGCCTCCTTGAATTGATTCATTATAAAAATACCCAATGAGTTAATTATAGCTTTTCCGACTGGAATTTACAATCATTATTTGTAACTTTAAAGTGATTTTTTGTATCAATTCAGCCATGCAAAATTGATTGTATCATAAACCATCAGTCAATTAACTAATTTATAGTAAGACTGTCGAGAAATGTCTCACAGCCTTCAACGATATCCTCATAAGTCGCATCAAAATTTCCAGTATACCAGGGATCTGCAATATCTCTGGTACTTCCGGCAAATTCCAATAGCTTATGCATCTTATGCAGAGGATCACCGCCTGCAATTTTCTGCATATTTTTAATGTTCCAATCATCCATGCCAATCAGGTAATCGTACTTGTCATAGTCCTTTCTGGTCATCTGGACTGCTCTGTGAGGGATTACGGGTATTCCTACTTCACGCAGCTTGTTTACCGTCCCGTAATGGGGCGGGTTTCCTATTTCTTCTCTGCTGGTTGCCGCAGAGGATATTTTAAAATGGGATTCCAGGCCTCTTTGCCTGACAATGTGTGTCATTACGCTTTCGGCCATTGGGCTGCGGCAGATGTTGCCGTGGCAGATGAATAATACTTTTATCATATATCTAATACTCCTTGAAAATGCTGATTTCCCTTGATTTTACGCCACTTTTCGGCATTTCTACGACAGAGGCTTAACAACCATAACTTGGCATAACTACGCTTAGTTCGGCTTGTTTTTGCCATCATTTGTCGTAAATTCTGTCGTAAATTCAAATGATTTACGACACGCACCTTTTACGGTGCGTTGTCGATTTCTTTGAAGATGTTTCTACTACTTTCTGCATTTCTTCCTCTGCATCATCATAATTCAGATGCGTGTAGGTGTTCAGCGTCACGCTGATGTCACTATGACCCATAATATATTGAAGCGTTTTCGGATTCATTCCAGACTTCGCCATATTGGAACAGAAAGTATGTCTGCAAACATGAGGAGTAACTTTCGGCATCTGGATTCTGTAAATCTTGTTGTACTTCTTACGAATATGCTGAAAATATTTCTCCCAGTGAAGTGCCACCATCGGTCTGCCGTTCTTATCCAAAAACAAGAATCCACTGTACCCATCTACCATAGGCTCAACCTTTGGATTCTTTCTGTTGGCAAGGATACGCTGAAACGCTTCCTTCACTTCCGGTGTCATAGGCACCATGCGCTCGCCACTTTCTGTCTTGGTATCTTCAATAATATATTTCATATCTCTGGTTCTCTGAAGCTGATGATCTACGATAATTCTGCTGTTCTCAAAATCAAGGTTCTTCTTTGTCAATCCAACAAACTCAGAAATACGAAGTCCTGTCTTAAACAGGATATAGATACCGTCATAGTACTTACAGAAATGCTTGTCGTTCTTCACAAACTCCAAGAAATCTCTTTCCTGCTGTCGTGTGATAGCTTCTCTTGTGACACTATCGTTCACAACAACGGTGTTCAGCTGAAATTCAAACGGATTCTTTACCAGCAAATCATCATCCACCGCCATCTGAAAGGCAGGTCTTACGACACCTCGGATCGTGTGAATGGAACTGTAACCTCGTCCATCCATCTGCTGCATCTTAATCAGCCATTCTTTGGCATCGGATACCTTAATCTTGTCAATGCGTTTCTGCCCAAAGGCTTCTTTCTTAATTACATTGACCACAAAGTTGTAATTCGACCTTGTGTTATGACGGACGCCTGTTTTCTGTGAAATATATTTTTTCACCAGTTCCAGTACTGTGAAATTACCGCCATCCGGTGTGATATTGCTGTTCAAGTCCTTTTGAATCTGCTTAATCTTTTCTCGCAGGGAAATATCATCACGTTTTCCTGCCGGAACTCGGTCAGCCGGAGTCAGCTTCCAACTGTACACTGTCTTTCTCTTGCCCCATGCATCCTGATACTTGTATTCATATTTCCCATCTTTGCGCTGGCTCTCTCCATTGAATAACTTGCGGCCTTTATTGTCTCGTCTTATTTCTGACATTCAGTTTCTCCTTTCTATCAATCTAACTGTCATAGAAAAGAGCCAAGCTATGATATTCATATAATACCATAAACTTGGCTCCAAATCTATCGTGTATCTGTCGTTTTTATATGGCAGATAATTTTTCATCTACATATTGTTCAAACACCCTGCGTTTTATCTGAGGTCTCGAACCATTCCACAGAATGAACTCTGCGTCTGGATTCTCGTCGATCAGCTTTCGCAGCTTCTTATC
>USJG01000093.1 GCA_900554925.1 uncultured Lachnospiraceae bacterium
GCATAACTACCTCTCCGCGAGAAGCGCATCCCGCCCGGAGGGCTTTTGTGTAACAGGAAAATCCGGAGGAATTTCCTGTTATACAGGAAAGCGGCCTGTCACCAGGCCGCCTTCTTTCACTTGCCAGCTTTTGCTTGTCTATAAGCATTTCCCCATTATTTTTTCAAGGGACTCTTTCTGTAAATAATATCATCTCTGCCCGGTCCGTTAGATACCATAGTGATAGGATAGCCAATCTGCTCTTCAATAAATTCAACATACCTTCTGCAGTTTTCCGGCAAGTCTTCATACTTCTTAATGCCGCGGATCTCACATTTCCACCCCGGAAGCTTTTTCAGCACTGGCTTTGCCTTCTCCAGTTTATGGGTTACAGGGAAATCCGTTGTTATCTCCCCATCAATTTCATAACCGACACATACCGGTATTTCCTCCAGATAACCCAGAACATCCAGCACGGTAAATGCCACATCGGTAGTTCCCTGCAATCTGCATCCATATTTGGAAGCAACGCAGTCAAACCAGCCCATACGTCTGGGACGTCCGGTGGTGGCCCCAAATTCACCGCCATCTCCGCCCCTGCGGCGAAGCTCATCTGCCTCATCTCCAAAGATCTCAGATACAAAGGCACCTGCGCCTACCGCAGACGAATATGCTTTACACACCGTGATAACCTCCTTGATCTCGTAAGGCGGGATACCTGCTCCAATAGCGCCATAGGCTGCCAGAGTAGAGGATGAGGTAACCATAGGGTAAATTCCGTGATCGGGATCTTTTAAGGTACCAAGCTGGCCCTCCAGCAGGACAGTCTTTCCTTCCTTAAGTGCCTGATCCAGATACAAAGACACATCACACACATAGGGTTCTACCATTTTTTTATACTCATGCAGGGTTTCAAGAAGCTCATCAGGACGGATCAAAGGCTTGTGATACATATGCTCCAGCATAACATTCTTTTGCTCACAGACTCTTTCAACCTTTTCCTTTAACAGTTCCTCATCAAAAAGCTCACTGACCTGAAAACCGATCTTTGCATATTTATCTGAATAAAAAGGAGCAATGCCGGACTTGGTGGAACCGAAAGACTTGCCTCCTAACCTTTCCTCCTCATACTGGTCAAACAAAATATGGTAAGGCATTACCATCTGTGCTCTGTCTGATACCAGAATCCTGGGCATCGGTACATTCCTGTCTGTAATGGATTTAATCTCATTAAAAAGCACTGGGATATTAAGCGCCACGCCATTACCGATAATACTGGTGGTATGACTGTAAAAAACGCCAGAGGGCAATGTATGCAGCGCAAACTTTCCGTAATTATTCACGATCGTATGTCCTGCATTGGCACCGCCCTGAAAACGGACGATAATATCCGCCTGCTGTGCCAGCATATCTGTAATCTTACCTTTCCCCTCGTCGCCCCAATTAGCTCCTACCACTGCTTTAACCATTTTTCATTCCTCCTGCTTATGTGCAGACAGCCTGCACTCTTTCATTTTGTTTACGCCGGACTTATGCTCTGACTCAGACAGGAGCAGATTTGTAAAAACCTGCTCCTGTTACCAGCTTCTTACTTTATGATTATACTCTAAAGTCATTCATAAGTAAAATCAATATTTATTATATATGATATAATTTTAAATTATATCATATATTCCTGCTTCAAAAAACATTCTGCTGGAGAAAAAGCTTTGCTTCCTCCAGAATCTGCCAAAAGGGTACTCCGTTTTTTTGGGCCAGTGCAGCAGCGCTTTCGTATTCGGGATAGTACCTGACTTTTCCATCCGGCAAAATACATTTCTTCAGTTTAAGTTCACCTTCCTTAAGAAGAATACTGGTATTTTCCCTTGGAAGGACCGTCCGCTCCACCCGGCATCTGCGAATCCCTATGGTGGTGGTTTCCTCAAAGATGATCTGTTCCATTTCCGGGATTTTCTCTTCATCACAAATTACTGCCAGTTCATATGCCGGACGGTTCTTTTTCATATATACCGGTACAAAATGGGCGTCTCTTGCACCGGCCTCCAAAAGCCTGTTCATCACATACCCAAGAGTCTCTCCCGTGCAATCGTCGATGTTGGTTTCCAGCTTATAGACACTTTCTTCTTCTTTTCTCTGCTCAATCAACATTGCCCGCAGCAGACTGGGCCTTTCATAATTACGTTTGCCTGCTCCCATCCCCAGCCTTTTGATCACAAACTGCCGAGGAAGATTTCCGCTGGTCCTGACTGCCCCCACAATGGCAGCCCCGGTAGGCGTCACCAATTCTCCCTCTGTCTGCGTTATGCTGACAGGCAATTGATACGCTTCCACAATATTCACTACTGCCGGTACCGGAACCGGTAGTATGCCATGCTGACACCTTACCGTTCCCCTTCCTTCACATATAAATGGTACGATAACCTCTGTTACCTCCAGATTATCCAGGCATACTGCCACCGCCACAATATCCACAATAGAATCCACTGCTCCCACCTCATGGAAATGCACCTGCTCTAATGGAACCCCATGGGCTTTGGCCTCTGCCCCGGCCAATATCTGAAAAATGCGGACAGCAGTAGCTTTGGCCTGATCACTGATTTTTGCCTTATCAATAATCTCCAATATTTCAGGAAGCCCCCTGTGCTCATGGCTGTGATGTGCTGCCGCGTCAGCATCATGCCTATGTTCATGTTCATGTCCGTGCCCATGCTCATGTCCATGCAGATATTCCATATCATGGTCATGGTTTTCATGGGCTTTATCCAGCTTTACATGAAAATCACAGGCATCAAGCCCCGCCTTTTTCACTCTGCTGATTTCTATTTCAAATCCCTGCACCGGCAGGCTGTTTAAAGCACGAAGCAGTACATCTTTATCTGCGCCCAGATCCAGCAGCGCCGCCACCGTCATATCACCACTGATACCACTGCTGCATTCCAAATACAATGTCTGTCCCACTTATTCTTCCTCCTTAAGGTCATGTTCATATGCCAGACGGTTGATCTGTGTGGCAAGGTAACCTGCACCATAGCCATTATCGATATTGACCACTGCTATTCCATTGGCACAGGAATTGATCATGGTAAGCAGCGCAGAAAGGCCATGGAAGCTTGCGCCATAGCCTACGGAGGTAGGCACTGCAATCACCGGCCTGCTGACCAATCCTCCTATAACGCTGGCAAGCGCTCCTTCCATTCCAGCCACAGCGACCACGCAGTTTGCCTCCTGTATCACATCCAGCCTGGACATCAGCCTGTGAATACCGCTGACTCCTACATCATAAATCCTTTCTACCTTTGAGCCAAAATACTCCGCTGTCTGCGCCGCCTCCTCGGCTACCGGAATATCCGCTGTTCCTGCTGTGCAGACTGAAATTTTTCCACGTCTGTCTTTTCCTTCCTTTTCCACCTTCAATATGTGGGAAACCTCATCATAGGTTACCTGTGGAATAACCTCCTTTACCAGTTCGTACTGCCTCCTCCCGGCTCTGGTTCCAAACACTTCCCCATTTGCCTCGAACAGCTTCTGATAAATGCTGACCAGATATTCATCCGGCTTTCCACTGCAAAATACCACCTCTGGAAACCCGGAGCGCACCTGCCTGTGGGTATCCAACTTGGCGTATCCAAGCTCCTCAAAGGGCTTTTTCCGAAAATATTTCTCCGCTTCCTCTATGGATATATTTCCTGCCTTTACCTGCTCCAATACCTCTCTTGCTTCCACCAAAAACACCTCCGCACCTGTCCCTTTACAGGAAGATATATTTACATATAAATAATACTGCCAGTATATACATAAGAGGTGTGATCTTCTTAGATTTTCCGCATACCAGATTAATGATCACATAGGAGATAACACCAATTGCAATACCTTCGGAAATACTGTACATCAGCGGCATGCTCAGCAAGCAAAGATATGCGGGAATTGCCTCCGTCAGATCTTCAAAATCAATGCCCACAACAGATGTCATCATTAAGAAGCCTACAAAAATAAGCGCCGGAGCTGTTGCAAAGCCGGGAATTGCGCAGAAGATTGGAGATAGCAAAATCGATACAAGGAACAAAAGACCTGTCACTACGGAGGCAAGACCTGTTCTTGCACCTGCCGCTACCCCGGAAGAGCTTTCTACAAAGGTAGTTGTGGTGGAGGTTCCAAATACTGCACCTGCACTGGTTGCAATTGCGTCTGCCAAAAGCGCCTGTTTAATGCGGGGCAGTTTCCCATTCTTATCCAGCATGTCCGCTTTTGTGGCCACACCGATCAGGGTGCCAAGTGTATCAAACATATCGACAAAGAGAAAAGCAAATAATACCACAATGAAATTAATAATGCTTACCCCTGTAAAATCTGCTTTTACCACCTGTCCAAAGGTCAGGGAAATAGCCGATAAATCTGTCAGTCCCCAGGCAGGATATAAGGAGTAAAATCCATTTTCCGCATCAACTGTGTAAATTCCCGCCGCCTGGCAGAGCATTCCCAGTATCCATGTGGCAAGAATACCGATCAGAATGGAACCTTTTACATTTTTAATATAAAGAATTGCGGTAATAAATAATCCGATCAGCGCAAGTAAAGCACATATTCCTTTTGTATGAAATTCTCCTGCAAAGTCCACATAGCTTACTAACGTAGAGGAATTAGCCACTACAAGGTGCGCTCCCTGCAGACCGATAAAGGCAATGAAAAGCCCGATCCCGGCACTTACTCCCTTTTTCAGGTTAAAGGGGATAGCATTGAAAATTGCTTCGCGTACACTGGTCAGCGATAGTATGATAAAAATAATACCTTCTGCAAATACTGCTGCCAGTGCTACCTGCCAGGAATATCCCATTGTTCCGCATACCGTAAAGGCAAAGTATGCGTTAAGTCCCATACCAGGTGCCAGTGCAAAGGGGTAATTTGCCAGCAGTGCCATTAACAGAGTACCTACGAAGGATGCCAGTGCTGTGGCTATCAGTACTGCGGTCTTATCCATTCCGGCCGCGGACAGCATTGTAGGGTTTACTGCCAATATGTAGGCCATGGTCATAAAGGTCGTAATACCGCCCACCACTTCCGTTTTGACAGTTGTGTTGTTTTCTTTTAGTTTGAACAGCTTTTCTAACATATCCTATCTCCTCACATTTTATTATTTATAGCTTCATTTACCTTCGTAAACGATAATACTATCCACATCATACCCTTTCAGATTTTCCCTGCCCTTTAATCCGGCAAGCTCCATCAGAAAAAGTACCTTTACCACCTTGCCGCCAAGAGACTCTATCATATGAATACTGGCTTCTATGGTGCCTCCTGTGGCAATCAGGTCATCAATAAGCACCACCTTATCTCCCGGTTTTAGGGCATCTTTGTGCATTTCAATTGTGGCACTTCCATATTCAAGCTCGTAGCTTTGTGAAATCGTTTCCCGGGGCAGTTTCCCCTTTTTACGAATTGGCACAAATCCTTTATGAAGTGCGTACGCCACCGGCACGCCAAAAATAAAACCTCTTGACTCAGTTCCGGCAATCATATCAAAATCCACTCCCTCAAGCTTCTCTTTCAGGGAATCAATTGCCAGGGCAAGGCCATCCGGATCCTGTATCACACTTGTTACATCCCGGAAAATAATCCCTTTTTCCGGAAAATCCGGAATACTTATTACATATTCCTCTAATTTTTTCATCCGCAGCGCCTCCATTCATTCTTTATTGATTATCGGTACTCGCAATTAACATTATATAATTTTATTTTAAAAAAGGCAATCAGGCTAAACGCCTGACTGCCTTTTATTTCATTTGGATTATTTAACTTCTACGATCCATCCTTCAGGTGCCTTGATGGTTCCCATCTGAATACCTGTAAGTGTCTCGTACAGTTTTCTGGTAACAGGTCCCATCTCACTCATGCCGCTGGGGAAACAGATTTCCTTACCATGATCAACAACCTTTCCTACAGGAGAAATAACCGCTGCTGTACCGCACAGGCCGCATTCTGCAAAATCCTTAAGTTCCTCCAGATAAACTTCTCTCTCCTCAGCTTCCAGCCCCAGATATTCTCTGGCAACCTGAACTAAAGAACGCCTTGTAATAGAAGGAAGAATGCTGTTTGATTTAGGCGTTACTACTTTGCCATCCCTGGTAACAAACAGGAAATTGGCTCCGCCTGTTTCCTCTACCTTTGTTCTTGTAGCAGCATCTAAATACATATTTTCATCATATCCCTGCTTATGCGCATCTACAATTGCATGAAGACTCATTGCATAGTTAAGACCTGCTTTAATATGGCCGGTACCATTGGGAGCTGCACGGTCGAAATCACATACGCGAATTGTTAAAGGCTTAACGCCGCCCTTAAAGTAAGGGCCTACCGGTGTAGTAAATACTCTGAACTGATATTCATCTGCCGGCTTAACGCCAATAACAGGATTGCTTCCAAACATATAAGGACGGATATAAAGCGTTGCTCCGCTTCCATAAGGAGGTACATATGCTTCATTTGCCTTAATTGTCTTAAGCACTGCATCTACAAATTTATCTTTAGGGAAAACAGGCATTTCCAGACGGACTGCACTCTGCTCCATTCTCTCGGCATTCAAATCCGGGCGGAAGGTGACAGTACGTCCATCAACTGTAGTGTAAGCCTTCATGCCTTCAAAAACTGTCTGTGCATACTGCAGCACGCCTGCACACTCATTGATGACCACGCTGGCATCCTTAGTTAAAACGCCCTCATCCCATGCGCCATTCTTATAATTGGATACAAATCTTTGGTCTGTCTGGACATAGCTAAATCCAAGATTGGACCAGTCAATGTTTTTCTTTTCCATAATCTTGCGCTCCCTCTTAAGTTTTTTGTTTTTTATTTTATACCTTTTCCCATAAAAGTCAATAGCACAGCCCTCTCTCACGATTCGTGCAAAGGGCAGATAACTTACTTCATTTTCTCGTATTTCAGGAAATGGTAGGTAATATCAAAATAAGTCTGTTCCTCACTGTCGGCGGTTATCTGCCACTCAGGCTCCTTATCCAGATTGGGAAAATAAGCATCCGCCTCATAAGCATGATCAATTTTCGTCACATGAGCCACATCACAATAAGGAAGCATCTGTCTGTAAACACTTTCTCCGCCTACAATATAAACATCTTCCGTGTCATATTTTTCCAGTTCTGCCAGCAGTTCCTCCACGCTGTGAACCACCACTGCATCCTTTACCTTGTACGCCGGATTGGTTGACATAATAATATTGGTACGGTTTTTAAGAGGAAGCCCCTGGGGAAATGTCTCCAGAGTCTTTCTTCCTAATACAACTACCTTTCCGGTAGTTTCCTGTCTGAAAAATTTATGATCTGCCGGAATCCTGACCAACAGCTCCTCCTTGTTGCCAATGGCCCAGTTTTCATCTACTGCTACGATTAAATTCATGTATTTAATTCCTTTCTTTTGCACTAAATCAATATCTATTACTCGTCATAACAGTTCATTCATGCGGCTGTCTATTATATGGCAACAGGAATATTTTTGATCTGTTCTCCTGTCACATAATTTTCTACCCTTACATCATTCCTTGTAAACTGGTAAAAATCCCGAATCTCCGGATTGAGCCAAAAGGTGGGCGCCGGATAAGGTGTCCTTTCAATCAGTTCCTTAATAACAGGAACATGTCTGTCGTAAATATGGGCGTCTGCAATTACATGGACAAGCTCTCCCACATTCATGTCACATACCTGAGCCAGCATATGAACCAAAACCGCATATTGCACCACGTTCCAGTTATTGGCCGCCAGTACATCCTGTGAGCGCTGATTTAAAACAGCATTCAGGGTAAGCCGCTCCTGTCCCTTTTTCTGTGTCACATTAAAAGTCATGCTGTACGCACAGGGGTACAGGTTCATTTCATGAAGATCCTGATGCACATACAGATTGGTCATGATCCGTCGGCTGAAGGGATTATTTTTCAGATCATAGATCACTCTGTCTACCTGATCCATCATGCCTTCCTTATATTGATGTTTTACTCCCATCTGGTATCCGTAAGCTTTTCCTATGGACCCGTCAGGATCTGCCCACTGATCCCAGATATGGCTGTGAAGATCATGAATATTATTAGATTTGCGCTGCCATATCCACAGCATTTCATCTGTGGCACTTTTCAGTGCTGTCCTTCTAAGGGTCAGAATAGGAAATTCCTTTGAGAGATCATATCTGTTTACTACTCCAAACTTCTTGATGGTATAAGCAGAAGTGCCGTCTTCCCAGTGGGGACGCACCTTTTCCCCTTCTGTGCTGGTACCATTCTCAAGAATATCCCTGCACATATTTATAAATATTTCATCCGCCATGCTCATGGTGATCTTCCTCCATTATCCTGTGTGATATTACGTTTCCCACTTGTCGCACAGGGAATTGATCTGGTCGGCAAATTTTGCCAGGTCCTTATTTGCGCCGCCTTCATTCTTATGGATGACAGCAATTAACCTCTGGCCTGCCGCCAGCAGACGGGCAAATACGTCTGAAACTGTCTTTGTCTTCTTCTGTACCGGAACAGGTACTGCCTCATATTCAAGCTTATTCGTAAGGAGATTAAATTCCGTCCCGCTGTAGGGAGCATATGCTTTCATACCATATTCTACCTGAAGGCACTCCGCAAACAGCTTACACACCGTATCCTCTCCATGGACAATAAATACCCGTCTGGGTTTTTCCCTGAAAGCCGAAATCCACTCGATCAGTCCGTTTTTATCTGCATGACCGGACAATCCGGCCAGTGTCTTTATGTTTGCCCGTACATCAATGGTCTCTCCAAACAGCTTAACCTCTTCTGTTCCCTCCACAAGGATTCTCCCTAAGGTTCCCACTGCCTGAT
>USJG01000094.1 GCA_900554925.1 uncultured Lachnospiraceae bacterium
ATATCATACCGGTCTCGTCTGTCTCGATGGCATATTTGCCAAAGCGAGCATAGAACATTCTTATAATGAATTAACGCTTGACGGCGTACATTTGACAAAACTTGGTCATCATATGTTAAAAGAAGCGTGGATGGAAGAGTTTTATAGGAAGCAGCAGGTGTTGGAGTAATGGATGGATATGCTCCAACACCCTTTTTTGATTTTACTTAATATTCGATTACTAAAAGAAAGTGAAAGAAATCATTGGTAGATGCAAAAAATAAATAATGTCTTGCAGTTCTTGCATAAAATAGATATAATATTTCAGATTGGAAGGTATGATCCACAAGTTTATAAGAAAGGTAAAAGATGAGTAAATTAGCGTTATCAGATGAAATTTTGCTGACGATCGAAAAGCCGGCAAGATATATAGGAAATGAAGTAAATAGTGTAAGAAAAGATCCTTCAAAAGTGGATGTCCGCTTTTGTATGTGCTTTCCGGATGTGTATGAGATTGGAATGTCACATTTAGGGATCCAGATCTTGTATGATATGTTTAATCGAAGAGAAGATATCTATTGCGAACGAGTCTATTCTCCATGGACGGATTTGGATAAAGTGATGAGAGAAAAGAAGATTCCGTTGTTTGCCTTAGAATCCCAAGATCCGATCAAAGATTTTGATTTTCTTGGAATTACCATTCAGTATGAAATGTGCTACACCAATATTTTGCAGGTATTAGACCTGGCAGGAATTCCGCTGCTTTCAAAGGATAGAAATGATACGGATCCTATTGTGATCGGTGGCGGCCCCTGTACCTACAATCCTGAACCAATCTGTGATTTTTTTGATTTGTTTTATATTGGAGAGGGAGAGACCCGTTACAGGGAACTTTTGGATTTATACAAGGAATGTAAGGCAAAAGAACTTGGGCGGAAGGAGTTTCTTAAAAAGGCGGCAGGCATCCCCGGTATGTATGTACCTTCGCTTTATGAGGTGTCCTACAAAAATGACGGAACCATAGATAAGCGGATTCCATTGGAAGAGGGAATACCGCAGGTAATTCAAAAAGAGCTGGTAACGGATGTTTCCAACACATATTATCCGGAAAAACCAATAGTTCCCTTTATTAAAGTGACACAGGACCGGGTGGTACTGGAAATTCAAAGAGGCTGTATCAGAGGCTGCCGGTTCTGTCAGGCGGGACAATTATATCGTCCGGTAAGGGAACGGAATGTGAATATGCTGAAGGATTATGCTGTAAAAATGCTGAAAAACACTGGACATGAAGAAATTTCCCTAAGCTCCTTAAGTTCCAGCGATTATTCAGAGCTTCCTGAGCTTTTAAATTTTCTGATTGAAAACTGTGACAGGCGAAAAATCAACATTTCCCTTCCTTCTCTTCGAATTGATGCCTTTTCACTGGAGGTAATGAACAAGGTACAGGACGTAAAGAAAAGCAGCCTGACTTTTGCACCGGAGGCAGGAAGCCAGCGGCTTAGAAATATTATCAACAAGGGATTGACTGAGGAAGTCATTCTCGAAGGCGCCCGTCTTGCCTTTGAAGGCGGATGGACAAGGGTTAAGCTGTATTTTATGCTGGGGCTTCCCATGGAAACAGAGGAGGACATCAGGGGAATTGCAGAATTATGCAATAAGATTGCCGCTGTATTTTATGAAACGGTTCCCAAAGAAAAGCGTACAGGCAGAGTGCAGATCGTTGCAAGCACCTCCTTCTTCATCCCCAAGCCTTTTACCCCTTTTCAGTGGGCGTCTCAGCGTACCAAAGAGGAATTTCTTGATAAGGCTTATCTTACCAGAACCTCTATTGCCAGCCAGTTAAATCAAAAGAGCATTAAATATAACTGGCATGAGGCTGACGTCAGTGTGCTTGAGGGGATTTTTGCCCGGGGTGACAGGCGGTTAAATCAAGTGATCTTAAAGGCTTATGAAAAGGGCTGTATGTATGATGCCTGGAGCGAATATTACCAAAATGATGTTTGGATGCAGACGTTTGAAGAATGCGGAATTGACATCTCCTTTTATACTACCAGAGAGAGAAATGATGATGAAGTATTTCCCTGGGACTTTTTGGATTGCGGCGTGACAAAGCAGTTTCTGCTCAGGGAATGGCACAATGCGCAAAAGGAAGCGGTAACACCAAATTGCAAAATGCAGTGTAATGGCTGCGGTGCAGCCAGATTTCATACAGGAATCTGTCTGGAACACTTCAAAACGGAGGAAAAATGAAAGTCAGAATAAAATTTTCCAAATATGGGCCTGTTAAGTTTATCGGGCATCTGGATGTCATGCGGTATTTTCAGAAGGCCATCCGCAGAGCGGAAATTGATATTGCCTATTCGGAAGGCTTCAGCCCTCACCAGATCATGTCCTTTGCGGCCCCTTTATCAGTAGGCCATACCAGTGAGGGAGAATACTTTGATATTGAAGTAAACTCCTTTACCAGTGAAAAGGACATGCAGGAACGATTGCAGGCTGTTATGGTAGAAGGAATTGATATTTTAAAAGTTCAGCTTCTTACGGAGGGAGAGGGAAACGCCATGGCAAGCGTGGAAGCGGCTTCTTATCTTGTAGCTTTCCGAAAAGGTACCCTTTTGCCGGACAACTGGCAGGAAAAACTTGAAAAGTTTTATGCGCAAAAGTCCATACCTGTAAAGAAGCAGACAAAAAAGGGTGAGAAGGAAGTGGATCTAAAGGACAGCATTTATGAGCTTATAATAAAAACAAATGCATTTGATAAAAATAAGGATACGCTGGATGACGGCGTCTATCTGTTGTTAAATGCCAGCAGCGGAGGCAATATAAAGCCTGCCTTTGTATTAGAAAGCTTCTTTCAGACCTTAAATTATCAGCTGCCGGAGTTTGCTTTAATGGTACATCGTGTAGAAACCTACAAAAATGCCGGAACCAAAGAAAAAAGAAGGCTGGTGCCGCTCATATGGGAAAAGTGATCATTATCAAACGGGAAAATTGCATTCTGCTGTTTCTGATGGACGAAACCGGAAAGCCTCAGCTTATCTGGCCAGTAAATCTGCCTGAAAAGGAAGATATTTTAGGAAATATTTATGTGGGAAGAGTGGCGGAGGTAGTACCTTTCATGGGGGCGGCCTTTGTATCCATCAGCAGTACCTTAAAGGTTTTTCTGCCTTTTTCCGATTGCCTGGCACCTATGCTGCTCAACCGGGAGTTTGACGGCGCTTTAAAGCAGGGCGATGAACTGGTCTTACAGATCAATACCCCTGCCCTTAAAACCAAACAGCCCGGAGCCACCACAAAGCTTTCCCTTACAGGGCGATACTGTGTCTGTCAAAGACAGGGGCATGGTATCAGTTGTTCCTCAAAATTGGAAAAAGAAAGGGCTGCAAAACTAAAGAGCGCGGTTTACGAGGCTTGTGAACAGGGATTGATTTCTGAGAACAGAAAAAAATATCATTTCATTCTGCGTACGAATGCAGATACTCTGGAAGATATAACACCCTTAATAAGTGAAATGAATCAGTATATTTCATTTTTCAGAGAACTGGAGGCTTTCTATAAGCACAGAAAGCTGTATAGCTGCCTTTATCATTCGGAACCGGAGCCCATAAAGCTGCTTAAGGATATTCCCGCAAGGGCGTATGAGGAAATGGTAACTGACAAGCCGGATATTTATGAACTGCTGGCAAGCGTTTTTGGAAAGGAAAGGGTCAGGCTTTATCAGGATGATATGCTTCCTCTTTCCAAGCTCTACAGCATTGATACCCACTTGCGGGAAGCCCTTGGTAAAAAGGTATGGCTGAAATGCGGAGGGTATCTTGTGATCGAGCCTACCGAGG
Organism: uncultured Lachnospiraceae bacterium; assembly: GCA_900554925.1. Taxonomy (GTDB): domain Bacteria; phylum Bacillota; class Clostridia; order Lachnospirales; family Lachnospiraceae; genus Suilimivivens. The sequence continues at coordinate 3,816 of USJG01000094.1, forward strand.
CTATGGTGGTCATTGATGTAAATTCCGGTAAGGCGGAGAGCAGGGGAAAAAAGAGCCGGGAGTACTATTTAAAGGTAAATCTGGAGGCCGCCGGAGAGGTTGCCAGACAGCTGCGGATCAGAAATTATTCCGGCATGATCATGGTGGATTTTATCAATATGGATTCCAAGGAAGATGAAAATAAGCTGCTGGCCTTTCTGGATGAATGTTTAAGAAAGGACAGTGTAAAAACAAGACTGGTGGATATGACCGCCCTTGGTGTTGTGGAAATTACAAGAAAAAAGGTAAATAAACCCCTGGAAGCATGGGTTACGGATTTTTAATTAAAACCCTTGACAGACCATTGTCTAAATGTTATATTTTATGAGTATGCCGCATAACGAGGTCGAAGTGCGTTTAAAAACGCCGCCGCAGTTAGCGAGTAAAATCAGTTTTGTCTGATTAGTATAGGAGGTGCCATATGTACGCAATCATTGCAACAGGTGGAAAGCAGTATAAGGTTTCCGAAGGTGATGTGATCAAGGTTGAAAAGCTGGATGCAGAACCCGGAGCTACTGTAACATTTGACCAGGTTGTCGCAATCAGCGATAAGGAGCTTAAGGTTGCCGGAGATGTAGCTGATGCCAATGTAACTGCAACTGTTATGGAACAGGGCAGATACCGCAAGGTTATCGTTTACAAGTACAAGAGAAAAACCGGTTATCATAAGAAAAATGGTCATAGACAAGCATACACACAGGTAAAGATTGAAAAGATCAACGCTTAAGAGTATGACTACAGTTACGATTATAAAATCCAAAAATGGGGAATATAAGAAAGTGATCTGCGAAGGCCATGCAGGCTATGGTAAGGCAGGAAATGACATTGTCTGCTGTGCGATTTCTGTTCTTGTGATCAACACCATCAATTCGATTGATGAATTAACAGATACAAAGCTGGAAGTCAGCAGCAGGGAGGACGAAGGAATCATTGAATGCCTGTTTCCCGAAAGCCCTGATGAGGGCAGCAGACTGCTTCTTGATTCCATGATTCTTGGATTAGAAAGTGTCGCATTACAGTACGGCAAAAAGTACCTAAAACTCAAGTTTAAGGAGGTGTAATTTATGTTAAAGCTGAACCTTCAATTTTTCGCTCATAAAAAGGGTGTTGGTTCTACCAAGAACGGCAGAGATTCCGAATCCAAGAGATTGGGTGCGAAGAGAGCTGACGGCCAGTTCGTAAAAGCAGGAAATATTTTATACAGACAACGCGGAACAAAGATTCATCCCGGTATCAATGTAGGACGTGGCGGTGATGATACATTGTTTGCATTAGTTGACGGTGTACTTAGATTCGAAAGAAAAGGAAGAGATAAGAAACAGGCTTCCGTATATCCTGTAGAAAAATAGTACGAATCATGCCAGGCATCAAACATAACGCTGTTTGATGCCTTTTTAAAACGACAAATAAGTAAGCATGGAGGAGTATTATGTTTGCAGACAGAGCAAGAATTTATGTAAGGAGCGGAAAGGGCGGCGACGGTCATGTATCTTTCCGGCGTGAAAAATACGTCCCTAACGGCGGACCCGACGGCGGCGACGGAGGGAATGGAGGAAGCGTCATTCTGGAAGTAGATGATGGCTTAAACACTCTTACCGACTATCGCCATGTGCGCAAATACCGGGCAGAAGATGGGGAAAACGGCGGTAAAAGAAACTGCCGGGGCAAAAACGGTTCCGATCTGATTTTAAAAGTGCCGGAGGGCACGGTAATAAAAGAAGCCGAAACCGAGAAGGTCATTACGGATATGTCCGGCGAAAACAGGCGTTTTGTGCTGCTTTTGGGAGGACGCGGCGGAAACGGAAACCAGCATTACGCAACCAGTACCATGCAGGCGCCCAAGTATGCGCAGCCAGGACAGCCGGCAAGGGAACTGGAGCTTCTCATGGAGCTTAAAGTGATTGCGGACGTAGGGCTGGTGGGCTTTCCCAATGTGGGGAAATCTACCTTTTTAACCCAGGTTTCCAATGCCAGACCGAAAATTGCCAATTATCATTTTACTACCTTAAATCCTCATTTAGGTGTGGTAGACCTTCCAGATGCCAAAGGCTATGTAATTGCCGATATTCCGGGGCTGATCGAAGGCGCGTCCGAGGGGGTAGGGCTGGGATTTGAGTTCCTCCGCCATATAGAAAGAACAAAGGTGATCATTCATATTGTAGATGCTGCCGGAACGGAAGGACGGGATCCTGTTGCGGATATTTATGCCATCAATAAAGAACTGGAAGCATACAATCCGGAAATTGCCCATCGTCCACAGGTAATTGCAGCCAATAAAACAGATATGATCTATGTTTCCGAAGGAGAGATAAATCCGGTTGATGTGCTGAGGGCAGAATTTGAGCCGAAAGGTATTAAAGTATATCCCATATCGGCAATCAGCGGCAAAGGTGTCAGGGAGCTTCTTTATTATGTAAGAAACATGCTGGATCAGGTTGATGAAAAGCCCGTTGTTTTTGAGCAGGAGTTTTTTCCTGAGTATATGCTTTCGATTTCTGATGATCCCTATACCGTTACCTATGACGAAAAAGAGAAGGAATATGTGGTGGAAGGGCCCAGAATTGAAAAGATGCTTGGATATACCAATCTTGAATCTGAAAAAGGCTTTACCTTTTTCCAGAACTTCCTGAAAATGAATGGAATATTAGATCAGCTTGAGGCTCTTGGCATTCAGGAGGGCGACACTGTCAGAATGTATGGTTTATCCTTTGATTACTATAAATAGGAGGCACAAATGACAAGTAAACAACGTTCATATTTAAAAGGACTTGCGATGAATATTGATCCGGTCTTTCAAATTGGGAAATCCGGTCTTACCCCTGAAGTTTCCGAGGCCGTAAGAGAAGCCTTTAACACCAGGGAATTAGTAAAGATCGCAGTGCTTAAAAACTGTTTTGAAGACCCCAGACAGATGGCACAGATGCTTGCAGACAGAACAGGTTCACAGGTGGTACAGGTAATCGGAAAAAAAATTGTTCTTTACAAAGAAAATAAAGATCATAAAAAAATAGAACTTCCCAAATAAATATTTAAGGATGGCATAAAATTATGGGTAAAAAAATTGGCATTATGGGCGGTACCTTTAATCCTGTTCACAATGGACATTTAATGCTGGCGGAATCAGCAAGAGAGATTTTAAGGCTTGACAGGATTATTTTTATGCCCAACGGAAACCCTTATATGAAAAATACTTCCTCCCTGTTAAGCGGAGAGGAAAGAATGCATATGATAGAGCTTGCCATAGAAGGAAATCCCTATTTTTCCTCCTCCAGTATTGAAATTGATAAGGAAGGACCTACCTATACCTGCGAGACATTGGCTGCGCTTAAAGAGCAAAACAGCGAGGATCAATACTATTTTATTATGGGTGCTGACAGTCTGCTTATGCTGGAGAGTTGGAAAAATCCCGATTATATTTTGCGCAACTGCGTTATCGTGGCTGCTGTGCGGGGAACTGGAACAGAAGAAAAAATAGAAAAGATCGCAGGCCATTTAATCTATGAATATCAGGCAGACATCAGAATACTTCCTGCCAGATATATTGATATTGCGTCCTCCGACATTCGCCATAAAATTAAAGAAGGAAATTCCATCCGCTATATGGTTCCTGAAAAAGTGCTGGCATATATCCAGGAAAATGGACTCTATGGCTTTAAATAAGAGGTGATAAATTTGAAGACTTCTGATATAAAAAAAATCAGAAAAAAACTGGAAAAATCATTGGATCCCAAGAGATATGAGCATACATTGGGCGTTGCCTATACAGCCAGCGCGCTGGCCATGAGCAGTGGTGAAAATCCGGAAAAAGCCTTGCTTGCCGGGCTTTTACATGATTGTGCCAAATGTATGAGTAACGAAAAAAAAATATCTGTCTGTGAGAAAAATAAGATTACAATTACAGAAATCGAAAGAAAAAATCCTTTCCTGCTTCATGCAAAGGCGGGATGTTATCTTGCGAAAAAGCATTTTCATATTCACGATACAGATGTGTTAAATGCCATTTTGTATCATACTACCGGAAGGCCCCGGATGTCTTTTCTCGAAAAGATTATCTACATTGCAGATTATATTGAACCGGGGAGAAAACATGCTCCTAATCTTTCAGAAGTCCGAAGAATGGCCTTTCAGGATTTAGACGCCGCGTTGCTACAGATACTAAGTGACATTTTAGACTACCTGAAAAGCAGCAGCGTTCCCATTGACCCAATGACTCAGGAAACCTATGATTATTATATTGCGCAAAAGAGGGCGCAGAATTAAATGACCCTTTGGAAAGGAGAAAAAATGGCAGATTTATCTACAGAAAAAGTAAAAAAAATGGCTAAAATTACCATAGAAGCCCTGGAAGATAAAAAGGCGGAGGATATTAAGGTAATTGACATCAGTCAGGTTTCCGTACTGGCAGATTACTTCATTATTGCCAACGGAAGCAACAGAAGCCAGATACAGGCGCTTTCTGACGCAGTGGAAGAAAAGCTTGGAAGGGCAGGGTATCCCTTAAGGCAGATAGAAGGTTATGATAACGCCAGTTGGGTACTGCTTGATTTTGGCGATATAATAATTCATATTTTTGATCGTGAAAACAGGCTCTTTTATGACCTTGAAAGAATCTGGTGTGACGGAAAAAGTATGGATGCCAGGGAGTTTAAAGTTGAAAATGACTAACTGATAAAAGGAACCGGCAAATAGAAATCCGGTTCCTTTTTTGTGCCTGCACGAAGCATCCCTTTAATTTCTGTTTTTGTCCATGCCGCCTGCATACATATAAAACGAAATCAGATAAAGCCCGCTGATACCGACTACCGCATAGATGATTCTGGATAACCAGGTCATGTTTCCAAAGATAAATGAAACAAGGTCAAATGAAAAGAATCCTATAAGTCCCCAATTGACTGCACCTATGATAGCGATTGTAAGAGCAACACAATCGAGATATTTATTGTTCATTTTGCACACCTCCAT
>USJG01000095.1 GCA_900554925.1 uncultured Lachnospiraceae bacterium
TACCCTTTCCACTAAAATATACACGGAAGTAAAAAAAGGAATCAAGCCGGAAATGTACGCGCTTTCCACCATTATATTTGTGACGGTGCTGATCCTTTTGCTGCTGGTAAATAAAGCGCCTTCCGACAAGAAAAAAACTGCTTAATTTTTTTATGAAAGGAGTTCTTTATGAAAAAACTATTCTATTCCGCTCTGGCACTTTGTGCTGCTTTCTCTGCTGTTCTTACCGGATGCGGCAGCTCCGGCAGCGGCAAAAACGGTGAAGTCATCGTTTACAACTGGGGTGAGTATATAGACCCTGATACCATTGATATGTTTGAAGAAGAAACAGGTATTAAGGTTGTTTATGATGAGTACGAAACCAATGAAATCATGTATCCCAAGGTAGAGGCCGGCGCTACTTACTATGATGTGATCTGTCCCTCCGATTACATGATTCAGAAAATGATTGACAATGACTTGCTGGCAGAAATCAATTTTGACAATATTCCCAATATTAAAAATATCGGCCAGCAATATTTTGATCAGTCTCAGGAATTTGATCCCGAAAATAAGTATTCTGTCCCTTATTGCTTTGGAACCGTAGGCATTCTTTACAATAAGACAATGGTTGATGAACCCATCGACAGCTGGTCTGTCCTCTGGGATGAAAAATATGCTGACAACATCTTAATGCAGGATTCCGTGAGAGATGCTTTTATGGTTGCTCTTAAGTTAAATGGCTATTCTATGAATACATTGGAGGAAGCAGAGCTTGAGACTGCCAAAAATGCTTTGATAGAGCAAAAACCCCTGGTCCAGGCTTATGTAATTGATCAGGTAAGAGATAAAATGATCGGCGGCGAAGCTGCCATCGGCGTAATTTACTCCGGTGAAGCCATTTATACCCAGAGAGAAAATCCTGACCTTGAGTATGTCATTCCAAAAGAAGGCACTAACGTATGGATCGATTCCTGGGTCATTCCCAGGAATGCTCCCAACAAGGAAAATGCCGAGGCTTTTATTAACTTTATGTGCAGAGAAGATATTGCCCTTATGAATTTTGAATATATTACCTACTCCACTCCTAATACTGCCGCCCGTGAGCTGATCGAGGATGAGGATATTAAAAATTCAGAGATCGCCTTCCCTGATTTAAGCCAGTATGCAAATCTGGAAACCTTCCGTTATTTAGGCTCTGAGGGAGATGAACTTTATAACGATCTCTGGAAAGAGGTCAAGGCCAGGTAAACTTATGGCCTTACCTGGCCATTTCCCCTGATCACATATTTGTAAGAGGTAAGCTCCTTAAGTCCCATAGGGCCTCTGGCATGGAGCTTTTGCGTGCTGATACCGATTTCCGCCCCAAAGCCAAATTCAAAGCCATCTGTAAATCTGGTGGAAACATTGGCATAAACGCAGGCTGCATCTACCTCATTTAAGAACTTCTCCCTGTTTTCCTCATTTTCTGTAATAATTGATTCGGAATGTCTGGTGCTGTATTTATTAATATGAGCAATAGCTTCCTCCACGGATGCTACTGTCTTTATGGAAATAATATAATCCAGATATTCCGTTCCATAATCCTCCTCTGTGGCAGGTACACAGTCAATTATCTGCTGTGCTTTTTCATCTCCGCGGATTTCCACATTGTATTCCTTAAGAGCTTTTGCCAGCTCCGGAAGCAGCTTCTCCCTGACTGCCTCGTGAATGACCAGGGATTCGCAGGCATTGCACACACCGATCCTTTGTGTCTTGGCATTAACGATAATTGGAATTGCCTTATGAAGGTCTGCATACTCGTCTACGTAAATATGACAGTTGCCTGTCCCAGTCTCAATCACCGGTATGGTGCTGTTCTCCACCACGCTCTTTATAAGCCCTGCCCCGCCTCTGGGAATCAGCAGGTCAACATATTCCTTAAGACGCATAAATTCCCGGGCTACTGCCCTGTCTGTTGATTCTATAAGCTGAACCGCATTTTCTGTAATGCCTTCCGACTTAAGAGCCTGTCTGATCACTTCTGTAATTGCCTTATTAGAACAGATGGCATCGCTGCCTCCCTTAAGAATCACCACATTACCGCTTTTAAAACACAGTCCAAAAGCGTCTGCTGTAACATTAGGCCTGGATTCGTAGATGATCCCAATAACTCCCATGGGCACCCTTCTCTTTTCAATCTGAAGTCCATTGGGACGTTCAAAGGTCTCCATTACTTCGCCAATGGGGTCTGAAAGCTCCGTGATCTGTTTAATGCCTTCCGCCATTGCCTTGATTCTTTCCTCCGTAAGCCGCAGCCTGTCAATCAGACCGGGATGCATTCCCTTTTCTTTGCCTCTCTCAATATCCTTTTCATTTTCCTGAATAATCTGGCCGCTCTCTCTAACCAGTGCATGGGCAACTGTAATAAGCGCCTGATTTTTGGCATCTGTAGACAGCTTCTGCAATTCATATTTTGCCGCCAACGCATTTTCACCTAACTGGTTTAATAATTCCATTTCCTCATCCATCCTTTTCCTGTGAAATAAAAAACTTCCCGATTGCTTATCTGATAACGCCCATATCTGTTATGATCATATCCGTTTTTCTGTCGTGTTCCTCCACTGGCACCTTCTTTGCAATCTGACATTCAAAAGCAAGGGCCGCGCTGTGAAGATAAGGAAACGCAGCAAGATACCTGTCATAGAATCCTTTGCCATAGCCCATACGTCCTCTTTCCCTGTCAAACACAGCTCCAGGCACTAAGATCAGGCATTCCATTTCCCTTGCCAGCTTTTCTGTAAATAATTTTGCAGGATCGCTTAAAGGTTCCCGGATTCCCTGATAGCCTGCCGAAAAATCCTCCATGCAGGACACCTCATAAAATTTAATATCCATACCTTCAACCGTGGGGGCAAACACTCTTTTTGCGCCGGACGCAAACAGCTCTTCTACCAGTCCGGTGGTCATAACCTCACTGCGATAATCCATATATACAAGAACGATCTGCGCCTTTTGGAAAACAGCTTCTTTTTTTAGCATTTCCCAAATCCTGGCGCTTTTTTCTTTTCGTTCTCCTAATGAAAGACTATTTCTGTAACTCAAGTACCTGTTCCTGAGCTCCTGCTTACTGGTTAATGTTTTTTTCTCCATAAAACAGCCCTCCTTTGTATGTTATAAATCTTTACTTTTATTTATGATATGGATTGCCACCTCTTCTGCTACATGTATGCCATCCATGGCGGCTGATGTGATGCCTCCCGCATAACCTGCTCCTTCCCCACAGGGATACAGCCCCCTTAAAGAAGACTGCAGGGTTTCATCTCTCACGATCCTTACCGGTGAAGAAGTCCTGCTTTCTAAGCCTTCTATCAGCGTATTTCCATCATTAAAGCCCTTTATCACCCTGCCAAACTGCTCCATTCCTTCCACAAATGCGGTTTTGAGAAAATCAGGCAGAATTTCATGTACAGGCCCATATCCCCATTTACCCTTTATGGCAGGTACAAAATCCTGCGAGATCACAGGCAGATCCTCTTCCTGTTTCCCATAATCACAGGCAGCTGCTGCGGCTTTATAATCAGAATATCTTTCCACCGGTATCACACCTTGTCCTACCTGAAAGGCTTTCTCTTCCAGCTTACGCTGAAACTCCACTCCGGCAAGCGGCCCTTTTCCCTGGTAGTCATCAGGTGTCACTGAAACAATAATTGCGCTGTTGGCATTACTGCCATTTCTGCCGCTGTAGCTCATACCGTTTACTGTCAGCCTTCCCGGCTCTGAGGAGGCGTTTACCACATATCCGCCAGGACACATACAAAAGGAATATACACCTCTTCCATCTGAGGCTTTGGCTGTTACCTTGTACGGTGCATTTCCCAGTATTTTTTCTTCCTTCCTGCCATACTGGGAAAGATTGATCATCTCCTGGGGATGCTCTATGCGCATTCCAACTGCAAACGGTTTCGCCTCCATGGCTATGCCCTTTTCACAGAGCATTGCAAAGGTATCTCTTGCGCTGTGCCCCGGTGCCAAAACCACATATTCCGCATCCATTCTTTCTGTTTCATTGATGACCAGACCGGATATATGCCCATTTGTACACGTAATGTCCGTTACTTTGGCGCCAAAGCGGACCTCACCCCCCATATCCTCAATGGCCTTTCTCATATTTACTACCACTTTGGCAAGCACATCCGTTCCTATATGAGGTTTATGATCATACAAAATTTCCTCAGGCGCTCCTGCCTGAACAAACACAGACAATACTTTTTTATTTCTCCCGTATTTGTCCTTTACAAGGGTATTAAGCTTTCCATCAGAAAAGGTACCAGCTCCCCCTTCTCCAAACTGTACGTTGGACTCCGGATTTAATATTCCATGCTCCCAAAAATCTTCCACGTCTTTTATCCGCGTCTTAACCGGGTTTCCTCTTTCAAGCAAAACAGGATGAAATCCTGCCTCAGCCAGCATATAACCACAGAAAAGTCCTGCTGGCCCGGTTCCGATAATGACCGGACGTATCCTTCCTTTATAGCCGGAAACCGGAAACCGATAAGGAATCTCTTCGTAAATCCGCACCTGTTTTTTGTCACATTTACGGTAAATACCAGACTGATCCTTTACTTTTACGTCTAATATGTAATTGAAATACAGCTCCGGCTTCTTTCTGGCGTCAATAGAACGCCTTACAATGGTAATCTCTGGAGTTTCCTGACATCTTAACAGTCTTTTAACCCGCTTAATAAGATCATTTTCCGTATGTTCCACCGGAAGCTTTAACTGATTGATCCTCAGCATTTAATCTTTTCCTTTGCTTCATTTTCTGCGGCGCTTCCTCCGGCAATATATCCGCTGGTCCATGCCCACTGCAGATTGTAACCTCCGCATTTTCCATCTATGTCAAGGAGTTCGCCTGTAAAATACAGTCCCTTTACAAGCACGGATTCCAACCGGGCATCTACCTGGTCAAAATCTACTCCTCCCGCACAAATCTGAGCATTTTCCATAGGGTTTACCCTGTCTATATGTATGGCAAAAGAGCGGTACTGCTGCATCATCCTCTCTATATTCTTAAAGCCTGCCTGGGATGCCTTTATTCCCGGTTTTAATCCCGCCTGCTTTATCATGACCATATTGATTTTTTTATTCTGAGTTCCTGTCAGATAATCCTCTAAGGTCTTATCGGACTGCGTTTCAAATCTCCGCCTGTTTTCATGGGCAAAAGCTTCGTTCTCCTTATCTGGGAAAAAATCTGTAAGTACCGTAACAGATTTTTTCTCTCTAAGTGCATAAGCCGCCTGGCGGCTCATCTGAAAAACAGGGATACCGGATATTCCATATTCGGTAAACTGAAGTTCTCCTGTTTCAGTATCCGCCCCCCGCCCATCAATCATAAGCCTTAAGCGGGCCTGGCATCTTACTCCTGCCAATGCCTTTATAAATCCGTCATTGGATCTAAGCTGTACCAGACCCGGTACCAGCGGATTTATTTTGTGCCCCAGGCGCCTGGCCATCTCATATCCTGTCATCCCCTCTCCCTTTTTCAGGGAAGCCGGGCTGCCGCAGGCCAGAATCAATTTATGAAAAGAATAACTTTTTCCGTCTCTGCTGCTTAACTGAAATTTTCCATGTTCGCCGCAATAAGCCGCGCTCACAATTTCTGCTCCTGTTACCACCTTTATATTGCATCTTTCAAGCTCCATGCGCAGCACATCAAGTACCGACGACGCCTGCTCCGAATAAGGATATAAATATCCATTTTTACTTTTGATCATCAGCCCCATGTTTCCAAACAGGGAAATGGTATCTTCCACTGAAAATTCATGGAACAGATGACTTAACTTGTTTTTATTGCTGCAATAATAATGGTCCGTATCAAATTCCAGATTACTGATATTACATTTTCCGTTGCCGGTAGCAAGAATTTTCTTCCCCACTCTGTCATTTTTTTCAAACAAAGTGACCTCTGCCCCGCCTCTGGCCGCCCTTATGGCTGCTACCATTCCGGAGGCTCCTGCCCCAACCACCGCAATCCTGTTTTTGCTTTCCATCTATTTCCTCATTTCCTTTAAATGCATACTTCTTTGATTCCCAGAATACTAGCTGGAATATGACTCAAGAAAATTGTACAACGCCCCTTCATCTTCTATATACTTCATGTTTAAAATCTCCTGCTGGAGATTCTCCGGCAGTTCCTCCACCAGAATGTCTGTATTCATATAAATTTGCGACAGATTATGATTATAAACCACTACATAATGGTTTTCATTCAATAGAAAAAACCCCTTCTCCTCTTCTGTAGGTTCATAGCTTTTTCTGACCACCACTCTTCCCGATGAGAAGGATATAAGCTCCATATAATGAAAGCCCTGCTCCAGATCGCTCAGCGAAGGATTCTTATTATACTCACTGATTTCTTCTGATAATTTTTCCCGGCTTAAGCCTATAAACTTATCCGGCGCAGGTACTTCCTCTTCTGCCATCTCTCCGGTAACCCCATTATATTCCTGAATCACATAGCGGGTATTGGCAGTTACCACAGGCTCGTCACTAAGGGAAACCTCCACCGTTTCTTCTTTCAGTGTCCTGCTTTCCTGCACCTTCGTCCCTGCCTTATCTTCTCCCGGATAAAAAAATTCCATAATGGCCATATTAGAAGCAAAGCCCAAAGCAAACATACTTAAGGGATAAATAAAAAACAGACTGATACGTTTCACAAATTTCATAGCATGCACACCTTTACTATTTCTTTATAAACAGTATCAGCCAAAAAAAAGAAATCTATACCATCATGAAATATGAAGTATTCCTGCCAGCATAATCAAAATCCTGCCGCCGGCCATCTCCTCCAGTTCTCCATCACGGAAAGCTCTACTAACAAGCAAAAGGATCACATAAGATATAATTCCCACCAAAAGGCAGACAATCATTGAAATCGTTGTTCCCATCATCGGCGCAAACACTTTATTGAGCAGCATGGCGATCACTCCGGAAATGGCGGAAGCAACGATTGTAATGGCAAAGCTTCTGATCCATTCCTGGGTATATTGGAAGCTGCGGCTGATAAGCAAAAAGCCCAACCCCGCCGTCAATACATAAAAGACAATATTGGCAATAAGCACCGCTGTGATTCCAAGCTTTGCTGTCTTTAAAAGAAGCACTAACAGGCCTGCATGCAATAAAAACCCTCCGGCTCCTATTAAAACTGCATATTTCATTCTCCTGCTTCTAGTGAGAATATTCGTAAAAACAGTTGCAAAAACGTTAAAAACAATAACGATACTGTAAATCTGAATCCAAAGGGCTGTCTGATGCTGATCTCCCGCAAACAACAGTTCCAGAATATTTTCAGACAGTACTGCTAAAAACACAGCTGACGGTATTGCAATTACCGCACACTGATGGATTAAAATTCCCAGTTTTTCTCTGGCCGCCCTGTGATCTTTCCTTTCAGCCAAAGCCAGAATACGACGCACAGGACTTAAGCAGATCATATTAATGATTCCGCCGATCACACCTGGCAAAACAAGGCATTTCCCATAATATGCCCCCCACAGGATGACAGTCTCGCCAACATCATCAGCAAATAAAAATACCAGATACTGATCAAACAGCGTAAGACCGTTAAAGCAGATCCAGAACAAAGAATAAAGTGCTCCTGTTGCCATCAGCATGCCAAAAATGTGAAGCCCTGTATCCTGGCCTTTTTGCAGTTCCCGCCCCGCCTGTCTTTTCAGTGAATTTCTAAATATAAAATATAAAATAAGTGCATGGAGAAAGCAAAGAACCGCTGCTGATAAGATCCCTAAAGCTGCTCCCATGGCCCCATAGGCGCTGGTATAATCTTCATTCTGCAAAAGTGCCGAAACCTTTCTGCCATATCCACGCAAAAGCGCCGCGCCTGTAAGTCCTCCAATAAACATAAATATCATGTGCAGTATCTGCGAGTGCATAGTGGGTATGCGAGAACCGTTTCCCTGAAAATAACCTCTGAAAATTCCTGTGAGGATCAGGAAAAACATAGCCGGGGCCATCAGGGAAACAGATAGGCCTGCTAATGGCATATGCATAATCTTTTCAGCCACAAAGTGTCCCAAAAAGCCAAAAAACACACTGAAAATCAAACCTGTGCTTCCGCCCAGAATCAAGGCACTGCTTAACACCTTCTGCGCACTTTTGTACTGTTCTCTTTTTATCCGGTATTTTACCAGGATTGCAACAGCCTCCGACAATCCATAAGCCACAGTTCCTGCCAGCACCAGATATATTTCATTGGCTGCTCCAAAGTATGCAATTCCTTTATCTCCAATCAAATGCCCTAAAGGGATCCGAAAAATCAGGGCACCTGTCACGGTAAGCAGAGTAATCATTGTATAGTAGTCTTTTCTTGAGGAAGTTGTCCTTTTTTTCTCTGGTTTATTCAAGTTTCTTTCTACCTTTCTCCTGCCGGTGCTTCCAAATTTATTAACTGTCTCTTGTAATGCCAAGTATGGAAAGTATCTCTTCCTGCTTTTGTTCCATCACATGTGCTTCTTCCTTCTCCATATGGTCATAACCGCAAAGATGAAGCATACTATGGGCGATCAGAAAAGCAAGCTCTCTTTTTGTGGAATGTCCGTACTTTTCTGCCTGCTCTTTTACTTTATCAGCAGAAATAATAATATCTCCCAGGTTAAGCTCCCCACTTTCGGGATCAAAAAAATCAGCTTCGTCTTCTTCCGCTGCGGAAAAATCCCCCTCCTTTTCAAATGTGATCATGGGAAATGAAAGTACATCCGTAGGCGAATCCACCTGCCTGTACTGCCTGTTAAATTCCTGTATTCCCTGATCA
>USJG01000096.1 GCA_900554925.1 uncultured Lachnospiraceae bacterium
CCATCCGGGCTTATAGCGGACTTTTCGGGACATCCATGTCCCGAAATTGCTGTTCCACCCCGACCATTAAGAAAATCTCATTTTCCTCCACAATGGCAGCTTAGCAATTCCTTTTGTGCAATCTAACGATCCCATATTTACCAAGCACCTTTTGACACCCGAATCTTTTTAATGATACTATTTTATATTTTTACTATCTTTTCTAAATCTGGATTCTCAATCTCCAGTTCTATGCATTCCCAATCCTCTCCTAATACATGGTAAACTTCTTTGTTCCTGGTCATAACCTCCTTGAAACCTATGGATTGATAGCAGTGGTATGCAGGCTCATTGTTCTCAAACACCCCCAGCGTTACCTTCCATACTTTTAAAATTTCAAAAGCATATTTTAAGGCCAGCAACAGCATTTCTTTTCCATATCCTTTTCCCCTTTTGGCATCGTCCACAATGACAAAGCCAAAGCGAAGAATCCTTTTTTCTTCGTCTGTAAACCGCATGATCAGATGACCCACTACTCCGGTTTCATCAAAGGCTGTCATTTCATAAAAATTATCTGCATCTGCGCAGGCTGCATATTGTTTATTAATATCGTCTGCACTGATAGGATAGCTTTCATACCTGTCGGCACACCATTTGCGAAATGCAGTTTCATCTTTGATCCAGCTTACAATATATTTTGCATCACAGTTTTTATATGGCCTTAATCTAAGCATAATAGGTTTTCCTCTCATATTTTCTGCTATTTCAATTGTTACAGTCTGCTATTTTTTTCTTAAAATATATATTCCATAACCTCCAAGCAGCAGATAAACCGGAAGGATGATATACAGCGATATGGAAGGATATGCTGATGATGTGGAAAAGCAGAACGGTACACCACAAAAGTCCATAACTGTGTGAAGAATAATTGCAGCCCACAGGCAATTTGTCTTTTTATAAACAGCTCCAAAATAAATTCCCAGCCCTATTGTCCATACCACCTTACAGGCAATCACCAGAAACGGGCTTCCCAATGTCCCGGGAATATGCCCTGCACCAAATATCACAGATGAAATCACCACCGCCCAGAGCACTGCATTCCTTTTACCATGGAACAACTTTTCTATAATGTTCAGCAGAAGTCCTCTGACATACAATTCTTCAATGATACCCACTCCAATGTAATAAATAAAGCCTTCAATGAGCACTCGCCAGATTGTAGGCTCGTTGTCAAATGGCTGTAATCCTATGTAAAATGCCAGAAAGGAACATATAAGCGCCAATATTCCGGCCAGTCCATATTTCTTTAAGCCTTGTCCTGTTCCGGCCCATTTAAGCCCCCATTTCCAGTTTGGCAAAAAACAGGCTGCTCCTGCATAACATACCAACCCTGTAAACAAAAAATTGACCATAAGTGTAAAATAAAATGGCGTTATGTCAGCCGCCTGAATATTGATAAACAGCACACAGGGTAATCCTGTAATGTCCATAAATGCCATGACAACTGTAAGAATTCCTGCTGCTATGATTTCTTTTGTATTTAATTCCTCTATCCCCTCTATCCTGTCTTTCATCTCTTCCTCCATATATCAGATTTTTCCATCGCACTGTTTGCTGCTTTCGGTACAGGCTTTGTGCCAAATTGCAGTTACTTTAAGTTAAGCACCATAGCTTTTATTATCTTCATCATGGCAATCCTCCACGCGGCATCAGTCTGCTGCAATTTAAGTCATTATAACACAAATAACTTTACTTTTCATATTTTTGAAATCAAATGCTTTTTCTTCCTAAGTCTGGTACAAACTCGTACACTCGCATATATGAAAAGTTTATATTTTTTTAATTTGTATCTATACATAAAATCAACTATAGTAGATACACCTAAAGGAACCGAAGGAAAACCTGGTCAAGCGCTGAAAGATATGCTAAAATACATACAAAACACAACGGATTATAATATCACTAATCAGGATATTGCATCCGTTCATGAACTTGTAAATAAAGTCAAGCACAAGAAGGAGGTTAGCATAAGTTATATGAAATCCTGGGAAGTTGAAGAAATGGCACGAATGGATGGAAGAAACCGGGTAAACCAGTTGAACATTAAACTGACCGAGGCTGGACGCACAGAAGATATCATCAAGGCTGCCAGAGATACAGAATATCAGGAAACTCTCTTTGAGGAATTTGATCTGTAAACTTTCATCAAGTCTAAGTCATCTGAACCTGCTTTTTCAAAATAACCCACAGGCAGATGCTTCCAGCATCTGTCTGTAGGTATCTTTTTCATAAAATTATTTATATCGCTGCCAATGCCTGTGCCAGGTCTGCGATCAGATCCTCCTTATCCTCAAGACCGCAGGAGATACGAACCAGTCCTGCCGGAACTCCTGCCGCAATTAACTGTTCCTCTGTCATCTGGCGATGAGTGGAGGTAGCGGGATTTAAGCAGCAGGTTCTTGCGTCTGCCACATGGGTTTCAATGGCTGCCAGCTTCAAATGCTTCATAAAGGTTTCGGCTGCCCTGCGCCCTCCCTTAAGTTCAAATGACACTACGCCGCAGCCGCCCTTTGGCAAATACTTTCTGGCAAGCTCATAGTACTTATCCTCCTTAAGCCCCGGATAATTTACATAAGCCACCTGGGGCTGCTCCTTAAGAAATTCTGCTACTGCCTGTCCGTTTTCTACATGGCGGGGCATTCTCACATGAAGCGATTCCAGGCCAAGATTTAAAATATAGGCGTTTTGCGGCGACTGGATGCATCCAAGATCACG
Source organism: uncultured Lachnospiraceae bacterium (assembly GCA_900554925.1). Lineage (GTDB taxonomy): Bacteria > Bacillota > Clostridia > Lachnospirales > Lachnospiraceae > Suilimivivens. The sequence continues at coordinate 2,755 of USJG01000096.1, forward strand.
CATCAACTGGGAAGTGCACTTGGTAATAAAAGCTCCTTCCTTTCCAAACTGCTCTGCGTAGGTAATTCCATGATAGGATTCATCCGGCGTACATAAGCCCGGAAATTTATCTGCATGAGCCATCCAGTCAAATTTTCCCCCGTCTACAATTGCTCCGCCAACTGCTGCTCCATGTCCATCCATATATTTCGTGGTGGAATGTGTAACAATATCGGCTCCCCACTCAAGTGGACGGCAATTGACTGGGGTAGGGAAGGTATTGTCGACAATCAGCGGCACTCCATGGTCGTGAGCCGCCTTTGCAAACTTCTCTATATCCAGAACTGTAAGCGCCGGGTTGGCAATCGTTTCCCCAAACACTGCTCTTGTGTTCTCTTTAAAAGCCGCATTAAGTTCTTCCGGTGTACAGTCCGGGGAAACAAAGGTAACTTCAATCCCCATTTTAGCCATAGTGACAGAAATCAGATTAAAGGTTCCGCCATAGATAGATGAGGAGGATACGATATGACTTCCGCACTCACAAATATTGAAAAGCGCAAAAAAGTTTGCCGCCTGTCCGGAGGAGGTAAGCATTGCGGCAGTTCCCCCCTCAAGCTCTGCTATTTTAGCCGCTACATAATCATTGGTGGGATTCTGTAAACGGGTATAAAAGTACCCTGATGCCTGAAGGTCAAACAGCTTACCCATATCCTCACTTGTGTCATATTTAAAGGTTGTAGACTGAATAATCGGTATCTGACGGGGCTCTCCATTTCCCGGCGTATAGCCTGCCTGTACACATTTTGTATTGATTTTATAATCGCTCATACTTATTATCCTTTCTCTTTGATTTTTAAGCCATTAAAGCTATTATAATATACCAATGTGTTTTTTTCCATTATGTATTTATGCATGAGGGATATTTGTATACTCGGATATTTCCCGGCTGACTGTAATCAGATCCTCCACGCTTAAATCATGTACGGAGCTATGTCCGGTAATCCTTGCAAAGGTTTTAAGCTCGTCGCGTGAAACATTGAAAAAGTTAGCTACTCTTTGCGCTGCTGCATCCACCTTTAGCCTTGCGCGCAGCTCCTCATTCTGAGTTGCAATTCCTACCGGACAGTTTCCGGTCCCGCAGATCCGGTACTGCTGACAGGCTGCCGCAATCAGTGCGGCAGATGCCACTGCTACTGCGTCCGCTCCCATTGCAAGTGCCTTTGCAAAATCCGCTGACACCCGAAGCCCACCTGTGATTACAAGAGAAATGTCTGAATGAACAGAATCTAAATATTTTCTTGCCCGATACAGTGCATATATGGTAGGAACTGAAGTTGCTTCACGAAGCAAAAGCGGGCTGGAGCCGGTTGCACCGCCTCTTCCGTCAATGGTAATAAAATCCGGCTCTGCATACACACAATACTCCAGGTCACGTTCGATCCGTCCCGCCGCAATTTTAATGCCAATTGGCCGGCCATCTGAACGCGTCCGCAGCATCTGAACCATTTCCCTTAAATCTTCTTTGGTATTGATCTCCGGGAATTTACTTGGACTTTGAATATCACAGCCCGGCTTCTTTCCTCTGATAGCCGCAATTTCCTCCGTCACCTTTTCTCCCGGAAGATGGCCACCCATGCCGGGCTTCGTTCCCTGGCCAATTTTAATTTCAATGGCATCTGCTTTACGCAGATTTTCATCAGTGACACTGTACTTATTGGGAACATACTCAAAAATATATTTGTAAGCCGCTTCTTTTTCCTGGGGAAGGATTCCCCCTTCCCCACTGCACATTGCGGTACGTGCCATTGCAGAACCTTTTGCCAGCGCAACCTTAATTTCTTTTGAAAGCGCTCCAAAAGACATATGGGAAATGTACACGGGATGATCCAATATCATGGGACGCTTTGCATTTTTTCCAATTACAGTGGTAGTGCTAACCTCAGCATCCTCATCTAAGGGCGGCGGATTAAGCTGCGCGCCCAATATCAGAATATCGTCCCAATTGGGCATTGGCATCTTTGTTCCCATGGAACCGCCAATCGTTTTCCCGGTCACTGCCATTTGATGGATTTCCTCCATGTACCTGCAAGACTCATCAAATCTGGCATACCTACTGTCATATTTCAGCTCTGAATCTGACTTTTCCTCCCCCTCTTTTAATTCCTTTTTCTCTTCTTCCGTCTCATTTACCGGCACAAACTTCTCCACCGGCTGTTTGCAGACAGGACAGGCTGAAAGCTCAGAAAAAGGCACTCCTTCCTTCTCTTCATCATACAAATAACCACACACACTACATCTGTAAACGCCCATAAACTCTTCTCCTTAAATAGTAATAATTCTTATTATTAAGTTTATAGGAATTGTAAAAGATTGTCAATTAACTATTGCCTTTTCCTGCCTCCAGCTTATCGCTGTAATTTTACTTTTATCTGGTCAGTCGATGCTTACAGTAGCTGATTTTCCCGCATTCCGGACACCTTAATTTTCTCTTTGTGATAGTATGAGGCCCCATAATATAGGCTTTCATACTGGGTGAAAATCTGTTTCCACATTCAGGGCATTCAAAGCTTCCGGCTTCCTGATCCAGCACAACGGCAACCCCTATATTGATTGCAATTACCAGGCAGGCAATTCCAATAAACACTGCCCGTATAGCTGTAGACATTTCAAAAATACCGGCCACAAGAATAAGGGGCACTCCTGCCATTATACTTGTAAAAGCAACTACCATGGAAAGAATAATTTTCTTTCTGTTTTCTTCTTTTTCTCTTACTAACTCCATCATATTTTCCTCCGCTTTCTCGTGATAATTTGATTCTGTCAGTTTTTCACCAGACAAAAGCTCATTTACATTAATCTTCAGCGCTTCACAGAGAGGCAGCATCAGTGAGACCTCCGGCATCCCATTTCCTGTTTCCCACTTTGAGATTGTTTTGTCACTGATCATAAGCTGCTCTGCTAACTGCTTCTGGGTTAATGACTGTTCTTTCCTCATGGCTGCAATAAATTTACCTGTTTTAATCTGATTCAAAATTGACACCTCCTAACGATTTCAGCATATATGATGAAACCGGAAATTAAAACCCACGCTCCGTAGAGTTACGTAAAAGATTCAAATAACTTCATAATATTTTCTATCCTTTTTTACTCTAATTTCTTTTACAATCATTTCCATCTCCCAAATCGTATTTGTTTGTCTATGTCGGGGTTATATTGTTCTAATTGCGGTTCTTCGGGATTGGCGTAACCAATACCGATAAATACAGGTATCATATAGGTTGGCGGCACTTTCAGTTTTTTCTTAACGATGTCGTGTTCTTTATTTAGCGGTATACGCATGGAGCAGGATAATCCTTCTGCTGTTGCCGCTAAAAAGATATTTTCTATCACGCACCAAATAGTGGCAAAGGGATTTAATTTTGAAACATATTCACCGTTCAATTCTTTTGATCTGAATAAGGGAATAATTACATACGGCGCTTCTTTCAGCATGGTATATTGTTTTGGCATAGCATAACCGTACATTTTTTGACCTAATGTAATCGGATAAGGTCTGGGCATATTCAGATATTTGTCGGCATTGAATTTATCTGCAATCGCTTTAGCTTCGGAAAAGGCATATTCTTTTTCTTCGTCAGTTCTTAAAACGATATACTGCCAATTACGGTTATGATCCCAGGTGGGGGCTTTGTTTCCTGCCTCTAAAATCCTTTTAATGACCTCAAAATCCACTTCCGTATCCAAAAATTCCCTCGTCGTTTTTCTTTTGTTAATTGCTTCGTAAAATTCCATAATTTAATTCTCCGTTTCCTGATTAATAAGTTCTGTCAGATTTTTTGTAAATGTCCGTGAGAGACTAACTAACTGCTCTTGCTCCTCCTGTGTAAACATAGACATTGCCGTATCTTCTGCCCATGTGATGTGACGGACAACTTTTTCACAGTAAACTTTGCCTGCTTCGGTTATTCGTACTAATTTCTCCCGTTTATTTTCTTTGCGCTCTTCAACCGTTATGTATGCTTCGTTTAAAAGATTCCGTATAATCAGATTGACCGTCTGTTTAGACTGGAAAGTTCTGTGACAAATTTCCGTCTGTGTTACACCGCCCCTGCCATAGAAATCATCATAATATAGCACATTAACTACTAATAGTGTTTTCATCAACATTCCGTGGCGTTTAGCATACTCATCATACAACGCAAGCTGCTCATCTCGAAATTTACAATACAAATATGCGTTCTTCCTGGTTTCCTTCGTTATATCAGCCACCTCCCATAAAGTCAATTGCAGCACAGTCAATTTATTGACCATTATTAGCATAACAAGTTTCCCGCCTGTTTGTCAAGAGCACAATCAGATGGGAATATAACAATAATCAAATCACCTGTTTTATACCAAATTGAGCAAAAAAAAGCATCTGGATATTTATTATCCAAATGCTTTGATATTGCTGTCTCTACCCAAATTTTTCATTCCACAAATCCCGCGGTATTGCTGTGATACATTCAATTTCGTAATATCCTTCATAATATTGATTAATCCAATAACCGGGATCTTCCTGCATATCCGAATCATGGGCATTGCTAAAAGTATTTCTGAATTCCTCTCTATATTGAGGAATAACAACCCGGTTCTCTCCTTCATCTACAGCCCTTTCAATTAACGCTATCCTCTCTTTATCTTCTCTATATATCCGCGCTAAATTCACCAGATTTTCAACATATACAAAAAAGAAACTGATTGCCAGTATCCATAGTGCACAATAATAACCAAGATACAACTCCCTTTTATTGGTAACTCCTTTACACAGGTAGAAAAAGCTTTGTACGCATGCAATAATCAAAAATATGCCTGCTCCAAAATAAGCCCTGTTCATGGGTGTTGGTATTAATACCAGGACAAATGCTGTGGCTGCTGATGCAACTACAAATGGGCTTATGTCTTCTAAAATAATTTTTATTTTTCTATTACATACAACTAAGGCTATAATTATACAGCCAAGTATAATTATAAGTTCCAAAAACAAACGATCTATTTCTACAAAGCATTTATATAATCTTGAAAGATAGCCTGTCAATCCATCATAATTCTCAATACCGCTTTGTACCGCTGCACGCTTGTGCGCCCCTGGCGATAATACGATACCCATTAAACCGCACAGCATTCCTAAATGAGAGGTTATTATATATGGCTGAATATATTCTCCTATTTTTACATTTTTTTCTTTCTTTTGATTTATATATGTGCTTATTGTAAACATCAAAATCAGCAAAAGCCCGCCGCCAGAAGTATTTTCATTGCACCATCCTGCAATTAATCCATACAAAAACATAGAAAATGCGGTTAATATTTTTCTTTTTATTTGTTTCTTTTTTAATATTTTGCGATATAATGTTACAAAACCCAGTATGATCACGCTTCCCCATAAATAATTACATGCCCCGCAAAGCCAGAGAATCGTTTCTCCAAAGTTAACGCTATATCTCCATATAGCAAACACTATCAATAGATACAGGCTGCTATCATAGCCCTTTCTCCCCTGGATGTTCCAGTAAATCATTAGAGACAATAAAACAAACATTATACTGTTAACAATATTAAAAATATATTTATCAAATACTAAAGAAAGTCGAATATTAAATTGTCCTATTATACGTCCGCTATTGCTTAAATATTCCTGATATTGCTGCCTGACCAGGTCAAATACATTCCTGGCTTCCTTCACATTATCTTTGTAAATAATATCATCGGATAAATATGGAGTTAATGCATTATAAATCAGGATAGTAATAAAAACTCCCAAAACGCATATAATGAATATATGTTTTTTATATTTTTTCATTGTTCCATTCCATTTTCTGTACAAATCATTTTAAATAATTTTTCAATCCGACTTTTTTCTTTCCACCTCCGAGTCATTGCTGAATCATGGCAATTTATATAGTATATAACATCGTAAAAATTATTTGAAACAAGTTTTTGTTTATGATAACCGTCAATG
>USJG01000097.1 GCA_900554925.1 uncultured Lachnospiraceae bacterium
CAGCGTGTATTTAAGATAGGATTTAACCGGGCGGCAAGAATCATGGATCAGCTCTATGAAGCAGGAATTGTAGGAGAAGAGGAAGGAACTAAACCACGTAAGATTCTGATGAACATGGAACAATTTGATGAGTTTATGAAAGAGAGTTTCTAACAAATTATGTTTTTTTATTATTTAATTTACAGAATTATTTGTACCCCTAATGAATATATATGGGAAAACGAAAAGAGATGCCGAAATGAAGGAGGTGCCAATTAAGGACAAATTGAATCTTACGATAGAAGAAGCGGCAATATACAATAAGAAGTTATAAAAGTCAGTATAATAATCATATAAAAAATAATATAGGAGAAATGCTGTTATTATTCTTAAAAAACAAAAGGAAAAGAATAAATTGAAACATTTCTTCCTTTTCTGTTCCTTATTTGGAAAAAATGGATTATAATTGAGAGGTGCAGGCAATGACTGGCAGTTTTATTGTAGTGCCCATACTGACATCCTTTGTATTGAGTGTGATCTTAGGGCCGCTTATCATTCCCTTTTTGAAAAAGCTTAAAGTGGGGCAGACGGTGAGAGAGGACGGACCCAGTACGCATTTGAAAAAGTCGGGAACGCCTACCATGGGAGGCATCCTGATCATGGTCAGTGTGGCGGTCACATCTATGCTGTATGTTGAGGATTATCCGAAGATTATACCAATCCTGTTTCTGACACTGGGATTTGGTTTGATCGGACTATTGGACGATTATATCAAGGTGGTTTTAAGGCGTTCCATGGGGCTTAAACCCTGGCAGAAGATGCTGCTTCAGATGATAGTGACAGCAGTATTCGCATATTATCTGTATCATGCAGAGGGCGTTGAGATGGCCATGAGGATCCCGTTTTTAAAGGGATACTATTTGAACCTGGGCTGGCTTAATATTCCGTTTTTGTTTGTGGTGGTAATCGGCACAGTAAACGGCACTAATTTTACAGATGGTCTGGATGGTCTTGTAAGCAGTGTTACAATTATGGTATCAACCTTTTTTACAGTGGCAGCGATTGGTACCGGGGCAGGGATTGCTCCGATCACCTGCGCAGTGACAGGTGCGCTACTTGGATTTCTTTTATTTAACGTGCATCCGGCCAGTGTGTTTATGGGAGATACAGGTTCCCTGGCTCTGGGAGGATTTGTGGCGGCCTGTGCTTACATGATGCAGATGCCCCTGTTTTTGCCTGTTGTTGGTTTTATTTATGTGATTGAGGTTTTTTCAGTCATTATACAAGTTGCTTATTATAAGGTAAGCGGAGGAAAGAGAATATTTAAGATGGCGCCGCTGCACCATCACTTTGAACTGTGCGGATGGAAGGAGACCAAAGTGGTAGCAGTTTTTTCCATTATTACCGCGGCCCTTTGCCTGCTTGCTTTACTTGGTGTTTGATAGAATCAGGAGGAATAGTGTAAAAAATAAGCTTGATAGCTTATTTTTTACACGGCTATTTGTGCCGGAGCGTCACAAATAAGCTTTGATGGCAGAAGAGAAATCGCCTTCGCGAATTTCTCTTCGCCCCGTCGCGTAAAACGCTCCAGAATGGAGATTAAAATGAAAAGGAGTTACAGCAGGAAATGGAGGAAGTGATAAATGAAAGCAACAGGCATTGTGCGTAGAATAGACGACTTAGGTCGTATTGTAATACCCAAGGAAATCAGGAGGACATTAAGAATCAGGGAAAGCGATCCGCTGGAAATTTTTACAGACAGGGAAGGTGAAATTATCCTGAAAAAATATTCTCCCATTGGAGAGATGAATACATTTGCAAAGCAATATGCAGAAAGTCTTGCCCAGGTATCAGGACGGACAGCCCTGATTGCAGACAGAGACCAGTTTATTGCAGTGTCTGGAGGCTTTAAAAATATTCTTGGAAAGTCGATCAGCAGAGAGTTAGAAGAGAAATTAAACAAACGGGAGATGATGATTGCATCTAAGGAGGATCCGGGATTTATTCCCATCACTCAGGATGTTACTGATGATTTCTGGCAGGAGGCAATCAGTCCTATCATTTGTGAAGGAGACATCATTGGAGGAGTAGTGCTGATTGACAATGATGAAAAAGAAAAGATGGGAGAAGTGGAACAAAAGCTGATTCAATCGGCAGCAGGATTTTTGGGAAGGCAGATGGAACAATAAAATAAAAAACCGGTGCATTCTAAGAAGTGAATGCACCAGTTTTTTATTTTATTGTATCTGTATTTAACATGATCAACGCTTCTCTGCAGCAAAATTCTCCCATTTCATAATATCCGTTGGTGACGCGGCCAAGCCGCTCAATAGCTACGGAACGGTTTGCGCTCTTAGGCCGGTCATTAATAAAAATTATTTCGTCTGTGAAGTATTCCTCATCCAGTTCAGGGTCATCCTCTTCCTCATAGTAAGGATCAAACAATAGTATCCTGTTATTTTCAATGCCTGTAAGCAAAACATAGTGAGCTACCTCAAGAAAAACCCGAAGCAACACAACCCCACCCTTTTCAAGGGCCTGAAGGATGGGGGAACCGGGAGCAAGGGTCACGTCTTTGCCAGAATAAAATTCGCAATGCAGAGGAAAGTTTTTAACCTGACTGAAATGGTTGAGCCAGCTGTTGATATAATTCATGGCCGCAGCAGAAGTGCCATGCTTACACAATTCTCCCTCCTCATTGTAGGTATCCATACTGTAGAGCATAATAAACTTTATAATATCAGGATAAATCTCCTCCCGCTCAAAAAGATAACGAATTCCGTTTAATAAGGTGACAGGGCCGCAATCGTATTCAGATGTCTGGTAATTTAGCAGGTTTTTCATTTGTTTCCCCTTTACTTTATTAAATGATAAATAATTGCGTATATAGATTCGGGTGTCAAAAGGTGCTTGGTAAATTTGAGATTGGCAGATTACACAAAAGAAATTGCTAAGCTGTCATTGCGGAGGAAAATAAGATTTTCTTAATGGCCTTAGGTAGAACAGCAATTTCGGGACATGGATGGACCGAAAAGTCCGCTATGAGCCCGGATGGCGAATTGCGGATGGTTGCGTTCGGTAAGTCTATCTTCCTTAAGAACATGCTGACAGCGTGCAATTTTGTTGGCAATCTGCCAAAGGCACTTTCTAAAAGCACCTTTTGACACCCGAATCGTATATATAATGCAAAGTGATTGTAATATACTGCTGTTTTGGGTGTTTGTCAAGACGGGAGTGTAATGATGACCAGCATATAAGTAACCATAATAAAAATATATTGACATCGAGATAAGCAGAGCATATAATGAAAAACATATAATCCATACTAAAAAAGTAGGAAATATGAAAATTGATGAAATAAGAGTGAAAAGAGGAAAAAGTTATGGGCAATATTAAAGAAAGCGCATTAGAGCTGATAGGAGGTACGCCTGTCTTAAAATTAAACCGATATGCAGAAAAAGCAGGAGTTACAGGGGCGGCAATCTTTGCAAAGCTGGAATATTTAAATCCGGCAGGCTCTGCTAAGGACCGTATCGCGCTGGCTATGATTGAGGATGCAGAGGAAAAAGGAATCTTAAAACCGGGGGCGACTATCATAGAGCCTACCTCCGGAAATACAGGCATTGGCCTTGCGGCGGTAGCGGCAGCCAAGGGATACAGGACAATTCTTACACTGCCTGATACCATGAGTGTTGAACGAAGAAACCTTCTGGGCGCTTACGGTGCGGAACTTGTACTTACTGAAGGAGCCAGGGGAATGAAGGGGGCCATTGCCAAAGCAGAAGAATTGAGGGAGTCCATCCCCGGTTCTGTTATTCTTGGCCAGTTTGTGAATCCGGCAAACCCCAAGATCCATAGAGAGACAACAGGACCTGAAATCTGGGAGCAGACAGACGGAAAGATAGATATTTTTGTAGCAGGTGTAGGTACCGGAGGTACCATTACCGGTGTGGGAGAATATTTAAAGAACAAAAATCCTGATATTAAGGTGGTAGCGGTAGAGCCTGCGGGAAGTCCGGTACTTTCAAAAGGGATTTCGGGAGCCCATAAGATTCAGGGAATAGGTGCGGGATTTGTTCCAGAGGTGTTAAATACTGAAATTTATGACGAAATCATTGCCATAGCAGATGAAGATGCATTTGCGGAAGGAAAGGCATTTGCAGTAAGTGAAGGAATTTTGGTGGGGATATCTTCAGGGGCAGCGTTAAAGGCAGCAGTTATTCTGGCACAAAGACCTGAAAATCAGGGAAAAAATATAGTGGTATTACTGCCTGATTCAGGCGACAGGTATTTGTCCACCCCCCTATTTAGCAACAATTAAGAGAATGCAGTATTTTATCTGTATATTATTGACATTTTAGCTTCATAACAGTATAATGAACCAACTGTAAAATTTGGTGCCAGATTCCGTTGCATCCGGCGCCGTGTGTTGAGGAGAGAAAAATGAAAAAATTTTTGAAAAAATTTCTGGGCTTTACATTAACAGCAGCTCTCGTTTTTGCTGTGGCAGGCTGCTCTTCAAAAGACCAGAGTAATGAACCAGCCGGAGCAGAAAGCGAAGCTGCCGATGGAACCCAGGCTTCTGGCGAAGCTGCCGGGACAGGAGAAAAAATTGTAAATGTAGGTGTTACAGATTCTTTAGGAGGGATCAATCCCTTTGTAATTGATCAGACAGAAATCAATAAGTATGCTGTGGGATTAATGTTCCTGCCTCTGATGGAGCTTGACAGCGAAATGAATTTCCAGGGAATGCTGGCAGATTCTGTTACTACAGAGGATAATATTAACTTTGTGGTGCATATTGACGAAAATGCTGTCTGGTCAGATGGAACACCTGTTACCGCTGCGGATGTGGAATATACCGTGCGCCGCTTAGCCAGTCCGGTCGTTAATAACACGACGTTAATGCTTTATGCATTTGAAGGAGTAAGCGATGAAGGGTTTGTGGAAGAAGGCGCTGAGAGCGTTGCAGGAATCCAGATCATTGATGAAAAAACAATTCAGTTTACTGCCAAATATCCTATGGCTCTTACTACTTTTGAAAATACTTACGCAAGATATATTCATACAATGCCGAAACACATTATCGAGCAGTTCAGTGAGGAAGAACTTCTGACAGCAGACTGGTTTAACAAGCCGGATGTGATCAGCGGCCCCTTTTTCCTGACGGATTATGATAATGATCACTATATTTCCTATGAGGCCAATGCGGATTACTGGAAAGGAGCTCCAAAGATCGATAAGTTAAACATCAAGATCATGGATGCCAGCCAGATATATGCAGGTCTTCAGTCAGGTGAAATTGATATTACCCATCATACCATGACCGCAATTCCTCAGGAGGATTATGACAGTATTGAAGCGCTGGAAAATGTAGAGGTCGTATATGGTTCGCCCATTACAAATCAGTCGGCATTTATTCAGACCGCCAACGTGACAGATGCAAGGGTACGTCAGGCGCTTGTTTATGCAATTGACAGGCAGCAGCTTGTAGACCAGCTTTTAAAAGGCCATGGAGAAGTTGTGGATGGATTTCTTTCATCTGCAAGTCCTTTCTTTGACGAGGGCATTACTCCTGTTTCATATGACCCTGAAAAGGCAAAGGAATTGCTTGCAGAAGCAGGATGGGATGGCTCACAGACACTTCGCTTCTATGTAAATTCCGGCGACAGCACCTTTGTAAATGGTGCACAGGTACTGGTAGCCCAGTGGGCGGCAGTGGGCATCAAGGTAGAGGTGCAGACAGTTGATCTGGCAACCCTTATGACCGTTGCAGGAACTACAGATTATGATATTCTTGCAGTACAGTACACCTATGCTCCGGTAGATCCTTATCCCGATGTGGACTGGCTTCTTTCCGGTGAAGGAAGCTGGACAGGATATGCAGATGCCTCAATCAGCGAAGCGCTGGCGAAAACTCAGCAGACAAGTGATATTGAAGAGATCAAGGGTCTTTATTCCATCGTGGATAAAAAGGTACAGGAGGATGTTCCCATGTTCTCCATATATATTATCAGTGCGCAGGGAGCTGTAAGCAATAGAATCAGTGGTGCCCAGCCCAGTGCATATGGCTTTTTTAATGATGTACAGAACTGGGACGTTGTAGAGTAGTTTTAATAGTGAGGAAAGACTATGTCGCATTTACTGGAGGTAAAAGGGCTCACCACTGCTTTTACCGGTGATTACGGTAAAAATATCAGTGTAGATCATATCCATTTTCATGTGGATGAAGGAGAGGTAGTCTGCATTGTGGGTGAATCCGGATGTGGAAAAAGTGTAACATCATTGTCAATAATGGGATTGTTAGGAAGGGGCGGAGCTGTCATTGACGGCTCTGTCCTCTTTGACGGTAAGAATCTTCTTTCCATGAAAGAAAAGGAACTTGATGGGCTTAGAGGAGATCAGATCACCATGATTTTTCAGGATCCGCTTACTTCGCTGAATCCTGTTTTTACAGTGGGAAGTCAAATAACGGAAAGTATCAGGACGCATATGCATTTGTCCAAAAAGGAAGCTGAAAGGCGTGCAGAAACACTACTGGAAAGAGTGGGAATGCCGGACGCTCATGGGGTAATGAAGAAGTATCCCCATACGCTTTCAGGGGGAATGCGACAAAGAGTCATGATTGCAATGGCCTTATCCTGCAACCCCAGACTTCTTATTGCGGACGAGCCCACAACAGCGCTGGATGTGACCATCCAGGCACAGATTATGGAGCTTTTGGGAGAATTACAAAAGGAAACAGGTATGTCTGTGATACTGATTACCCACGATATTGGCCTGGTAGCCAATATGGCGGATAGGGTCCTTGTCATGTATGCGGGGCAGATCATTGAGGAAGCGCCGGTGGAAGAGTTATTTAAAAATCCCATACATCCTTATACCAGAGCACTTCTTGATACGGTACCTACCATACGTGATGATGCGGACAGGCAGCTTATCTCCATACCCGGTATTGTACCGGAAAGTTATGATGATATTAAGGGATGTCGTTTTGCAGACCGGTGCAGATACAGAAGGCCGGAGTGTGACAGCCCTCAGCAGGACTATGAGTTTGGCCCATGCCACAGGGCTAAATGTATTGTGATGAAGGAAGGGGGAATGGCGAAATGAGTTCAGAGCAGATTACCCCTTTGATTCAGGTTGAAAATATAAAAAAGCATTATCCCATAAAAGGCGGCATTATTGATCATACTACCGGATATGTAAAAGCTGTTGATGGGGTAAGTTTTTCTATTATGAAAGGTGAAACTCTGGGACTGGTAGGAGAATCCGGATGCGGCAAATCTACCATTGGAAGATTGCTGGTTGGGCTGGAGCATCCTACGGAAGGTAAAATTTTTTTTGACGGAAAGGATCTGTCACTTCTTAAAAAAGGTGAGATGCAGAAAATAAGAACCCAGCTTCAAATGGTGTTTCAGGATCCTTATTCCTCACTAAATCCCAGAAAGCATATATTTGAAATTCTTTCCCAGCCTATGCTGTACCACCATATATCAACTAAGGAATCCGTGGAAAAGGATATTTTGAAAATCCTGGATATGGTGGGGCTTTCCAGAAATGTGCTGGGCAGGTATCCCCATGAGTTTTCAGGTGGTCAAAGGCAGAGAATCGGTATTGCCAGGGCGCTTTCCCTTAATCCTGCATTTATTGTCTGTGATGAACCTGTAAGTGCGCTGGATGTATCAATACAGGCGCAGATTTTGAATTTGCTGAAAGATCTGCAAAAGCAGCTTCACCTGACACTGCTTTTTGTAGGGCACGGACTGGGAGCGGTTAATTATGTCAGTGACAGGATTGCGGTCATGTATCTTGGGAAGATCGTAGAGCTGGGGGAAGCGAAGGAAATATTTAACAATCCTGTTCATCCTTATACGAAGGCACTTTTAGAGGCGGTTCCTGTGCCGGATCCGAAAGAAAAGGAAAAAGTAAGAAAGCTTCTCCAGGGAGAGATTGGCAATAGTGTCAATCCGCCTGATGGATGCCGCTTTCATCCCAGATGTCCCTATGCTACAGAAATTTGCAGGCAGAAAGAACCTAAATTACAGGAAACCGGAGTTTGTTCCAGGCATTATGCCGCCTGCCCTATTGTGATGATCGAAAAGGAGGAACGGGAGATTGGGTAAATATATAATCAAGAGAATTTTAATTGCCATTCCGGTGCTCATAGGTATTACAATTATCGACTATGCAATTATGTGCATGGCAGGAAGTCCTTTGGAAATGCTAAAGGGACCCAGGGTATCAGAGGCAGCGGTAGAAGCAAAAAAAATTGCACTGGGACTGGACAAACCTTTTTATATACAGTATTTCGTGTGGCTGGGCCAGCTGCTCCATGGAAATATGGGCTATTCTATTAAGTCCTATCAGCCTGTCAGTGAAATGATAGGAAGCCACTTAGGCCCTACACTTCTTTTAATGGGAGTGTCGCTGATCGTAAGTCTCCTGATGGCAGTTCCAGCGGGAATCTACAGTGCAATTCACCAGTATTCAAAGGGAGATTACGCGGTGGTTACGTTTTCCTTTTTGGGAAGCAGTATACCGGGTTTTTTCCTTTCCCTGCTTTTAATTTATATTTTTACTGTAAAACTGGGGTGGCTTCCTTCAAGCGGAATGACGACTTTGGGAACCCAGGGAGGGTTTGCAGACGTTGCCAGGCATATGATAATGCCCGTAATGGTTCTTGCATTTTCCATGGCAGGAAGTAATATC
>USJG01000098.1 GCA_900554925.1 uncultured Lachnospiraceae bacterium
GTGTTTACTTCAATGGCGCTGTTTATTATTGTGATTGCGGTAGTGTCATATACCGTTTCTTTTTAAGGGGGAGTAATGGTTGCGGCGATCAAAGAGATATGCATTTTTGTGATTATTGCACAGGCGATCATGTTTTTTGTGCCCGGTAATTCTTATATGAAGTATGTCAGGGTTCTGGTAGGGATACTAATGATCTTAAAGATTACTGAACCGATTTTTGGTTTGGTTCTTGATGAGGAAAAAGAAAAGGAAATCAGAGAGAGAGTATTGCTTTTGGAGCAAAATATTGACTCAGGCAGTGATGAGTTTCAGGTAGAGGATAACAGCATGGGAATTTATGAAAGCATTGAAGAAGAACTGAAAAACAGACTGAATGAATGTGGAAGCGGTTATGATGTTTTAGAGGTTTCAATTACAAAAGAACAGAAGCTTTCAGTAACGCTTTCGGGTAAAAAAGAAAAGGAAAAGGTTGAAAATAAGATACAGATAGAGCCCGTTGTAATTGGGAGCGGTGCTTTAGAAAGCAGCATCATGAAGGAAGGAAAGGAGGAAACAGAGCTGAAAAGGCAATTGGGAAATTGTATCGGAGTAGACCCCGAAAGAATTGAAATTGTATATGATTAACAGTAGTGGAATGAGGATGGTATGGAAAAGGTTCGGGAAAAGGAGATAAAGAAAAAAATTACCGGGAAATTTACCAGGGATAATTTCCTGATAATCATTCTTGCCGGTGTCCTGCTGCTTGTGATTGCCTGGCCGGTAAAAGAGGATAATACGGATACAGGTACGCAGATACAGTCCGGTCAATGGGACAGTAAAGGGAATATAATGGATTTACAGTCAGATTCGACTCAAAATACAGGCACAGATGCTAAGGAAGGCGGCGGTGAACTGCGCTCTTATGCCTCTTATCTTGAGACGTCCTTAGAAGAACTGCTTTGTACGATGGATGGGGTCGGAAAGGTGAGGGTGATGGTCACGCTGAAAAATTCAGGCGAGGCTGTTGTAGAAAAGGATAAGGTTACGGTGCGGAACAGCACGACAGAGGTAGACTCAGCCGGCGGCAGCAGAAATACTGCGGATATAAGTGATGAGGAGGAAACTGTTTATGAGGGAAGTAATGTACCCTACATAACAAAGGTGCTGGCCCCTTCTGTGGAAGGAGTTGTAGTGTCTGCCCAGGGCGGTGATAATGCCGGAATCATACAAAATATAACAGAAGCAATTCAGGCATTATTTGGTATTGAGGCACATAAAATTAAAGTAGTTAAAATGATTTCACAATAAGAAGGAGATACGGACTTGAAGAATATGGTGAAAAAGAATCAGATCATGATTACGGCGCTGGCAATTATGATTGCAATTGCGGGATACCTGAATTTTGCCGGTGGCAAGATTACAGAAGAGGAGATACTTTCGGCGGGGGCAGATACAGTTGAAGCAGGCAGTCAGCAGGCGGTAACAGATACAGACGTTGCAGCTCTATTTGAAATATCTGATGAGGATATGGAGCAGGCCGATTATGGAGAAATTGAGAGCATGGATTCAGATGTTGTATTGCAGCAGGAAAACTATCTGGATGAAACTATGGAGGAAGTACTGGCAGAAAATCTGACTCAGGATTTAGCTCAAAATACGGAAAATCAGATTTCGGACGGAGAAACACCGGGAGAAGCAGTGTTTACTTCCGCCGCCAGCATGGATACTCTTTCTGGTGCCAGACTTCTTAAAGAGCAGACCAGAGCCAAAAATAAGGAGACGTTGCTGGAGATTATCAATAATGCCAATATCAGTGAGGATCAGAAGCAGGAAGCAGTTGATAATATGATTGCCATTACTGACATTGCTGAAAAGGAAACAGCAGCAGAAATTCTGTTGGAAAGCAAGGGATTTGATGATGTGGTGGTAAGTATAACGGATGGAAGCGTTGATGTTGTTGTCAATACCAGTGAGCTTACAGAAGCACAGCGTGCTCAGATTGAAGATATTATTGTCCGCAAAACGGGAGTATCCCCTGATGCAATTGTAATCAGCACATTGACTACCCAGTAATAAGGTTTTTCCAAAGAGAATAAATAGATGCTATATTTTGAAAAATGTGGTATCCTAATACAGGAGAAAGAAAGGAACACCTGTTTAAGGATGTTTGCTGCAAGAAAGAAGAAAGGGATACCCTGATGAAAAGAGTTTTTTTGATCGTGTTGGACAGTGTGGGAATAGGCGCTATGGAGGATGCGGCGGATTTTGGAGATGCAGGAACGAACACCCTGCGTTCAGCAGCCGGCAGTGCCTGTTTCCACATGCCAAACATGGAACAGCTTGGGCTGTTTAATATTGATGGAGTAGACTGGAAAGAAGGGGTGAAAGAGCCCCAGGCAGTTTACGGGAGAATGAAAGAAGCTTCTAAGGGGAAGGATACGACTATCGGACATTGGGAGATAGCCGGTGTTATATCAAAAAAACCGCTTCCGGTCTACCCTGATGGATTTCCTAAGGAGATCACGGAGGCTTTTTGCAGTATGGCAGGAAGAGGCATTCTCTGCAACCGCCCTTATTCAGGAACAGAAGTGATTAAGGATTATGGGGATGAACATGTCAAAACAGGGGACCTGATCGTCTATACCTCTGCCGACAGCGTATTTCAGGTTGCTGCCCATGAGGATGTGGTTCCGGTGGAAACACTTTATGAATATTGTAAGATGGCCAGAGAATTGCTTAAAGGAGAGCATAGTGTAGGGAGAGTGATTGCAAGGCCTTTTAAGGGAGAGAGCGGAAATTACGTAAGGACTTCCGGCAGACATGATTATTCCCTGGAACCTCCGGCAGAAACTATGCTGGATGCCATTAAGAGGGCAGGAAAAGAAGTGATCGGCGTAGGAAAGATACGGGATATTTTTGCCGGACGCGGGATTACTTCTTATGCATATACTAATGGAAATGCGGATGGTATTGCCAAAACCATTGATTATCTTGGGCAGGATTTTGAAGGTTTATGCTTTATTAATCTGGTGGATTATGATATGCTCTATGGGCACAGAAATGATATTGAAGGTTATGCCAGGGCATTGTCTGAGTTTGATGATGCATTGCCACAGATCATGGGAAAACTAAGAGATGATGATCTTTTGATGATTACCGCAGATCATGGCTGCGATCCGGGATATACAGTTTCTACGGATCATTCCAGGGAGTATACGCCTCTGATTATTTATGGAAAGAAGATAGTGCCGGGAAATCTGGGAACAAGAAACACATTTGCAGATATTGGAGCTACGGTTCTTAAAGTTTTGGGCGTAGAAGGAAGCATTGCCGGAAAAGCTGTGCTTTAAGGTACATTTGGAGGTAAAACACGTGAGTAATTATGATCAGGAAATAAACAGAAGAAGGACCTTTGCCATAATTTCCCATCCGGATGCAGGAAAGACCACGCTGACAGAAAAGTTTCTTTTGTATGGCGGAGCCATCAATCTGGCTGGAAGCGTTAAGGGAAAGGCAACAGCAAGGCATGCGGTTTCTGACTGGATGGAAATAGAAAAGGAAAGAGGTATTTCAGTTACGTCTTCCGTGTTGCAGTTTGAGTATGATGGTTTCTGCATCAATATTCTTGATACGCCGGGGCATCAGGACTTCTCAGAAGATACCTACAGGACGCTGATGGCGGCAGATTCTGCGGTAATGGTGATTGATGCTTCCAAAGGCGTGGAGGCGCAGACAAGGAAATTATTTAAGGTTTGCGTTATGCGAAAAATCCCTATTTTTACCTTTATCAATAAAATGGACAGGGATGCAAACGATACCTTTGAACTGTTAGATGAAATTGAAAAGGAACTGGGAATTGCTACCTGCCCTGTGAACTGGCCGATTGGTTCCGGTAAGAAATTTAAGGGCGTTTATGACAGGGACAGGCAGTGTGTGATCACTTATTCTGATACAGCGAAGGGAACCAAAGAAGGAGAAACAATGGAGATCCCTGTAAATGACAGAGATGCGCTGGTTCAGGTGACAGGTGAAGAAGCTGCGGATACATTGATCGATGAAATAGAACTTCTGGACGGGGCCAGTGCAGAATTTAATTTAGAACTGGTACAGGCAGGGGAGTTGACGCCGGTATTTTTCGGATCAGCGCTGACTAACTTTGGCGTGGAGTTCTTTTTGCAGCATTTCCTTAAAATGACCACAACACCTCTTCCAAGAAAAGCTGATGTGGGGATGATATCACCTACAGAACAGGAGTTTTCAGCATTTGTATTTAAAATTCAGGCAAATATGAATAAGGCTCACAGGGACAGGATTGCATTCATGCGGATCTGTTCCGGTAAATATGAAGCCAGTATGGAAGTAAAGCATGTGCAGGGAGGCAGGGTTATGCGTCTCTCTCAGCCACAGCAGATAATGGCCAGTGAGAGAAAGATATTGGAGGAAGCCTATGCGGGGGATATTATCGGTGTATTTGATCCGGGTATCTTTTCCATAGGAGATACTCTGTGTATGCCAAAAGATCAATTTCAATATGAGGGGATTCCTACCTTTGCTCCGGAGCACTTTGCCAGGGTCAGACAGGTGGATACCATGAAGAGAAAGCAATTTGTAAAAGGGATCACCCAGATTGCCCAGGAGGGGGCAATTCAGATTTTTCAGGAGTTCAATACGGGCATGGAAGAAATTATCGTAGGCGTGGTTGGCGTGCTCCAGTTTGACGTGCTCAAATATCGCCTGGAAAATGAGTATAATGTGGAAATTAAATTGGAAAATCTGCCTTATGAGCATATCAGATGGATTGAAAATAAAGATATTGATTTAAGCAGGCTTGTGGGAACCTCCGATATGAAAAAAATTAAAGATTTAAAGGGAAATCCGCTTCTGCTGTTTATCAATGCATGGAGTGTGGGAATGACTTTGGACCGAAATGAAGGACTGATACTTTCCGAGTTTGGACGTGATTAAATGAAAACAAAGAAAAGCTGTTTGTATGTTCTTATTTGTATCCTGCTGCTTTGTGGGTGCAGTTACCCTGACAGTACAAGCCAGCAGCAGGACAGTGATACGCAACTTAATATCGAAAAGAGCCCGGAAGAGGCACCCAGGGAGGAAGCAATAGAAAAGCCTTTGGAAGGAACTAAAACACAGGAAGCCGATGCGGATGAGGTGGAGCAGATTTCCGCTATATCTGAGGCAGAGAGGGCTTATCTAAGGAAAAAGCAGACAGGACTTTTTTATTATGAAAGCCTTAGTGAAAAAGAGCAGGTCGTTTATGCGGAAATTTTGAAAATATTGCAGGATTTCGGCGATGGCGTTGCACTTTCCACTACGGAAACAGATATGATAGAAAAGGTTTTTCAATGTGTCCTTAATGATCATCCCGAAATCTTTTATGTGGACGGTTATACATTTACCAGATATACGTTAGGAGAAGTGGTGAAAAAGATCACGTTTTCCGGCACTTATAATGTGACCTGTGAAGAAGCGGCAAGGCGTGAAGCGGAGATTGCAGAGTATGTGGAGGAATGCTTATCTGGTATGGAACCGGGACTGGATCAGTACGGAAAAGTGAAATATATTTATGAATATATTATCAGTCAGACGGAATATGACGCAGATATTGCAGATAATCAGAATATCTGCTCCGTTTTTATTCAGCAAAAAAGTGTTTGCCAGGGATATGCAAAAGCCACTCAGTATCTGCTTTCAAAAGCAGGCATTGAGGCTACACTGGTCATGGGAAGAGTTTCAGGAGGCGAGGGACATGCATGGAATCTGGTTAAGCTGGATGGAAATTATTATTATGTAGATACTACATGGGGAGATGCCTCTTATCAAATTATGGAGGGAAGCAGTGATCAGGCTATAAGCAGCATTCCGCCCATTAATTATGATTATCTGTGTGTCACCACGGAGCAGCTTAAAAGAACCCACACCATAGATGAGTTTGTCACAGTTCCACTGTGCAGTTCCATGGAAGATAACTATTATGTCAGAGAAGGGCTTTATTTTACACAGATTGATAAGGAAAGGCTTGAGGAAGTATTTAAGACAGCTTATGATAAGGGAAACACTTATGTAACGCTTAAATGTGTTGACAGTCAGGTATATGATGAAATGTTTAAATATCTGATCGAAGATCAGGGGATATTCAGATACCTGAATGCCCAGGAAGGAACTGTTTCCTATGCAGAAAATAAAGATCAGATGAGCTTAAGCTTCTGGTTATAGATTACCGCCGGCATCCGCAATTAGGGCTATGCAAAAAGTTTAATTTTTGGTATGATTAACTATATTAAGGCTTGCAGTTTAAAGATAGAAAGGAACATTATTATGGAAAAAACTTTTGAGCAGAACACATATGTATTACAGGACGATGAGGATTTAGGTACTGTCAAGATTGCAGATGATGTAGTGGCAATGATTGCAGGTCTTGCAGCAACTGAGGTAAAGGGTGTTGCGGCTATGGCCGGTAATATCAGCAATGAGCTTATGAGTAAGATGGGAGTTAAGAATCTTGCCAAAGGCGTCAGGGTAGAGGTGATTGGAAAGAGAGTAAAGGCTTATCTGGCGCTTATCGTCGAGTATGGATATAACATTCCCGCAATTTCCCAAAGGGTTCAGGAGAAGGTCAAGTCAACAATAGAAAACATGACAGGGCTTGAGGTTACAGATGTAGATATCCGTATTGCCGGGGTCAACATGCAGAAGGACAAATAAGTACAGGGTGGATACTCATGAGCAGAAGAGAAATGAGGGAGCAGCTTTTTAAGCTACTGTTCCGTGTAGAGTTTAATCCCAGGGAAGAACTGGCGCAGCAGGAGGCCTTTTTTTTCGAAGATGAGGAAAACGGTTCAGGGCAGGAGGAAAATGCTCAGATTAGTGAGAAGTTTAATAAGATCATAGAAAAACTGGAAAACATTGATCAGTCCCTGAATGAGAAAGTACAGGGATGGGACACAGGGCGTATGGGGAAGGTAGACCTTACCATCTTAAGGCTGGCTGTCTATGAAATTACATTTGACGAAGAAATACCTACCAGTGTGGCTATTAATGAAGCAGTGGAGCTTGCCAAGAAATTTGGGCAGGATTCATCCCCGGCCTTTGTTAATGGAGTGCTGGCAAAGTTTGCATAGAAATCAGGTACAGTGGAATCATGCAGAATGTATATTCAGTTGGACAGATAAATTCATACATTAAGAATATGTTCGCACAGGATTTTTTACTTCAGGATCTGTCCGTTAAGGGCGAGGTCAGTAACTGTAAGTATCATTCCTCCGGACATATTTATTTTACTTTAAAAGATGGGAAAGGAACGATTTCCTGCGTGATGTTTGCAGGGAATCGTTCCGGTCTTGCATTTCGGATGAATGAAGGGATGCAGGTGGTGGTAAGAGGTACCATCGATGTGTATGAAAGAGACGGCAAATATCAGATGTATGCAAAGGAGATCCGGCCAGATGGCGCCGGAGAACTTTATGCAAAGTTTGAGCAGCTAAAGAAAGAGCTTCTGGAGCGGGGAATGTTTGCTCCGGAATATAAGAAGCCTGTCCCCAGGTATGTAAGGACCCTGGGCGTAGTGACTGCTCCTACAGGGGCGGCGGTCAGAGATATTATTAATATTTCTACCAGACGAAATCCCTATGTTCAGATTATATTATATCCTGCTGTTGTACAGGGAGAAGCCGCTGCGGCAAGTATTGTTAAGGGAATACAGGAACTGGAACGCATAGGGGTGGATGTCATGATCGTAGGGCGCGGCGGCGGCTCTATTGAAGATTTGTGGGCATTTAATGAAGAAGTGGTAGCACAGGCAGTTTTTGACTGCAGTGTGCCTGTAATATCTGCTGTGGGGCATGAAACAGATACTACAATTACCGATTATGTGGCGGATCTGCGGGCGCCCACACCTTCGGCGGCTGCGGAACTGGCGGTTTATGACGTTTCACTTTTTTTGGGACAATTACAGGGGTATCGGGCAGTTTTTAACCGGCAGATACAGGGAAGGATCGCGCTTAACAGGGCACAGCTAAAGGCTTTGGAGGCGGGGCTTAAAATGAACAGCCCAATGGGAAAGATCAGAGAGAAAAGAACCTATGCTATCAGTCTGGAGGAAAGGCTTAGTGCTTCCATGAAAAACCAAATCATGAGCAAAAAGCACAGATTGGCTATTTATATAGAAAAGTTAAAGGGATTATCTCCTTTGGACAAATTAAACCAGGGTTATTCCTATGTGTCAGATGAAGAAGGAAAGACCGTCACAGATATTAACAGAATCAGCGTCGGAGATAAGCTGCAGGTTTTTGTAAAAAACGGCAGAATGGAAACGAAGGTAACTGCCAAATATCCTGCACTTAAAGAAACGTAAATGAAAGGAGCGTAAGCATGCAGGAAGAAGAAGGCAGGGAACTGAATCTTGAAGAAGCATTTGAGAGGCTGGAAGAGACGGTTGCGGCATTGGAGCAGGAGGATATTTCATTGGAAGAATCTTTTCAGATATACAAAGATGGCATGGAATTATTAAAAAAATGCAATCAGGCTATTGATCAGGTAGAAAAAAAGGTACTGGTGCTGAATGAAGATGGA
>USJG01000099.1 GCA_900554925.1 uncultured Lachnospiraceae bacterium
CTTCATACACTCTCAAAATCTCTCCCACGCTCCATGCCTGTGCAAAGCATCCCTTAGAGGATGAGGGATTTTCCCCGTCATAAATTTCAGGAAGCTGGCCGATACAGCCCTCCCTCATTGCGCTTTCCAATATTTCCAGCTGCTCCTTTACCTTATCTACAGCAGCCTTTGAATAATTTCTGGTTTTTAAATATGCCAGATAATACGCGCCCATTGGAAATACCCATACGGTTCCCTGGTGATAGGCAAGATCACGCTCTAGCTGGCTGCCTCCGTAGGTGCCGTGAAATTCCTCATCCTCCTTTGCAAGAGTGCGAAGTCCATATGGCGTATAGAGCTTTTCAAATACGGTGTCAACCACCTGCTTTTCCTGTCCCTTAGAAAGCATGGTAAAGGGCATGGAAACCGCCCATATCTGATTGCAGCGAATCTGTCCGTCCGCCTCGGTACCCGAAAGCACATCCTTAAGGCACCCTGTCTCCTGATTCCAGAACTTTTCCTGAAAGCTTTTCTTAACTTTTGCCGCAAGGACTCCATAATCTCCCTGGTCATCTAACAGACTGCTAAATTCCTCCATCACACACAGGGCGTTATACCAATACGCATTGATCTCCACCGGTTTCCCATGCCTTGGTGTGGGAAGTATGTCTCCTACCCGCACATCCATCCAGGTCACCTGATCCAATTCTCTTCCTGCAAATATCAGGCAGTCCTCATCCATGCCAATGCCGAAATCCGTTCCTTTCCGGTACCACTTCACGATTTCCTTCATCACCGGCCACATTTCCGATATAAACTTACCATCCTGTGTCTTGCAATAATGCAGATACACTGCATGAATGAACAATAAGGCGGCATCTACCGTATTATATCTTGGTTCATTCTTTCCCTCCGGAAAAAGATTGGGCATCAATCCCTCTTTACAATAGGCGGAAAAAGTACGCAAAATACTTTTTGCATTTTCAAATTGCCTGGTGGTAATACATAAACCTGCTATGGCAATCATCGTATCACGTCCCCAATCCTCAAAGAAGGGGAAACCTGCCAAAATAGTCCTGCCGCCTGTGGATTTCCGGTCTGCCACAAACTGATCAGCACTTTTTACCAGCATTTTTGCCGCCTCATGCTTAAGCCCGGAAGTCTGGACCAGTTTTTCCCGATATTCAGCCGCCTCCTTTATAACGGTATCTGCTGATTCTCTGATTTCTTCCATGCTATAGATAATTTCCAGTGTTTTGCAGGTTCCTGCCGGCACCTCTTTGAGGATGCAGTGATTGACAAAGGTGTTTCCTTTTTCTTCCCTTCCGTCACAGGCGTCATAGGCATAATATAAATTTTCCACAAACCGGTCCTGCACCTTTTGAATCTTCCCGTTTGTGGAAAAACAGACCGTATACCCTTCTGAGGAAATCCTGTTTCCTTCCAGGATAAATTTCTGCTCTCCGGAAAGTTTAACGCCTTTGGGAACAAATTGCAGATGGGGAGTCACCTTTAAGGTTATTAAGTCCAAAGTCCGGTTGTCAATTTCATATTTTACGGCTACCAGATTTTCGCCCTGCTTCATGGCAATTTTCTTTACGACTTCCACTCCCTCTGTCTGATAAATCCACTTGGGGTAATCTTCAAAGATAAAAGCGGAAAGATATTGGTAACCTTCCTCATTATATTTTTTATCTGCATATTCCTGACTGGATAAGTGTATTGCTTTTTCCTGGCGTATCAGCTCCTCCTCCAGTCTGTGGATCATATTAAAGCGGTGATTTGGCGCCTCTGTGCAGGCCATAAGGAGGGCATGGTCATTTCTCGTATTTGAGCCTGTCATGGTTCCCGAAGAAAACCCTCCCAGCCCGTTTGTGAGAAGATAACAGTTTTCCTGTCCTCTTTCTCTGGTTTTCCAATCCTGCTTTCCATAAATAAATTTCATAACTGCTCCCTTCCCCATCCTTTCGCACTAAGCTAAAAAGGCCGGATCAATCTCATTTAAGTCATAAGGTGTCACCTGGTAAACGTAATAATTAAGCCAGTTGGAATACAGGTTATTGCTGTGGGACCGCCATTGCAGATTGGGCTTTTTCGTATCATCATTATCAGGATAATAATTTTCAGGCATTTGAATGGACAATCCTTTATTTTTATCACGCTGATATTCGTTGTGCAGCGTATATCTGTCATATTCCGGATGCCCCATGAGATAAATCTGCTTTCCTCCCTCTGTCATACACAAAAGCACCCCGGCCTTCTCAGACTCAGCCAGGACCGTCAGTTCCTTACAATTATGTATATCCTCAGTCCGAACTGTGGTATGCCTGCTGTGGGGAATCATAAAATAATCATCAAAACCTCTTACTAAGGGTATCTTCCGGTTCATCACCTTGTGCTGATAAACGCCGAACAGCTTATGAGGAAGCAATACTTTTTCAAGGCCGAAATGATAATACAGTCCTGCCTGTGCTCCCCAGCAGATATGCAGGGTTGAAGTCACATGCTTTCTGGTCCACTCCATGATCTCGCAAAGCTCCGGCCAGTAGTCGACTTCCTCAAAGGGAATCTGCTCCACCGGCGCCCCTGTAATGATCAGACCGTCAAATTTTTTTTCCTTCAGCTCGTCATAAGTATTATAAAACTTATTTAAATGCTGTATTGGAGTATTTAAAGAAACGTGGCTGTTCATTTTCATGAATGTCACATCAATCTGTAAGGGGGTGTTGGACAACGCTCGAAGCAATTGCAGTTCCGTGTCCTGTTTTACCGGCATTAAATTTAAAATGCATATTTGCAGCGGTCTTATGTTCTGATGCAATGCACGGTATTCATCCATCACAAATATATTTTCATTTTCCAGTATTTCCTTGGCAGGTAATTCACTTTGTACTTTAATAGGCATATTTCTGCTCCTTATTTTCCGAAACGCTCTACGAACTGATCCTCTGAAATAATTGGAATGCCAAGCTGCTTTGCCTTCCGGTTTTTAGATGAGGTGGATTCCACATCATTATTGACCAGATAATTGGTCCTGGATGTAACGCTGCCGGTTACTTTGCCGCCTGCGGCCTCTACATAGGCCTTAAATTCATCCCTGTTTTTATAATGATGAACCTCTCCTGTGATTACAAAGGTAAGCCCCGCGCATTTTCCGCCAGTATCCGCACTTAAATCCACCTTTTCTATTGTAACTTCTTTTAACAGTGCTTTCAAGGAGGATTGATTTTTAGTATTTTCATACCAGGCTGTGACAGAGCCGGACTTTTCCGGTCCTAAACCGTCAATGTCCTCAAAGCCCCTTTTTTGTTCCAGTCTGTCTAAAAATCCCTGAAAACCGCCCTCTGCTATTATCTTTTTGCCTGCATCTATTCCAATCATGGGAATACACAGGGCATAAATAAAGTTTACAGGATGTACCTGCCTGCTCTTTTCTATGGCACGCATCATATTCTCACAGGATTTTTCACCAAAGCCCTCCATCTGCTTTATCACTTCCGCATGCTCCGACAAATGAAAAATATCTGCAAAATCAGATATAAATCCTTCATTCATAAATTTCAGCATCGTCTGTATGGATAATCCGTCAATATCCATACCCGACTTACTTACAAAACGGGTAAATTTTTTTACATGCTTTGCACTGCAGTCAGGATTGGTACAGTGCAGGGTCTTTGTCTTGCTCTTAGGACTTACCCGGATTTCTGTTCTGGCCCTGCATACAGGACAATTTTCCGGGATTTCAAATTTCCCTGAGGCCTTTGTTACCGCAATGCATTTCGGAATAATTTTATTTGCTTTTATCACTTCCAGAGTACATTCTTTTCCAATGCCCAGACGCTCCATCTCACTGATATTGCATAAGGAAGCACGGGAAACTGTAGTGCCCTCCAGCAAAACCGGTTTAAATACTGCCACCGGCGAAATGGTGGAGGCCGCACAGGACCACTCTACATACAAAAGCTCCGTTTTGGCAGATACATCCTGCCATTTAAAGGCGTAACCCGCTCTGGTGGCATGATGCCCTGTAACGCTGCCTGAAGCTGCATACTCAGTATCTTCAAAACAGATCACCAGACCGTCCACCGGGATATCCATCTGGCCATTCTCCACTTTTTTGGTCCATCTTTCAACTGCCTCCGGAAGGCTCCGGGCATCTGCGGCCTCGCGGTCCACCACCTGGAAGCCCTCCGCCTCCAAAAACTTCATCCTCTCTCCCCAGGATTTCATATCATCCTCCAGATAAACCAATGTAAATGCATAAAAATGCACATGCCTTTCCTTCACCTTCTCAGGGTCGTCCAGACTCAGCGTTCCCGATGCCAGGTTACGGGGATTGGCATATTTTTCATCATCATCCTCTATGGTGTCATTAATAAGTTCAAAGTCCGTGTAGGAGATGGCCGCCTCGCCGCGTACTACCATATGCCCCTTATACTTAATTTTCAAAGGAAATCCTTTGATAGAATTTTTTAAGTAAGTAATGTTGGTCCCTACCGTTCCGTTTCCTCTGGTAAGGATCTTAACCAAATTTCCATTATCATAAGTAAGCACCAGGGTCAGTCCGTCCAGCTTCCAGGATAACCAAACCTGCTTATCCCCGGCCCACTTCTGCAGCTCGGAAATCTGCTTCGTCTTAGCCAGTGACAAGGCTGGAAACTCGTGGGGTTCCCTCTCACCGTTATTTTCTTCATATCCGGTATTCTGTGTGGGGCTGTCAGGAAGAATATAGCCTGTTTCTGCCTCCAGTGCGGCAAGCTCATCAAACATGGCATCCCATTCATAGTTGGACATCAGTTCTTCCCTTCCGCCATAATAAGCCTCCGATGCTTCATTCAGACGTTTCACCAATTCTTCGCATCTTTTTTGATAATCTTCCATAGTTACAGCCTCCATTTTGCAGGTTTTCCTTCAATATAGCTTCTTTTTCCTTCATTAGTTATTTAAATAAAACCTGTTTTTCATGATAAATTTTTGTTTTTGATAACTTCGCATCAGTTTTTTAATCAAATTCCGTTCAGAATTGAAAGGATATGAAAATCCTGTGTTTCCACAAGATATATTTCCACTTAATACTATATTTTGTGCTTACCTAAATATTTTGGGATTTTTCAGGAAAACAAAAATTGTATAACACATGCAATTCATCTCCCGAAATCTGCCGGTACTGCCCGGATTTCAGTCCTGCAAGAAGAATATTCACTACTCTTACCCTTTTAATTGCAATTACCTGATACCCAAGCTCCTTTGCCATTCTTCTGATTTGTCTGTTGACTCCTTGGGTTAACACGATTTTAAAGGTAAACTTACCGATTTTCTCTACGATACAAGGGCGGGTAGTCAGATTTAATTCTGTCAGGAATACCCCTTTTTTCATATTTTCAAGAAATTCCTCTGTAATTTCCTTATTTACTTTTACCACATACTCTTTTTCGTGTCCTGCCCTTCCCCTCATCATGGCATTGATCAAATCACCATCATTAGTAAGAAGGATCAGGCCCTCTGAATCTTTATCCAGCCTGCCTGCATAAGTAAGGCGCACAGGAAACTTAACCATATCCGTTATCTTTTTATCTGCAAACCGGTCCTTTTCCGTACAGGTTACTCCTGCCGGCTTATAGTAAGCCAGTACTACTTTTTCATTCTTCCCATGAACCGGCTTCCCATTCACAAAAATTTTCTCTTCTCCGCTTACCTGCATTCCCATGCTGGCTTTGTTTCCGTTTACCGTCACCCGGCCCTCCTGGATCAGCCGGTCCGCATCCCTTCTGGAGCAGATACCGCAGGAAGCCAGATATTTATTCAACCGTTCTTTTTCCATAAACCCTTTTCCATTCTTCCTCAGTTTTATCCCCGGTGCTTTATCACATATTCTGCATATTTATCCCTGTCGGCACTATGGCATTTTACCGTTATTTTCGTGCCATTTTCCTCAAACTCTTTCTGAATCATATGGGCGTTTTCCATAAAATACGAGACAATGTTTCCCTTATCATAAGGAATCAGAAATTCCTCTATGACATAATCCGCATATGCTCTTTCAAGTATCATATTGGCCAGCAGTTCTAAGGAAGCTGCTTCCCTGGCGGACATATAAATCTTATCATTTCCAATGATCCGCGGATAGTCCATCGCATCCCCATATCTGTCAGCTTTGTTAAATACTGTAATTATGGGAATATCTCCGGCATTTAACTCTGAGAGCGTCTGCCTGGTGGTATCCATCTGCTCCCTGTAATGGGGGTCTGAATAATCCACCACATGAAGAAGCAAATCTGCGTCTTTTACTTCCTCCAGGGTAGAATGAAAAGCCTTGACCAGTCCATGAGGCAGCTTGTGTATGAATCCCACTGTATCTGAAAGTAAAAAATCTCTGTTGTTTCCCGTATTGATTCGTCTGACCGTAGTATCCAGTGTAGCAAAGAGCATATCCTTTTCAAGAACCTTTTTTTCCTCCTCACCCACATAGATATCTATCATGGCATTCATGATGGTTGACTTTCCGGCATTGGTGTAGCCCACCAGAGCTACAAGCGGAATCCTTGCGCTCTGTCTCCTTTTTCGCTGTACCTGTCTTTCTCTGGAAACCTCCTCCAATTCTTTGGAAAGCTCCGAAATGCGGCGCTCAATCCTCCGTCTGTCAAGCTCCAGCTTCTTTTCGCCGGCTCCTCTGCTGCTCATACTGCCGCTGGTGCCTCCCTGTCTTGTTAATGCTTCATGCATTCCTACCAGTCTCGGCAGAAGATATCTAAGCTTGGCGGACTCCACCTGCAATTTTGCCTCCCTGGTCCTGGCACGGGTCTCAAAAATATCCAGGATCAGCGTCGTTCTGTCTAAAACAGGTTTTCCGGTTTCCTTTTGGAGATTGCGTAGCTGGGAAGGGGTAAGGGCATCATTAAAAACAATCACATCTGCCTCTAGAAGCTGCGCAGCTTCTCTTACTTCCTTCACCTTCCCTGTTCCTATATATAATGCTTTATTCACACTTTCCATTCTCTGGGTGATTTTGCCTGCCGGTTCCATAAAACAGGCTTTGGCCAGACTGGATAATTCCTCCATGGAATGTTCAAAATTTTCACCTTCCGAGCCCTCATCCACGCCTACCAGAAGAGCTCTTTCCATTTCTTCCCGCTTTTCGTCAATCATACAACGCCTCAATCAATTCAAAGTAATTTTCAAAGGTCTTCCCACAGCATTCCGGATCTTTGATGGTTATTTTTCCTGTTTTTAATCCAATTAATGTAAAGGACATGGCCATACGATGATCTTCATAGGTTTCCACTTCTGTTTCCAAAATTTCTTCCGGCGAAACCGGATAGATCCTGATTCCATCTTCCTCCGGCACTTCCTCGCATTTCACTCCCAATCGTCCAAGCTCTGTCAAAATTGCTTTTATTCTGTCAGATTCCTGAAAGCGTATATGACCTATATTACGGATCAGGGTAGCACTTTGAGCAAAAGGCGCTAAGACCGCCATAGTCATGGCCTGATCCGAAAAATCCTTCATGGAAATATCAAGTCCCGGATATTCCCTGATCTGACGTCCTGATACCCGTACTCCATCTTCTTCCTCTTCCAGTGTACATCCCATTTTACTCAGGGCCTTTAAAAACTTTATATCCCCCTGTAAGGAATCCATATGTACATTATTTACAATAACATCTGTTTTTAATAGTGGAGCCATTGCATAAAAATAACAGGCTCCTGAAACGTCAGGCTCCACCTGATACTCTGTTAATCCGAAAGTGTTATTAAAGGGCACCAGGCAGCTGTTTCCTTCTCTTACCACATCAATCCCAAACTGCTTCATCATGGAAAGGGTCATTTTGATATAAGAGCCTTCTGTCCTGTCCCCGGACATATGCACCTTAAGCCCATCCTTTAACATGACGCCTGACATTAAAAGAGCACTTGCAAACTGGCTGCTGATACCAGTATCAATACTGACTTCCTTTAAGGAGACAGACTCTGAATTCATGGAAAATGGGAAATGCCCTTTTTCTCCTTTAAAGGCAAATACAACACCTGCCTGTGCCAGCAGATCCAAAAGAGGCTCCATAGGACGCCTGCACATCTGGGGAGATGCGTTTAACTCATACTCTCCCTTCGCCAATGCCAACATGACCGTAAGAAATCTTGCTGCTGTTCCTGCGCTTCTCACATTAATAACTGCGTGGGTATTGGGGACTTTACCTCCCATTCCCTGTATTATAACCTTTCTGGTGTTCTCATCTGCTTCCACCTCAAACCCCAGTTGCTTAAGGCTGTCTAAAAACGCTCTGGAGTCATCGCTGAACAAAACTCCATGGAGTGTGCACCGATAACCAGACAGGGCCGCAAGCAATAACGCCCTGTTTGTCATACTCTTTGACCCAGGCACCTGCACTCTGATTTCTTTCAGGTTTTCAATCTTTTTTACCCGATAGCTGCTTTTCATAATTAAATCTCCATTTAATTTATATTAACATAACAAGTGTTC
>USJG01000100.1 GCA_900554925.1 uncultured Lachnospiraceae bacterium
GCCACTTTAGTATGAAATTTTGTTTTTATACTTGACTTTCTTTAATAGTTAGTCTGGTATTATTTTTATTATTTTCCGACTGAAAATGTGACCGTTACTTCGCCGCTGCCCAGGGCTTCCTCCCAGCCGGTCAGATCGTCGATTTTTCCAAGCCTTGTGTAACTCCAGGAATTGGAACCGTAAAAAATCACAATCTGGCTGCTGTTATACAGTACAATGTCACCGGCCTGGGTAGTGATCTGGCTGTTGCTGGTGGGAAGGCTTGTTCCCAGAGGGCCTACCTTCTCAAAACCGGAGTAATCGCTCATTTCAATTACTACCGGCGCTTCGCGCATCATCTCCACAAAAGCATCCACAGCCGCGTTATCCTCTAGCGCAGCCGTAAAAATGGTTCCATTTACTTCTACATTCAGTTTCATCTCGGTTTCCTCCAAAACTGTCTCCGGTTCTGAACTACTCTCTAACGAAGCAGGAGAACTGTCCTGCGCAGGTTCAGCCGTTCCACTGGCCGCAAGCGCGATCATCAGACCTACGCCTACAAAAAAAAGTAAAAATCGTTTCAATACAATCCCTCCTTAATGAGCGGTGTGTTTATCGCCCGAAATAATCGGCAATCTCTCTCATTCGTGCGGTTTGCACTACGGAAAATGGGCAGCGACTGTCACAATGCCCGCACTGAACGCAGTTTGAAGCATGCAAATCCAGGCCCTCATAATGCTCTGCCGCCATAGCATCCCCGTTTTTCGCCAGGTCATAATATTTATTGATCAGTCCAATATCCAGCCCCACAGGACAGGGTTTGCAGTGGTTGCAGTAAACACATTTTCCAACCGCTTCCGCAGGACTGAAAGAACCAATGATCGAATAATCCCGTTCTTCCTCCGAAGCGGTAAAGAAACCCAGCAGATGCTCAACCTGTGAAACGCTGCTCATACCAGGAAGTACCGTCAACACGCCAGGCCGATCAAGGGCATACTGCATACATTGATACTGTGTCAGCGCCTCCCCGAAAGGGGAGATGGAAGCATCCAGCAGTTGTCCGCCGGAAAAAGGCTTCATAACAGAGATTCCAATGCCCTCCGCCTCGCAGCGGCGGTAAACTGCCGCCCGTTCCTCCACGGAGCCCCTGGCGTAATCGCCCTGTTGATAATCATAACCGGGATTGACCGAAAACATCAGCATATCCACCGGCACGTCATTCAGTACACGCTGGATGGTAGCCGGAGTATGGGAAGACAGGCCGATATGCCGGACAACGCCCTCCTTTTTCAGCTCCATCAGATAGGCCAGCACTCCATGTTGCTGATAATCCCGCCAGTCTGAAAGTTCGTCAATACAATGGATAAATCCATAGTCAATATAGTCCGTGCCGAGCTGCGTGAGCTGCTGGGCAATGCTGCGCTTTACTGTTTCTCCGTCTGTGCTCCAGCCATAAGTCCCGGCAGAATAATCCGCACCAAAATGTATTTGGTATAAGACATTCTTTCGCACATCACCTAACGCCTTTCCAAAATAGGGAAAGGTCTTTCCGTCCGCTGTGGCAAGATCAAAGTAATTGATGCCGCCCTCATAAGCTCTCCGAATGGCCGCAACTGCCTCTGTTTCTTTCGCCTCGGCAATATAAGAAGTACCAAAGCCCAGTGCACTGATCCTGTCACCGGTTCTTTTATTTACCCTGTATTCCATGATTTTCCTCCTTCTCGATAAAGCGCTTACGCACAGGCGCACCGATCGATCTTATTGTTTTCTCCCTGCTGATCGCCAACCACGATTTCGCCCCTGGCATTTTCATCATCCCGAATGATTTCCTCCACAGCGGGAACAATGATCCGTCCGGCATAGGGATTTTTAATACTGATAACCGGAGTAGTAACAGTAGCCTGCACATCGCTTCTCTCAAAAGCAAAATCAGCTCCCTCCATTTCACAGTCAATGAGCTTCAGATTTTTGCAGTAGCACAGAGGCTGGGTGCCGATGATCTTGCAGCGCTCGAAGGTTACGTTCTCGCAGTACCAGGCCAGATACTCGCCCTTGACAATGCTGTCCCGCACCACGATATTTTTCGCATGCCAGAAGGCGTCCTTGGTGTCAAACACACAATTTTCAAAAACGGAGTCCTCGATATACTGGAAGGAATACTTACCTTTCATCTGCACATTTTTGAAATGCAGATGGTCGGAGCGCATCATAAAATACTCGCTTTCCGCAGTACAGTCCTCCATCCTGATGCCGCAGACAGACCAGCCAAATTCCGGGGAGACAATATCGCAGCTTTTCATTTTCACTTCTGCACATTCCCGAAGGGCTTTGATGCCGTGAAGTTTTGTGCCGGTGATCGTGATGTGGTCGGAATACCAAAGAGCCGCCCGGCAAGCCTGCGTCATCTCGGAATCATGGATTTCCAGCCCATGGTCGTGCCAGAAGGGATAGCGCAGATTGAAAAAGCTGCGCTCAGCCCGCACATCCGAGCATTCTTTAAAGGCGCTCTCTCCATCGGCAGGACCGTCAAAGCTGCAATCCAGCACAGTAACATCTCTGCTCCCATACAGAGCTCGTTCCATATCAAAAGTTTCGTTCTGAATAACATTCATTGTTTTTTCCTCCTATTCCCGTAGGTGGCTTATAATGCCGTCTTGCACTTTTTATTTAATTGATAGGTCAAATAATCTAGGCAGTCGATACGCTTTTCTTCCTTATGGACCCGGTCCAGAAGCTGCTGCCTTTGTCTGGCAAGCAGTTTCAACTGTTCTCCCGTCTTTCCCTCTGCATCCAGAGAAAAAAATTCTTTGATAATTTCGGAATCACAGCCGGCGTCCTCCAGATTCTGGATCACAGACTGCACAGACGTATCATTAGACATTGAACTTTCCCCTTTTTTCTTATTTTCACAATCTCAGTATAGAATCAGAAATTTAAGATAGCAAATACTTATTTATAATACATTAGTATAATTGAAACCTATATGAATTTTTGTTATACTGGATCCAAGTCAAAAAGACCCTAACACACAAGGAGGATATTCATTATGGAGCTGCGAGTATTACAATATTTTCTGGCCGTGGCAAGGGAACAGAGTATTTCCGGGGCGGCAGAATCTCTGCATCTTTCCCAGCCCACCCTTTCCACCCAGTTAAAGGCGTTGGAGGAGGAACTGGGAAAACAGCTTTTAATCCGCGGCAGCAAGGGTTCCCGGAAGGTTACGCTTACGGAGGAGGGGATGGTTCTGCGCAAACGGGCGGAGGAAATTCTTCAGCTGGTAAAAAGAGCAGAGGAGGAAATCACCCTGTCCGATGAAAGCATTGCAGGAGACGTGTATATTGGAACAGGCGAAACGGATATTGTCCGCCTCATGGCAAAAGCAGCCAAAAAAATTCAGGAACAGTATCCGGATATCCATTACCACATTTCCAGCGGCAATGCCGAATATGTTCTTGAATCTTTGGATAAAGGCCTGATTGACTTTGGGCTGATCTACGGAACGGCCGACCCTCAGAAATACGAATCCATCCCCATTCCGATAAAAGATACCTGGGGAGTTTTAATGCGCCGGGATTCTCCACTTTCCCGGAAAGAGTTCATTCAGCCGGAAGATCTGTGGGATAAGCCTCTGATCGTTTCCCATCAGAAATCCGACAACCCATACGTAATACGCTGGCTGAAACAGGATATTTCCAAATTGAATATTGTGGCCACCTATAATCTGGTCTTCAACGCGTCTCTTCTGGCAGACGAAGGTCTGGGGTATGTCCTTACCCTCGCCAAACTTATCAACACCGAAGGAAGCAATCTTTGCTTCCGGCCGCTGTCCCCGCAGCTTGAGGCGGCTGCCTGTATTGTCTGGAAACGGTATCAGGTGTTTTCCAAAGCAGCAGAACGATTCCTTCAGCATTTACAGGAGATGTTGATTCAACAAAACAACTATGCTATTCTAAACAAAAAGGAGGAACAATGTCATGGCACTTCTTCAAGTAAATTTCCTTTCTCAGACGCTGAGACGAACCGTACCCATTCAAGTAGTATTGCCCTCGGATAAAATCCTCTCTTACGATGGACGTACCAGTAAGGCCAGGCCCTTTAAAACCTTATATCTGCTTCATGGGCTTTTAGGCAACTACACCGACTGGCTCACAAACACCAATATCCAGCGCCTTTCGGAGGAGCGAAATCTGGCTGTAGTCATGCCCTCAGGAGAAAACAGCTTTTATGTAGATCAGTTGCTTCCCAATAATGATTTTGGGGAATACATCGGCAGGGAGCTGGTAGAAATCACCCGCAAAATGTTTCCCCTTTCCCACCGCCGGGAAGATACTTTTATTGCCGGCCTTTCTATGGGCGGCTTCGGCGCTGTCAGAAACGGCTTAAAATACTATGATACCTTTGGATATATCGGCGTATTTTCCGGAGCGGTCCAGGTTTTTGAACTTCCGCCAGATAAGCCCGGCCGGGCGCTCTTTGGGGAGGATGCCATCTTTGGCGAACTTTCCCTGGCAGCCGTCAGCGATAAAAATCCCCGAATCGCTTTTCAGCAGATGGCGCAGGCACTGCATGGCGACACAGCCGCCTATCCCAAAATCTATATGGCCTGCGGTGAACAGGATGATCTGCTTACCGCAAATCAGTCTCTTCGGGATTTTCTGATACAAAACGGGGCAGATGTGCTCTGGCGCCAAAGTCCCGGCGGGCACACCTGGGATTTCTGGCACGCGCAGATCAATCAGCTTATGGATTGGCTGCCACTGGAGGAGGCTGTTTTGGGAATAAACAGTGGAAATGTTATTTGACAACCCATTGTCCTGATTTGCGGCTACCAATACGCTCGATAATCCCCTTTTCCCTCAGTTTTTTTATAACTCGTCTTATCTGCCTGTCAGAACGATTCAGTTTTTGAGAAAGCTGTGCCTGTGTGATATAAGAATTTTCTCTCATTGCTGATAATACTGTTTCCTCCAACGTAACATCTAACAGGACATTTAATGGGTCATTTATTAGGACATTGTGATCTTTTAAAACGTTCTGCTGTCCTAAAGGTGTAAATTTTACCATAATATCTTCTAAGTGAAGTGTATATTCGGGCATTGGAACACCATGCTTTTTACATGTCTCGCAGATTTTTTCTATTCCTCGTCCCCATGTTTCCACATATCCTGCCCTGAAAAACCCATTGGCTATATTGGGGTTGTAAGGCTGTGAACGATGCTTTTCCATTAAAGTTTCTACTGTCCATCCCACCGGAAAGACACAATCATTACTGATATATACCGCATCTTCATGTATTCGAATCTGTATTGGAATTAATGCCGCATAATTTGAATGGATAATTGCATTATATACCGCCTCCCTAATTGCCGCTTTAGGAAGAGGATACGTTTCAATTCTGGTAACGTTATCGTAAGATATTATGGCTTTCATATACTTCAAATAAATCAATTCTATGACCCTGTCTGCCTGTATAAACAAAGATCCATGAATCTCATCCTGATAGCGTAGATCAGAGCCTTCGCCAAAATATCCAATTTTAATATATGCACCCGTAATCCATTTTTCCGGATTGCGATGAAACAAGAGAATTGCTGCGCGTTTCAGCTTACCATGTTCAAGAAGACCAAGACTGTCCAGAAGCTGTTCGTTGCTCAAATTTAAGTCTTTTTCTGTCATACGTCCACTACGCAAAGCCTCCCGCCGGAAAATGTCAAAACTCTCTTTATCCAGATCTTCAACGGTAACATCATCCACTGGAACTGCGTCCCATTTATATCCCGTTTTAGAGAGTAAAAACTCCGTTAGGGCGGCTCCCTTAAGAAGCTGCTTTGTACTTCCGCTACGATAATGATATTCTCCCTTATAATTTACCGGATAGCTGCTCGGATTCACACATATTTCAATGTAGTCTTCCCCATCCTGCGTCAGCAGATTGACATCCACAATAATACCAAGGATATCCCTTACTTTATTTGGAATGTCCTCCAACAGCTTTTTACTGTCTGGCACACCAATGACATTGCCTTTGTCATTGGTTCCAATATATATCTTGCCACCCTGAGCATTTGCAAAACCACAGATCCATTTCAAATACTCGTCACGCCAGGATTCTTTCCATTCTATGTTTTGGTTTTCTGCCATATTTCCTCCACTGAAACATCAATACATTATTTAGCTATTATTTCAAGATATTTCTATTATTATAACGTATATTTAAGAGAACTTCTACTTCTCTTTCCTCCAAAAAACACCAGACCTGTTTGGGCCTGGTGTTTGATTAAATCGGCTGGAAGCCTTAATTTTGTTGGGTTCTTACTAACCTGACATTATAATAACACGTTCCCCGATATCCAGAAATCCTATAACTCCCCCTCTGATTTTCTCAAGATTCTACCCGGCTTTTATCCTCGATTGCATTTAATTTATCAGGGTTTTCTCCGCTGATGCTTCGGATGTCAATCACAGGCCCTCCGGTGCCTTCGATATACTCTCTGGTAATAGTCACGCGTCCAATATTATCATCCTTGGGAATTTCATACATAATATCCAACATAAATTCCTCAATGATCGCCCGAAGAGCTCTTGCGCCGGTATCCTTTTTCATTGCTTTTTCCGCAATTGCCTCAAGGGCGCCCTCATCAAATTCCAGCTTCACCTCATCTAATTCAAGGAGCTTTTGATACTGTTTTAAGATAGCGTTCTTAGGTTCCTTTAAAATCTTTACCATCATCGGCTTATCCAGGGCTTTCAGCGTATAAATGATGGGCAGACGTCCCAAAAATTCAGGTATCATGCCAAACTTTTTAAGGTCATCAACAGTTACCTTGCTTAAAATATCCTTTTCCTTGTCAAATTTATCCTTAAGCTCCGCATTGAATCCGATAGAAGTCTGCTTTTTCAAACGCTGCTTGATAATCTCCTCCAAATCAGGAAAAGCGCCGCCGCAAATAAAAAGAATATTTCTGGTATTGATGGTGGCAAGAGGTACCATAGCATTTTTACTGTTAGCCCCCACCGGCACTTCCACGTCTGCGCCTTCTAAAAGCCTGAGCATTCCCTGCTGCACACTTTCCCCGCTGACATCTCTGCTGGTGGTATTCTTTTTCCTGGCAATCTTATCAATCTCATCAATAAATACAATGCCCCTCTCCGCTTTTTCCACGTCATTGTCGGCTGCCGCCAGAAGCTTGGAGATCACGCTTTCAATATCATCGCCGATATATCCTGCCTCTGTCAGAGAAGTGGCGTCCGCAATGGCCAGAGGTACGTCCAGAAGCCTTGCCAGGGTTTTTACCAGGTAGGTCTTTCCGCATCCCGTAGGACCGATCATCAGCATATTGGACTTTTCAATTTCAATATCATCCATTGTATCTGTGGCAACACGCTTGTAATGGTTGTACACCGCTACAGAAATTACCTTTTTGGCATGCTCCTGACCAATCACATAGTCGTCTAACTGAGCCTTGATCTTGTGGGGAGGCGGGATATTTTTTATATCCAGAACCGGTTCTTCCCCATTCTTGGGCTTTTTCTTCTTAAGCTTCTGCTTGTTGGGGATTCCTCCCTCTCCCTGAAGATCCGCAATATTTACAAAGCGAATATTAGGATACCCCTTGCCCTTTAAATTCTTATTAAGATCATTCACAAACGACGGGTCACTTAACATTCCCTGATAATCAAACTGGCTTACCGTATCCATCGTCTTATGCATACAGTCGTTGCATACGGAAATATTGTTTGGCAGCTTAAACATTTTTCCTGCCTTGCTCTCCGGCCTGCGGCAGATAAAGCAGACGTCCTCATATTCGCTGTCCTTCTTCTCATCATTACCGCTCTTTTCAGATTCTTCTTTTTCCGGTGCAGTCTCTATATTTTCCAGTTCTTCTTTCTTCTCGTCTTTATCTCTTTCATCAAAATCTGACATACTTTCCCTCATTTCTGCTGCGTTAAAATTATTCTGCAAATTATTATAAATCATGCCCGTTTATTGAACAAGTCACAACAATTACCAGATTTACACTATTCTTCTTACCGACAAAATTTCCTTATAGGTAGCTGCTGTGATCTTAATACCGGTTTTCTGCGTGCTGGCATGAACGATCTGTCCGTTTCCGATATAAATGCCTACATGGCCTGCATAGCACATAACATCTCCCGG
This sequence comes from uncultured Lachnospiraceae bacterium, assembly GCA_900554925.1. Taxonomy (GTDB): domain Bacteria; phylum Bacillota; class Clostridia; order Lachnospirales; family Lachnospiraceae; genus Suilimivivens. The sequence continues at coordinate 8,138 of USJG01000100.1, forward strand.
CTGGGCTTCGGCATAAGAAACTCCGGTTCCGGCACTTCTTAGAGAGTAGGAGGTTCTTGGCACGTTATAGCCAAAGTCCTTATACACCCTCCACACAAATCCGGAACAGTCTGCGCCCTCTGTCAGGCTGGTACCTCCGGGCACATAAGGGTTTCCAATAAACTGGCAGGCATAATTGGCAATCTGCTGTCCTTTGCTTCCCGTCCCTGCATAGCTGGCCGCTGACGCATAGCTGC
>USJG01000101.1 GCA_900554925.1 uncultured Lachnospiraceae bacterium
CTATTATACAGCCTTATATGTCCCATAAAACTCCCTCAAAGGCATCTTCCTCCTCCCTTTTCCTGTTTTGCTTTGGATGTTTGGCTGAAAATGCCGGATATGCAAAGCAGATATTTCGCTGTATCAGAACTACAGCGCAGATTTACTCTACTAATGTAACATATCCTTTTTTCTTTGGCAAGAAAAAGAACTTTTAAAAGACTAAAAGCCCAGGTAAAAATTGCCCGGGCTTTCTAAAATTTCCTCTGATACTTCTGGTAATCCGGATAAGTTACAGTTACCCAGCCATAATAGTAGTTAAATCCCACTTCCATGCCAAGGGGCGTGTAAAAAATAATCAGACTATCCTCCGAGGTAAGCATCTCGGTAATATCCTGGTCAGAGTAATAGTAAAGAGACTCTATTTCACCGTTCTGCTCTTCACATCTTTTTCTGAAATCAATGGAGAACTCATCGTCAATATTAAGAAGCTGGGAATTGGTAAGCGCCATTTTGCTATTCATATCTATATTGGAAGAAATAACATAGCTTTCATAAAATTCACCGTTAAGATAACCATATTCCACATACGCAATACTGAGGATCTCCTCATCCATATACGTCACATAGCCTTTGGCCTCAAAAGTAAATTCATCGCTCTCCGATAGCCATTCTGATACCGAGTACAAATAGTTTTCTATTTCCGCCAGTTCTTTCTGCGCCGCACTATTAACGCCTGTCAAATCATTTTCTTCGCTATAGAATACCGGATAAACTATATTGAGCAAAATGTTTTCATTTTCTCCTAAAACTTTATCGCGGGTTTCAAATTCTGCCCAGTATGATAAATTTTCCCCAATTTCATCATGAAATTCATAATATTCGGAGTCATCATAATCATAGCCATAATCATAATCATAACCATAATCATTTTCATTGTAATCGTAATCCTCATGGGCATGATCATTGGCCTGCTGATAGCTTTCGTATATATCACTAGCTGCCCGGATCCTCCCAGCCAACTGAAACACTCCTATAAAAAGAGATACAAGCAATACGATTGCTGCTGCGGCGCTGCCGCAGATTATTGCTGCGATTTTTCCGGCACTCCATTTTCCTTTCATGGCATTTCTCCTTTTATCTGCTTTCCACTGCCGCCCCATTGTTCAAAGACAGCTATAAAGAAGCTCCAGCGCCGCCCTGGCAGTCTGCTTTCTTATTTCCAGTCGGCTTCCCTTAAAATGATTTTCCGTCACCAGAAGTTTTCCCTTCACGCTGCATCCAATATATACAAGTCCTACCGGTTTTTCAGGTGTGCCTCCATCTGGTCCGGCAATCCCGGTAACTGCAACCGCCGCTTCTGCTCCTGATGCCCTGGCTGCTCCCCTTACCATCTGCTCTGCCACCTGCCTGCTGACCGCGCCATAAGTGCGCAAAACCTCCTCTTCCACACCAAGCAGTTTATGCTTGGAGGAATTTGCATAGGTTACGTAGCTTTCATTAAGCACTTCCGACACGCCTGCAACATTTACCAGCGCAGAGGCGATCATTCCGCCGGTGCAGGATTCCGCACAGGCCACATGAAAGCCCTTTTCCTTTAATTTAAAAACCACTTTTTCTTCTATGGAACTATTCTGCGTCATATTATTTGTTTTCTTTCATTACATCTTTATTTTTAATCAGATAATCCACCAGCGACACCACTGTTAAGATAACCGCGATCCACAGCACGATCTGTGTAACCAGACGAAGCACTTCAATATCTGCAATCAGCAGACACACCGCAACCATCTGGAAAGTGGTCTTAAACTTTCCCCAATAGCTGGCTGCGATCACTACCCCATTATCGGCGGCAACCAGACGAAATCCACTGATAATAAATTCTCTGGCAATTATGATTATAACCATCCATGACGGTATTTTATTCAATTCTATCAGGCAGATCAGGGCTGAACAGACCAGCAGCTTATCCGCAAGAGGGTCCATAAATTTGCCAAAATTAGTGACCAGATTGTACTTACGGGCAATCTTCCCATCTAATAAATCTGTCAGACTGGCAATGATAAATATGGCAAGTGCGATCCACTTATCGTAAGATGTGATTGGCACCAGCAGAAAAACGATAAAAAATGGAATTAATATCACTCGAAATATAGTAAGTTTATTTGGTAAATTCATTTTATTCCTCCATTCCTGCCTGATCGGCAGCTATTTCCCCTAATAAGTCATACTCATTGGAACCGGTTACGACTACCTCTATAAAATCACCGCTTAAAAGCTGTCTGTCAGTATTCACGAACAAATAACCATCTACACCGGGGGCATCCTTGTAGGTACGCGCCACATAGGCGTCCTCATCCGCTATCTTGCCCTCGATCATTACCTCTAACCTTCTGCCTGTCATCTGCCCTGCCGCCTCAAATGCAATTTCCTGCTGCAGCTCCATGATTTCCTCGCGGCGTTTTTCCTTGATTTCTTCCTCCACCTGATCTGCCATTTCTGCCGCAGGTGTATCTTCTTCCGCCGAATAAGTAAACACGCCCAATCTGTCAAATTCCATTTCATCCACAAATGCCATGGTCTCTTCATGATTGTCCTGCGTTTCCCCCGGAAAACCGGCAATCAGCGTAGTGCGGATGCAAATATCCGGTATCTCCTGCCGCAGTCTTTTAATCATGGATTTTATCTGGGCTGTATTGGTTTTTCTGCCCATGCGCTTTAAAATGTGGTCACAGCCGCTTTGTACCGGAATGTCCAGATAATTACAGATTTTATCTTCTTTCCTGATTACCTGGATCAATTCTTCGGTAATCTCCTCCGGATAACAGTATAAAATGCGGATCCATTTAAGCTCCTCTATCTTACAAAGCTCTTCAAGCAGCTTTGGAAGAGCCTTTTCTCCATACAGATCCGTTCCGTAAAGCGTAGTTTCCTGCGCCACAAGTATCAGCTCCCTGACGCCACCCTTTGCCAGTTCTTTTGCTTCCTTAAGCAGATCCTCCATGGGAATGCTCCGGTAATTTCCTCTTACCTTTGGAATAATACAATAAGTACAATGCTTATTGCAGCCCTCGGCTATTTTCAGATAAGCATAGTGGCCTCCAGTGGTAACTACACGCTTTTTCCCTCCTACTGGTGCTTTATCCAAAGCTTCCATGTGATTTTCCGGTGTTCCTTCCAGAACTTCTTCCAGAGTCTGTACAATGCTCATGATAGCTGTAGTCCCAATAATGGCATCTACCTCAGGAATTTCTTCCTGTATTTCATCTTTGTATCGCTGTGCCAGACATCCGGTTACGATCAGTGCCCTGACTTTGCCATTTTTCTTAAGCTCTGCCATTTCAAGAATGGTATTAATGCTCTCTTCCTTGGCATCATTAATAAAGCAACAGGTATTTACCACCACCGCGTCTGCCAAAGCTTCATCGTCAGTAAAGCAGTATCCCTTTTCTGCCAGCATCCCCAGCATTACCTCTGAATCCACCAGATTTTTATCACATCCCAGTGAAATAAACAGTATATTCATGCTTCTATACCTCAAGAAACGCTGCCACGCTCTGCGTGACAGCGTTATTCTTTACAATCAGATTCCTTTTAAAGGTCTTATTTATTCCTCATCATCGGAAAGAATCTTGATCTTTCCCTGATTCAATTCCTCCACAGCAATGGAAAGAGGCTTTGCTCCTTTGGCACTTACCAGCGGTTCTTCTCCTGCGATAATCTGTCTTGCTCTCTTGGAGGTTGCCATAACGATAGAATATCTGCTGTTAACAACAGGCGCTTCTCCGGGTTCAACCTCACTGTTTACTACTTTCATTAAATCTGAATAAGATGGATGTAACATTTTTTCTCCTTTCCTTCGGAAGCATTAAATTAATTCTTCCAGTTCCTTTCTTATATTATCAATCAGCTCCTCATTTCTATTGGGAGTAAAATGCGCTGCCTGTATAATGGAGTGCATCTGCATCACACATTCCTCAAGTTTATCGTTGATCACGATAAAATCATACTGCTCAATGCCTTCCGCTTCCTCCGCGGCACGTTTCAGCCGCTTTTCAATAACCGCCACGCTCTCCGTTCCTCTGCTCTCAAGACGCTTTTTAAGCTCCGCCACATCAGGAGGCATTACAAACATTAAAAGTGCTGTAGGAAACTTTTCTTTTACCTTCAGTGCACCCTGGATTTCAATTTCCAGGATCACATCCTTGCCTTTTTCAAGCTGCTTCTCCACGTAATCTCTGGGTGTTCCATAATAATTATCACAGTAGCTGGCATACTCGATCAGTCCCTCCTGACTGATCTTTTCTTCGAAGGCTTCCCTGCTTACAAAAAAATACTCTTTTCCTTCTTCCTCTCCGGGCCTGGGATTTCTGGTGGTCATGGAGACTGACAGTGCATAATTATCATAAGTATGCACCAGCTGCTTCATCAGCGTCCCTTTTCCTGCACCGGAAAAGCCTGAAACTACAATCAATATTCCCTTATGCTTCATCTTCATCTCTGCTTTCTGCCTGCGCTCTCTGTGCAATGGTTTCCGGCAAAAGTGCGGAAAGCACCAGCTGGCTGTTCTCCATTACAAGCACGGCTTTTGTTTTTCTCCCCTGTGTAGCATCAATAGCAGTTCCGGTTTCCTTTGCCTTCTGTACCAGACGTTTGACCGGTGCCGAATCCGGACTGACTATGGCAATAATCTTGCCGGAATTTACAATGTTGCCAAACCCTATATGAATCAGCTTATTCATGGATCTTCCCCTGCTTCTATTCGATATTCTGAATCTGCTCTCTTACCTTCTCGATTTCTGTTTTTAACTCAATGGCGCGATTGGAAATCTCAAGATCATTTGACTTGGACAAAATAGTATTTGCCTCTCTGTTCATTTCCTGGGCAATAAAGTCCAGCTTTCGTCCAATGCTTCCCCCCTTTAGAAGGGTGTCCTTTGTGGTTTCAATATGGCTCTTTAATCGAACCAGCTCTTCATCCACACAGACTCTGTCTGCAAATATGGTAACCTCCATCAGCAGCCTGTTTTCATCTATCTTGGGGTCAGCAAGAAGCTCCTTTACCTTATCCTCCAGCTTTTGCTTATATTCCGCGATAATCTGGGGAGAACGTTCTGTAATAAACTCAACATGGGAAAGCATCCCCTCCAGCTTTTCGATCAGATCGTCGCGCAGATGCTCCCCCTCCCTGATCCTGGTTTCCACAAAGCCTTCCGCCGCACCTTTGATCGCTTTATCAAGAAGCTGCCACAGTTTTTCTTCATCAACGGTCTGTTCTTCCATGGTAAGGATTTCAGGATACCTGGATAGACAGGAAATTCTCACATCATTATCCAGTGAAAAATCCTCCGCCATCTGATTCAGATATTTCATATACTCTGCTGCCAGTTCCTTATTATATTTCACACATACGTTGGATTCCGTAAAATCCTCATAAGTAATGAAAATATCAATTTTGCCTCTCTGAATATAATTCTTCAGTTCGCTTCTGATGGCGGCCTCAAAGAAGTTCAGCTTTTTCGGCATCTTGATATTCACATCCAGATACCTGTGATTTACGGATTTCATTTCTACTGTGATTTTGCGTTCGGACTCCTGGACTTCGCATCTGCCAAACCCCGTCATGCTTTTGATCATATTGTACCTTCTTTTCTTTTTGTATTCATTGTGGTCAAACCCATCTTCCCGCTGCGCGTATTCTTACTTATTATAAGATAATCACACAGTGAAAGTCAAGCATGATGGCCTGATTGATTCCTTCTGCCAGATTCCTCTTAAACAGAAATCTCATGGAACAATTGAAAAGAATCCCCCTATCGTGTAAAATCTATTGTATTATATGAAAAATATCCAAAAATAAAGGAGTATCTCATGGCTTTTGATGGCATTACCATAGCAAATATTGCACAGGAATTAAATCATAAACTGACAGGAGGACGCATTTACAAAATTGCCCAGCCCGAAAACGACGAACTGCTGCTTACCATAAAAACAACTGACGGCGGACAGCAGAGGCTTCTGATTTCGGCGTCCGCCTCTCTTCCCCTTATTTATCTTACAGAAAACAACAAACCCAGTCCCATGACTGCCCCCGGTTTTTGTATGCTGCTTAGAAAGCATTTGCAGAATGGACGGATTACGAAAATTACCCAGCCCGGGCTTGAGCGCATACTTAACATTCATATAGAACATCTGGATGAAATGGGAGATCTTTGTGAAAAGACATTAGTTGTTGAAATCATGGGCAAGCACAGCAATATTATCTTTGTAAACGATCAAAATATGATCATAGACAGCATCAAGCATATTTCCGGCATGGTAAGCTCGGTCAGGGAAGTACTTCCCGGAAGAGATTACTTTGTCCCCCAGACCTGTGAAAAAGCTGATCCGCTCTCTGCTTCTTTTGCTGACTTTAAACAGCGCATAAGCAGCAAAGCAATGGCAGTTTACAAAGCTCTCTATTCCTCCTACACCGGTTTATCCCCCGCAATTTCCCATGAAATCTGTGTAAGGGCCCAGATAGACGGCGATATTTCCACCGCGGTTTTTACAGAAAGTCCTGAAGGCGAAGCACTGCTTTCAAAGCTGTACCATTCCTTTGATGAGATCATGGAACAGGTGCGCAGTGGCCAGTTTGCCCCTGCCATTGTATATGAAAATGGCATTCCCGCAGAATTTGCTTCCCTGCCCCTTTCCTCCTTCCAGGGAGAAATGTGTAAGGAATTTACATCCATCTCTGCTCTCCTTGAGCATTATTATGCAGAAAAAAATCAAATATCCCGTATCCGCCAAAAGTCTGCGGACCTGCGCAGGATCGTGCAGACTGCCCTTGAACGCAACATCAAGAAATATGACTTGCAGATGCGGCAGATGAGGGATACCGAAAAAAAGGATAAGTACAGGATATACGGGGAACTTCTAAATACTTATGGCTATAACGTAGTTCCCGGCGCCCGGTCTATGGAAGCGCTGAATTATTATACCAATGAAATGATAACCATTCCTCTTGACCCGCTTCTTACCCCTTCCGATAACGCCAGAAAATATTTTGACAGGTATGGCAAGTTAAAGCGCACCTGCGAAGCCCTTTCTGCTCTGACCCTTGAGGTAAAGGAAGAAATTGACCACCTGGAATCTATCCAGACAGCTCTGGATATTGCCCTTTTGGAGGAGGATCTTACCCAGATCAGGGAAGAACTCATTGAAAGCGGTTACATACGCCGAAAGGGAGGTTCCAAAAAAGCAAAAATTACCAGTAAGCCCTTTCACTATTTAAGCAGTGATGGTTTTCATATATATGTAGGGAAAAATAATTACCAGAATGATGAACTTACCTTTAAATTTGCTGCCGGCAACGATTGGTGGTTCCACGCTAAAGGGATCCCCGGCTCCCATGTAATCGTAAAAACAAATGGAAAAGAACTTCCTGACTCTACCTTTGAAGAGGCCGCAAGGCTGGCTGCCCATTATTCAAAAGGACGAGACCAGGAGAAAATTGAAGTTGATTATCTGGAAAAAAAGAATGTTAAAAAACCCAATGGCAGCAAGCCCGGATTTGTAGTATATTATACCAACTATTCCATGATGATCGACTCAGACATATCAAATATTAAACAGGTAAAAGAATAGGAAGGCATAACCGCCTTCCTGTTCCTTAAAGTGTACCACTGGTAAACAGGCTCTTCACATGGTCTATTTCTTCCTGCGTAGCCTTAGATGCGGGCACATAATAAGACTTTTCTCTCGCCAGCTGATACAATTCCTCCTGAGACTGCTCACAGGCATTTCTGAACTGCTTTAATGTCTGTTTAAGTTCCTTGTTCTCTGTCTGGGCAATCATCTCGCCAAAACGCACCAGTTCCCCATTGATACCTGTCAGCGTGTCTGCTACCATTGTCTTTTCATTGATCTGCATCTTCCCTACCTCCTACTGCAAAAATTTCATTAACTGATTTTTGTTGTCCATTGCCGTTTTAGCGCCTTTTTCAAAGAACTGCTTAATCTGTGTATCTGTTGCACAGGATGCATATTCTTTCATTTTGCAGTGTGATACATCATAACCACCAATTAAGTGACGCAGATTCTGTAAATCAAGTTCTGATAAATTTGCCATAATAATACCTCCTGAAAATATTGTCACATCCGACGTTTTTATTATTTCCAGAAGGTTTCATTCTATACTGGCAATTTATTCGTCTAACCAGTAATCATCATCATTTTCATTTATTTCATTCTCTGTATTATTTCTATTTTCTTTATTTTTAATTTTGGTATTATGCTTTACATTTTTTG
>USJG01000102.1 GCA_900554925.1 uncultured Lachnospiraceae bacterium
TTTTTTTTTAATGATACGGCGACCCCCGAGATATACACCTCTCTATTCGTCGGTAGCGTCAGATGTGTATAAGAGTCTGCAGCGTGGTATTCCTGGCATTTTCAATAAGCTGCCAGGGTTCATATTTTCCTGCTGCATCCTCAAGGCTTGCATTCCAGTCAAAATAGATAAATCCTCTGCCCGTCATCTCTTTGATAATATCTTCCCTTACCTCTTCATTATAGGCATTGACACTTCCGCCCGGAAAACGAAACAGTTTTGTCTCCACTCCTGTAACCTCATAAATTACGTCACAGGCTTTCTGGAAATCTGCCAGATAGCTTTCTGTGCTCTCATAAATTACCCCATAATCATGCCGGTAGCAATGGATTCCTATGGTATGTCCTTCTGCCGCAATCCTTTTTGCAACCTCCGGATACTTTTCCACATACTCTCCAATCAGAAAAAATGTGGCCTTTATATTCTTTTCCTTTAGTGTATTTAAGACCATTTCTGTACATTCCGCTGATGGCCCGTCGTCAAAGGTAAGATACATGACGGCATCAGCTTCCACAGGGGGTATGTAAGTCTCTTCTGCAACTGCTTTTTCCTCATTCACTTTTTCCTCATCCAAAATCTCATTGCCAGATACGCTGGCCGCCATTTCATCTCCTGCTTCCTGACTTATTTCAGCTCCTGCTTCCTGGCCTATCTCAGTTCCTGCTTCCTGGTCTATCTCAGCACTTGCCGGCTTATTGTCTGCTCTTGCCCTGCTTGCCGGCGCAGCCAGAACTATTAATGCCATAAAAGTAAATATCCCCGTAATACTCCCAAACAGGAGCATACAAAAACATATTCTCCCTGCCTGTCTTCTTTTTGCTTTTGTGCCTTTGCCATACTGCCTTTTTCCTCTATACATAAAATGATGCTCCTTACGTGTAATCTGCTTACTATCATCTTACGCGCAGGGTGCATCATTTTATCATCAAAGTTGCATCATATCACCATCATTTTTGCATCAAAGTTGCATCACCTGGAAATTTTCAGGAATAATTCATTGATTCCCTCATAAAATCCAATCGTTACTATTGTCCGCTCCCCTCCCGTACCGGAAAAAACATACTTTTTGTAGTAGGGGGTAGACTCTAAAAGCGGATTGTCCGTCTCGTATTGTGCAGGAGTTGCAAGGCCCATATAACTCCCCCAGGTTTCCGCGATCCTGTCAGGATCGATCTCCTCCCATTTAAGCTGTGTTCTGACATAAAACTCATAAACCTTCCCGTCATCCGCATCCAGATAAGCATCCAAAAGCCTGTTGGACTTGTCCGCATTCTGCTTATTGGTAGAAAGGCTTACCTTCCATACAGCAACGTTGTTTCTTGGCTCTAATACGTCTATAGCTGAATAGAGAACCGCATCATAATCAGCACCATTCACATCTCTTACCGTATCCGGCAAAATTCCCAACTGTTTTAAATCCGCAAGCATCTCATTGCAGGTAGTAAAGATTTCCTCATTGGTTATCTCCTTTCCCGTAGGCCCTTTGTGATTTATTACAAAGGCATAGGTTCCCTCCAGCTCCTGATATTCCGTATTTTCATCTTCAATTCTGGTTAGCGCATTCTGCTCGCTTTCCGGAAGAGTCTGGCTGTTTAAGCATTGAGACAAAATATAGAGCTTTTCTGCACTTGCCAGTTTATATCTGTAACCTTCCCCTTCCGCTTCCACTTCCCTGGTATTTATTCGGTCAAGCATTGCTCTGTCCTTGTATTTGGCAAGGGCTTCGGGGCCCCAGATAGACAACGCCATAACCAGAACTGCCAGCAAAAGCAGCGCTGAATTAATCGTTGATTTCTTCATGCGGATAGCCCTCCTTTCCTAAGTCAGGCAGTAGAAAACTGATGCTGGTTCCTTCTCCCAAAGTACTTGTAATTTCCAGCGTACTATTATGAAGAGCCAGGATTTCCGTACAAAGTGCCAGTCCCAGACCGGCACCGTTGTGGCTTCTGGATCTGGATTTATCTACCATATAAAAGGCCTGGGTGATCTTTTGAAGCTCCTTCTCGGCAATTCCAATTCCGTGGTCTTTCACCGTAAAACGATAACCCTCCGCTTCCTTCTTACCGGTCACTTCAATTATGCTTCCCGGTTCCGACGCCTTACAGGCATTATCCAGAAGATTTATAAGAACTGTGATTATAAGATCACTCTCTGCCCGCACAGTCGCTTCGTCGTAAGAATAAACAAATTCCATGCTCTCGTTATTGCGGAACATATCCCGCAGATAGGCAAACAGATTTTCCGCCTGAACCTCCTGAAATTCTGCCTTTCCATGTCTTGTTACCATAATATCCAGAAGCCGGATAGACATTGCTTCCAAGCGTTTCCCTTCCGTATAAATATAGTTGGCGGATAAAAAGCTTTTCTCTTCATCCAGCTTTCTTGATCTTAACAGATCCGCATAACCGATAATAGAAGTAAGAGGTGTTTTAAGTTCATGGGCAAAGGCTCCCACAAAATCCTCTCTTGCCTGGATTTCTGCTTCCAGCTTGCCGATATTTTCCTCAAGGGCCTCCGCCATCCTGTTAAAATCAAGAGTCAGCTGCCCCAATTCATCATTGCTTACCTGCTTTGCACGATAATCATAATCTCCGGCAGCCATCCGCTGGGTAGCACGGGTAAGAAGCTTTATGGGCTTGGTCAGCCAGGAGGCAATCAGATGCATGATCGCTGTTCCAAAAAGCAGCATGATCACCATTACACGCCTGTATACCCGAAATCCCAGTTCACGCTCACTGAAAACCTCTGATACGTCTCTTAAAGTTTCCAGATACAGTACTCTGTCCAGTGCATTTACCGTACTTCCTGTCTGAATATAATAATGTCCGTTCATCTGTATGGTGCGATAGGTTTTCGTGGCCTCATTGGTTTCAAGAAGCAGTCCGTCATCCGCCTCAAACCCATCGCTGGCATATAAGGTATTCTTTTCCTCATCAGATATGCGGAGCATACGAGGGGTATTCTGCCCGCTGGTTTCCAGATTGAAAGCAATCTGCTCCACAGAGGAATCCTGAAGAATATCATATTTGGCCGGCACGTTTAAGGCAGCCGTCTCAAAGGCAAACCTTAGGATACTGCTTTCATCAAGAGCCTGCCCTGCTTCCCTTTCCAGAGAAGTTTCAAATACATAATTCACAAAATAAAATCCGCTGAAACCAAGGGCGATTGCCATAACAATCATGGTCCACAGCAGCAATTTGAAAGAAAATTTCATTGCGGCACCTCTAAGCGATAGCCAACCTTGTACACTGCTACCAGATTCTGTTCCCATCCCAATTTCCTGCGAAGACGCTGTACATGAAGATCCAGGGTTCTGCTATCGCTGATATACTCATCCCCCCAAACCTTTTCGTACAGGCTTTCCCTGAATAAAGCAACATTTTTATTCTGCATAAAAAGTACTAACAAGCCAAATTCCTTATTGGTAAGGACTATCTGCCTGCCATCCTTTAACACTCTGCGCTCTTCCACATCTACTACCACATCTCCTGCGCTGAGCTTTTTTTCTGTTTTATTGTAACGCCGGAGCACTGCCTCCACTCTGGCTACCAGTTCCACCACATCAAAGGGCTTTACCAGATAATCGTCCGCTCCCAGTTTAAGCCCTTTTACACGGTCTTTTACTTCATGCCTGGCTGTAATAAATATTACCGGTATTTTTAAGGGTCTTAAATAATCCATCACATCATAACCGTCTGCTCCCGGCAGCATAACATCCAGAAGCACAAGGTCAAATACCTCTTTTTCAATCAAATCTATTGCATCCAGACCGTTCTGCACCGCCTTGCAGCGATAGCCGGACGCGGATAAATTTAAGTCGATCAGATCACAAATCGGCTTTTCATCATCTACGATCAATATTTTTATCATTCTTCCTTCCACCCCCAATAAGCTCTTGCTTTTTCCACAAGCCCCGCTACCGTATCCTCGTCACTGCATGGATACTGTTTACTGATTTCCGTATCTTCATAAAATCCGTCTGTCCGCTGATAATAAACAGAGTACCTGCTTTCCGTAATCAGTTCATTTTCGCTGCCCCCATAGCTGTAGCGGGCAAGTACCAGCAGGTCTTTCATACCGTCTCCATCAATATCCTTACAGGCAATTCCTTTTAACGCATAAAGGTTATCATAATCCCCCATAGGCTGAAAGCTCCAGACGATATACCCCTGTTCGTTTATCAGATAAATCATAAAGGTAGAGAAATTTGCCATAGTATAGGTACCCGGCACTACCTCCAGCCTGCCCAGCTTTTCAAACTGCCTGTAATAGCACTGTTCCGTGGCAATCTTAAATCCATGCTCCAAAAGCTCCTGCCTGGTAGATGCTGTATATAAAAACTCTGTAGAACAGCCGTCTTTCACAAAAGCGGAAATACATTCTACACTTTTATTCATGCCAAACCGGTTGATCTTGTCTGAAATCCGATAATCCCGGTAAAATCCTTCCGGGCCCTGAAACAATACCTCTCCCACCTTGTAGGGTGTTCCCTTATAAGAACCGGTGTCATTGACGCAGATGGTGATCAGAACAATATCCATAAGCCCGTCCCCATTTAGTTCCTGAAAAGAAACTGCTGCCAACTCTCTTACAGGCTGTTTTAATTTCCCTGCATTACGATTATTGGATTCAAGCTGGTCTGTTTTATAAACGATGGTACCATCTTCCTTTGCAAAGAACAGCGAAAGCCGCTGATAATTCTTTTCGATGGCAGGTATCATAAAAACCTGTCCAAAGTTTTCCGTCTCAATGGGAAACACCTGATCTTCTATTATCCGGAAACCTGAGGTCTCAATTTCCCCCTGGTTTTCAATTTGCAAAAAGCGCTGCCGGTAGCTGTCATAAGCTGCCTGCAACGCTTTTGTATTTTCTTTACCATAGGCATAAATAGAGAAGGGAAACCATAAAAGTAAAGTACATATGCTTAATAATGTTGTAAAAAATAGTATTCTCTTTTTCAACAGATTTCACCGGCTTCTCTTTTGTTCGTACTCAGATCATAAATCATTGTATCACAGAGCAGAAACGATTCGCAAGAACTTTCCATTCTGGGTCTGTTCCGCTTAATCATTTGTTTTAAGGGCACGCATGGAATTTAAAATTGCAATAACGGAAACACCCACGTCCGCAAATACAGCTTCCCACATATTTGCCATCCCGAAAGCTCCAAGAACTAATACCAGTGCCTTTATGGAAAGTGCAAAGACAATATTCTGCTTTACGATCTTAAGTGTTTTTCTGGATATTTTTACTGTTGCCGCAATCTTTCTCACATCATCATCCATTAAAACCACGTCTGCCGCCTCGATTGCCGCATCCGATCCCAGACTTCCCATTGCAATCCCTATATCTGCTCTGGTAAGCACCGGGGCATCGTTGATGCCGTCTCCGGCAAAAGCCAGTTTTTCTTTTCCACTTTGATTTTCTAAAAGTTCTTCTACTTTAGCTACCTTATCTCCGGGAAGAAGCTGTGCGTAAACTTCATCAATTCCAAGCTCCCTTGCAACCGCCTGGGCAGCCTTTTGTCTGTCACCGGTAAGCATAACGCATTTCTTTACTCCTACCTGCTTCATGCTCCTTATTGCTTCCGCTGCGCCATCCTTTACGGTATCTGAAATCACAATTGCTCCTGTATATTTTCCGCCGCAGGATACGTAAACAATCGTTCCCGCCTTTTCACAGGCCATATAATCAATGGACTTAGCCATCATCAGCTTTTCGTTGCCTATCAGCACTTCCTTTCCGTCAACCTGAACGCAAATACCCTGGCCAGCAATTTCTTTCGCCTGACCTACCCGGTTTAAATCTGCCTCTCTGCCATAGGCTTCTCTGATGGAGGCGGCAATGGGATGTGTGGAGTATCCTTCCCCTAAGGCAGCCATCTCCAAAAGCTCTTCTTCTGAGCACCCTACAGGCAAAATCTCCTGAACTTTAAACTCTCCTTTGGTTAAGGTACCTGTCTTATCAAAGACAATAGTGGTCATTTCTGCCACTGCTTCCAGATAATTGCTTCCCTTTACCAGTACTCCAATCTTAGAGGCTGCCCCAATTCCGCCAAAAAATCCTAAGGGCACTGAAATCACCAGTGCGCAGGGGCATGAGATCACCAGAAAGATACAGGCTCTCTGAATCCATTCTCCCCATCCGCCTCCTAAGATAAGAGGGGGCAATATTGCCAGCATCACAGCGCCGATGGTTACTATCGGTGTATAATATTTGGCAAATCTTGTGATAAAATTTTCTACCTTAGCCTTTTTACTGCTGGCATTTTCCACCAGCTCCAATATCCTGGCCACCGTAGAATCATCAAATTCTCTGGTAGTTTTTACTTTCAGGGTACTGCTGCCATTGACACAGCCGCTGATAATTTCATCTCCCACGGACGCCTTTCTCGGAACCGATTCCCCTGTAAGCGCCGCTGTATCGATCAGGGATTCTCCCTCCATTACCACTCCGTCCAGGGGGATCCTCTCTCCCGGCTTGATGATAATGATGCTGCCAATTTCTACCTCATCCGGATCTACCTGCTCCAAAGTTCCATTCACCTCGATATTGGCATATTCCGGACAAATATCCATCATATCAGAAATCGACTGGCGGGACTTTCCAACAGCGTAGCTCTGGAACAGCTCACCGATCTGATAAAAAAGCATAACTGCAACTGCTTCTGAATATTCCTTTACACCAAAGGCTCCAAAGGTTGCGATCATCATCAGAAAATTCTCATCAAACACCTGCCCATGGCTAATATTTCTGGCAGCTTTATAAATAATGTCATATCCTATCACCAGATAGGGAATCAGATAAATAACAAACAGAAACCACGTATGTTCTATTTTTTCAAGTAATCCTGCATGCTCGCAGATCATTAATCCTGCAAAAAGAATAAAGGCAATGATAATACGGGCAAGCATTTTTTTCTGTTTTTTTGTCATGTTGGTCACCTGCTCTTTCTGTACTACATCAAAATCTTACAATCAGGCTCAACCCTGGCACAAACACTTACAACTTCCTTCATAATCTCTTCAAATCTGTCATCCTGCGCGTCAATCGTCATCTTCTGAGACAAAAAACTTACACTTGCATCATTAACACCCTTGATTTTCTTAATTGCCTCCTCCATTTTTGCCGCACAATTTGCACAGTCCAAATCTTCCAGTTTAAATTTCTTTTTCATAATTTTCTTTCCTTTCTTTTCTTTCCACTTAAACCAAACTGCATAACTGCCTTATTCCTCAATATGCTCTCTTCCCTGTGCTATGATAGTCCTTACATGATCATCTGCCAGAGAATAAAAGACGGACTTACCTTCCCGCCTGCCCTTTACCAGCTTGGATTGCTTTAAAATTTTCAGCTGATGGGAAATTGCTGACTGGGTCATATTCAGGGCTTCTGCCAGATCGCATACACACACTTCTGCTCCAAAAAGAACATAAAGTATTCTGATCCTGGTGGAATCTCCAAACACTTTAAAAAGCTCTGCCAGATCGTATAATTTATCTTCATCAGGCATCTGATCATTTACAAGCTTTAAAAGTTCCTGATGGGTCTGGAATGTCTCACAACATTCTACATCATTGACAGCCATAGTAACCTCCTTTGCGCTTAAATTCAAACATTTGAACAACTGTTCATATGTTTATATTAATTCAACTTACACTATATGTCAATCTTTTTTTATAAAATATAAAGCTTCCCATACCAGGCCCCGACAGCTTCATGTCCTGAAACTCTCTGTAAACCATATGTACGTTCCTTTTTATAATTCAAAAACCTGTTCCGGATCAATATGTACAAAAATCATATCTTCAAAATTCTGTAGCATCCACTCAGTTATTTTCCTGTTTGTTTCATAAAGTTCACTATATTTTTCCTGTTCTGCAAACCAGGCAGTGGAAATAAATTGATTTGTTATAATGACATAGGGAATTGCTTTCCATTCATTATCCGTAAGCTTTACAACTTCATCATAGCCATATAAAATATCCTTATAAATCATAATCCATTGTCTCAATTTATCTGTGTTGTAATCCTCGAAGCTTTCAGATAATATTGCTGCAGCTGCATAGCAGGCATAGCCCATTCCTCAGCACTTTTTAATATGTCAGCCTGATTCGTAACAACATCTACTTTAGTAAGCGCTATGCTTAACTGACCAATAATTTCTCCTACAAACCGAGCCTTAGACATATATTCCTCAAGATAGATTGTAC
>USJG01000103.1 GCA_900554925.1 uncultured Lachnospiraceae bacterium
CTCTGTTTGTGTCTGGAGCTGGATCCCCGTCTGGTAAAGCCTGGGCTCTTCTCCCTTCGCTGTAAGTTCCGCCCTTCTGCTATAGTCTGCCTTCCCCTCACTGTCAATTACAAAATCGGGCACTACTGCCTCCAGATCCTGTGTATGCCAGAAGGCAAGACGGCCATTGCCCTGGTCAAAGGTTCCGTTATAAACCAGATGCCCGCCTCTAAGGGGAGTCTTTATCATATCATCATCAACGCCGCCCTGTGTATTTACAAGGGTAACGCTGACATTGCCGATCCATACGCTTCCGGTATCCTTTCCTATATTAAATTCCAGTCTGGCTGTGGGATCGGTAACACTGTTCATCTTAAAGGTAAAGCTATAGCTTTCTGTTTCTTCCTTTACCCTGGCTTCATAAGTGGCATATTTTACCCAGCTGTTATCCCCGTCGCCGCTTGGAGATACCACGAAGGAACGTTCTTTGGAAGCTTTTGCGTCAAAGCTTACCTGATAGGTGTAGCCTTCTATCACCGGCAGATGCTGAATGAGCTGCACGGAATAGGTCTGATTTCCCGGGGAGGTAATATCAACTCTCGCAAAGCTCCCTTCGGCAAGCTCCTCCACCGACGCGCTGGCTGCGCCTCCGAAATTACCTACCGCAAACTGCCAGTCCTTATTTTCAGGTATGATTCCGGTGTCAGTATTTTTGATAGCCTCCGTATTCATTGTTGCAAACTCCCGGTCTGCAATAAACTCCCCATCTGTATAGCTTTCTGCGTAAGCGGCAAACCCCTCCGTATCCAAGGTATCATTAACTGATTTTTCTTCTGCTGCTTTATATCCTTCTTCTTTTTGATAAACCCGTACAAAATCCACTTCCATCTGTGCTGGAAATTCCGCGTTTCTCACATTGGCCTCCGGATCATAGGTTCCCCCTACAGCCAGATCCAGCAAAATGTAGAAAGGCACATCATAAGGAGCCGGACTGGTATATTCTGTAGCACTTACCTTTCCCTGACTGAACCACTTGTCCAAAGTAAAATAGCACTCATCATCCACATACCAGCGCATAACGCCGGGTTCCCATTCCAGACTGTACACATGAAAATCCGTAATGTCAGTTTCTTCCGGGAAAATATAATCCTTCGTTTTGTAGGTATTGTCCGGCCATACTTTTCCAAAATGCAGAGTGCCTCCTACCATTTGGGGCAGTCTGCCTCTTGCCTCCATAATATCAATTTCACCGGAAGCCGCCCAGCCCCCGTAAATACTCTCATCCACCGGAAGCATCCAGAAGGCCGGCCAGATTCCTTCTCCCTCCGGCATCCTGATTCTGGCTTCTATCCTCCCATAAGTAACGGAAAAAAGCTCTTCATTGTCCCTTGTCATGGTGCGGATACGCCCTGAGGTATAGTTCATTCCCTGATAAGGAGTATCCTCTTTGATTGCTGTAATGATCAGCTTTCCATCCTCCACCCGCACATTTTCCGCCCGGTCCGTATAATATTCAAGCTCCGAGTTTCCCCAGCCCTCAAGACCATATTCGGCGCCTGTTCCGTACTGATAATCCCATTTGGAAGTATCCAGACTGTTCCCGTCAAACTCATCATTCCAGATCAGGGTAAGACCCTCCTTTGACCTGTCTGGCTTATCTACATATTCCTCCTGACTCTGCTCTCCTTCCCCGTCCTGCAGCTCCTCGTCAGGACGGTCAGCCGATTCTGCCGTCATCTGCTGGCCCGCCCCCTCACCGGCACTACTGCCGCAGGCGGTAAGTCCCGTCAGTATGCCTGCTGCCAGAACTGAAAATGCCATACCTCCCAAAGTAATTTTCCTGTACTCTTTGCTTAACATATGTCTGCCCTCCCTGCAAATGTTACTTTTACTATAGCAAAAACATTGGCAGGCTTTCGGTAAGAAAATTACTAAAAGCGTTTCAAAATTTTATTTTTCCTGCTGAATCTGGCTGTCCCTGAATTTCTTAATTTCCTCCAGATATTTGCAGCCCAGCGGACTGATTGCGGCCCCTTTCCGTTTCAGGTACCCGATAGTCATGATTTCCTCCGACTTCAGCTTTACCGCGCAATAATCAGAGCCGTTTAAACTTTCACAGATAATGCCGGAACACAGGGTATATCCGTTCAGCCCCACCATCAGATTCAGCAGCGTCGCCCTGTCATTGGCCTTGATCAACTGTTTATAGGCATAAGTACTTAATACCTCCTCCGCAAAATAAAAGGAATTATTCACCCCCTGTTCAAAAGACAGGCATGGGTACTCATCCAGCTCCTCAAGGCTGACCTCTTCCCTGGCTGCCAGCGGATGGCCTTTCCACATATAAGCATAAATACCGCATTTGAGTATTTCATGGAATTCCAGTTCGGATTCCCTGAAAAGCTTCGTCAGCACTGCTCTGTTAAAATCATTCAGATAAAGAATCCCTATCTCGCTCCTGAAATTCTTAACATCTTCTATCACTTCATAGGTCTTTGTCTCATGGACTGCAAACTCATACTCGTCCATGCCAAACTGCTTCACCATCTCCACAAAAGCTTTTACCGCAAAGGTATAATGCTGCATGGAAACACTGAAACGCTTTTTACTGTTTTTCTTCTCTATGTATCTGTCCTCCAGCAGCCGGTACTGCTGCTCTACCTGCCTTGCATACCCCAGAAATTCTTCTCCCTCAGGAGTGATCTTAACTCCCCGGTTGCTTCTGTTAAACAGCGTAATTCCTATCTCCTCTTCCAGCTCCTTTATGGCCTGGGACAGACTGGGCTGAGCGATAAAAAGGGTTCTTGCCGCTTCATTCATAGAGTGGGTATCTGCAATTGCAATCACATATTTTAACTGGGTCAGCGTCATGTTTTTCCTCATTTCCAAAAACAACCCCGGAACCTCAATTCCAGGGCTGTATAAAATCATTATAAACGGTTTCTTTACATTATTCAAAAGGGATTACTGCTCCGTCATAGGTTTCCGTAATATAATTCCTGATATCGTCAGATTTCAGCACTTCCACCAGCGCTTTGATCTTTTCTGCATCTTCACTGCCTTCTTTTACAGCAATAACATTTACATAGGTTTTCGCGGCTTCTGAATCAGAGCTTTCATAGGCAAGGGCATCCTTTGCTACGGAGTATCCGGCTTCCAGCGCGTAGTTTCCGTTCAGGACCACAAAGGCAACTTCGCCTGCAACTCTGGGCACCTGTGCCGCTTCCAGCTCAACGATCTCAAGATTATAAGGATTTTCTTCAATATCATTTACCGTAGCTTCAAGTCCTGCGCCATCTTTTAGTGTGATAAGTCCGTTATCCTGCAATAACAAAAGGGCTCTTGCTTCATTGGTAGTATCATTGGGAACCGCTACGCTGTCGCCCTCTGCAATATCGCTTAAGCTGCTCTTTGTTCCGGGATAAATTCCAAAAGGCTCATAATGGATGCCGCCTGCATTTACAAGGTGCGTGCCTTTTTCTGCATTGAAGCTTTCAAGATAGGGAATGTGCTGGAAGTAGTTGGCGTCAAAATCACCGCTTTCCACCACTTCATTGGGCTGTACATAGTCGTCAAATACCGTTACCTGCAAATCATATCCTTTTGCCTCAAGCAAGGGTTTGGCCTGCTCAAGAATCTCTGCATGGGGTGTAGCAGAGGCTGCCACCTTGATCACCCCGTCGTCTGCATTTTCCTTGCTGCCGCATCCTGCAAGGGCTCCCACAAGAAATGTTCCTGTTAAAAGCAACGCAAAAATCTTTTTCATAATACTTCTCCTCCTTAAGTGTTTCCAATCTTTATTTGTTCAATGAAGTGAGTATAGCATTACTTTTTCCATTTGTACAATATATAAATTTTCTGATTGGCTATAGTCTGCTCCTATAACGCAGCAATTAATCCAGTTCACTCAGCCCGGTGTAAAGCTCATAGTACCGTCCCTTTTGTGCCAGCAGGTCATCATGATCGCCGCGCTCAATGATTTCCCCGTTTTCAAGAACCATGATCGCATTGGCGTTGCGCACGGTGGAGAGTCTGTGTGCAATTACCAGTGTGGTCCTTGTGGCCATCAGGCGGTCCATGCCCTTTTCAATATGCTTTTCGGTTCTGGTATCTACAGAGCTGGTGGCCTCATCCAAAATCAGGATGGGCGCTTTGGAAATGGCTGCTCTGGCAATGTTGATAAGCTGTCTCTGCCCCTGACTTAAATTGGCACCGTCTCCCTCCAACATCGTATCATATCCATGCTCAAGACGCATGATAAAGGAATGGGCGCTGGCAGTTCTGGCAGCCTGCTCCACCTCTTCATCTGTTGCATCCAGCCTGCCATAGCGGATATTCTCACGGACAGTACCCGTAAACAAATGGGTGTCCTGGAGTACCATGGCAATATTTCTTCTGAGGGAATCCCTTTCCAGTTCTGTGATCGGAATATTATCAATGGTGATCGTGCCCTTATCAATGTCATAAAATCTGTTGATCAGATTGGTAATAGTTGTTTTCCCGGCACCTGTAGACCCTACAAAGGCAATCTTCTGCCCCGGTTTTGCGTACAGGGAAATATTTTTAAGGATCACCTTATCCGGATTATAGCCAAAGGTTACATCTGTAAGGGTCACTGCTCCCTTCACTTCTTTATAATAATAATTTTCATCCTGTTTTACTACCGTATCCATAAAGCCTTCTTCCCTGACAACCGGACTTTCCTTAGGGATCGCATAAAGGCTCCTGTCTGGATCCTCCTCCGTTATGATGCGCACCGCATTCTCAGAATCTTCTGCTTCAGGCGCTTCATCCATTACGGAAAAGACACGTTCCGCACCGGCCAGTGCGGAAAAAATCGTATTTACCTGCATGGCCACCTCGTTAATAGGGCGTGAAAACTGTCGGGAATAGTTTACAAAAACAGCAAAGCCTCCCAGGTCAAAGCCGCGAAGCACGCAGAGGATACCGCCGATGCATGCTGTAAGCGAATAGCTCACCTGGCTTAGCCCGTTCATGATCGGTCCCATAATACCGCCAAAAAACTGAGCTTTGATCAGCTTTCCTTTCAGGTCGGTATTCAGATACTCAAATTCTTCCCTGGCATCTTCCTCGTGGTTAAATACCTTGACCACCTTCTGTCCGCTGACTGTTTCTTCAATATAACCATTTAAAGTACCGATTGCCGCCTGCTGGGCCTGATAATATTTCCGGCTCCTTTTGCCTACCTGCTGCACTGCTTTTATCATAATGGGTATCATAACCACAGTAATGAGGGTCAGCCACACATTGGTATACAGCATCAGGGAAAATGTACCGATAATACTGATCGTTCCCGATATGAGCTGCACTACGGTATTGTTCAGCATTTCGCCTACCGCGTCCACATCGTTGGTAAAGCGGCTCATCACATCACCGTGATTATTGGTATCATAATATCTCACCGGAAGCTTCTGAAGCTTTCCAAACAGGTCGTTGCGAAGCTTACAGATAGCGTCCTGGGAAACCGTGACCATGATCCTCTGCTGTAAATACTGGGCCAGGATACCCACCAGATAAATACACATCATAGTCAGAATCCCTTTTAAAAGAAAGGCCACGCTTCCCCCTTCGGAAGTCAGTCCATTAATAATTGGCCTGAGCATATAGGAACCGGCAAGGTTGGCAGACGTGCCTCCTACCACGCAAAGGCATACCACTGCCAGCTTCCACTTGTCCCTGGAAATATAACTAAACAGTCTCCCTACGGTTTTTTTCACATTTTTCGGTTTTCCGCCGGCCATACCCTTCTGTCTGCGGCTTCCCGGACCTTTGGGTCTTCCCCCCATTCCCCCGGCAATAATTCCATCCTCCGCAGGATTCAGCCTGCTCTCATATTTTTTCTGCAAATATATAAGTTTTTCCTGCTTCACGACGCACTTACCTCCTTATCCATCTGGGAGTAATAAATTTCCTGATATTGCTCGCAATTTTCAAGGAGCTGCTCATGACTGCCGATTCCCACGATCTGGCCTTCATCCAGTACCAGAATCTGATCGGCCTCCATAACGGAGGTAATTCTCTGGGCAATAATAATCTTGGTGGTATCCTTCAATGTACTGGTAAAGCTTTCCCGGATCTTAGCCTCTGTAGCCGTATCCACCGCACTGGTGGAATCATCCAGAATCAATATCTTAGGCTTCTTCAAAAGCGCTCTTGCAATACAAAGTCTCTGTTTCTGTCCGCCGGACACATTAACGCCGCCCTGACCCAATTCCGTATCATAGCCCTCTGTAAAAGAGCTTACAAAGGCATCGGCCTGGGCTGCCCTTGCTGCTTCAAGCACCTCTTCCCTGGTTGCATCTTCATCGCCCCACATGAGATTTTCCAATATGGAACCGGAAAAAAGCACATTTTTCTGCAATACCATGCCTACGCCATCCCTTAAATGCTTAAGGGAATAATCTTTTACATTGATTCCTCCCACAAGAACTTCTCCTTCGTCCACATCATAAAGTCTGGGGATCATCTGCACAAGCGTGGTCTTTCCGCTGCCGGTAGAGCCGATAATGCCAAGCACCTGACCACTTTCAGCTTTAAAGCTGATATGGGATAGTACCGCCTCCTTATTTTCTTTATAATATCTGAAAGTCACATCCTTAAATTCTACTTCGCCGCTTTCTACTTTCTTTTCAGGCAGCGCACAGCCTTCATCCGTCAGATTCACCTGCGTATCAAGCACCTCCGCAATACGATGCAGAGAAGCCAACGCTCTGGAGCTCTGGAGCAAAACCATGGCAAGCATCATAAGCGACATCAGTATCTGCACAATATAAGTGGTAAAGGCTGTCAGATCACCTACCGGCATAGTACCGGCCAATATCTGCCTGCCTCCAAACCATACCACTCCCAGGGTCGTTGCATTCATAAGGAACATCATGATCGGCATATTTAAAATAACTACTTTAAAAGCTCTTAAGCTGGATCTCTTTAATTCCTCATTAGAATCCGCAAACCGCTCCTTTTCATACTCTTCTCTTACAAAGGATTTAATGACGCGCACATTGATCAGTACTTCCTGAATGTTGGAGTTTAAGGCGTCCAGCTTTTTCTGCATGATCTCAAACCTGGGAAATGCAGTCTTAATGACCAGTGCAATAAGCAGGACCAGAACCGGAATTACCACCAGAACCACAAGGGCCAGCTGGGCGTTCATCATAAACGCCATAAACAGTGCACCGATCAGCATTCCCGGCGCCCTGAGCATCATGCGAAGGGCCATGTTAAGCAGATTCTGTACCTGCGTAATATCATTGGTCAGTCTGGTAACCAAAGAGCCGGTACTGAACTGATCCAGATTCGCAAAGGAAAACTTCTGAACCTTGTCAAAAACATCTCTTCTAAGGTCAGTGGAAAAGCTGATAGAGGCTTTTGCCGCAAAATAGGCGCCTCCTATTCCTCCGATAATCATAACGGCCGCCATACACAGCATTGCAATTCCCATACTGATGATATAGGGGACATCATGATTTGCCGCCCCTATGTTAATGATATTTGCCATCAGCTTAGGCAATACCACTTCACCTATGACCTCAACGATCATTAAAATGGGGCCTAAAATAAACGCCGGCAGATATGGCTTAACATACTTCCAATATCTTTTCATAATCTGTTTCTCCTCATCTTACATATTTTGTCTCTACACTTTTTCCTGCTCTTTAAGGCTTTGATAATAATTTTCTTCATTATCAATAATACGCCTGAAATAATCCCGGCACAGTTCCAGCTCCTCATCGGAAAATCCTATAAACATAGTATCTTCTATTTCCTGAAAATGTATGATGCTTTTATGAATCGCTTTTCTTCCCTTTTCAGTTACCACCACGCGATTCATGCGGCTGTCCTCCTGGTCGCACTGTCTCATAATATAACCTGATTTTTCCAGCTTCTTTAAGGAAACTGCTACTGCCGCAGGCGATATTTCCATCTTTTCCGCAAGCGTTGTCTGTGAACAGTCAGGGTACTTTCCCAGCATCATCAACAGCCTGTGCTGGCTTCTGTAAATCCCGGTATCCTCAATCTTCTTGCTTATCACACGTTTCATGATATGATCAGAATGATGAAAAAGATTGATAATGTCATGCTGCAACTCCTTTCGCATTTTTCCTCCTTATGTTAATTAATTAATTTTTAACTAGTTAACCATTTGCTATTATATGTTTCTGTTTTTTCCATGTCAATCTAATTAATAATTTTTAACAAAAATGATATTCTTTTTAGAAAAATTTTATAAAATCAAAGTTAACAGGTAAAG
>USJG01000104.1 GCA_900554925.1 uncultured Lachnospiraceae bacterium
TTATAATTATGTTAACTTTTTCTGAATGTTCTTTTGTTTCTTATTAATTAATTGACAAATTAACTGATGGTTGTACTATTCTATTTCAGCATACACCTGATTTAATTAAATATTTTTTTATAGAAAGGAGCTTACTAGATGGATCATAATGTATTTTCTGAAATTACACCCGACATCGTCCGCCTGGCTAAAATGAGTGAAGAGGCCAATTTAATTGATACGGAACTTTTTACAAAATACGATGTCAAAAGAGGACTTCGTGATATAAACGGAAAAGGTGTTCTGGCCGGACTCACTAATATATCTGATGTACGCGCCAAGGAAATTGTAGATGGCGTTGAAGTTCCTGCTCATGGGCGCCTCTTCTATCGCGGTTATGACGTAAAAGACCTGGTAGCCGGCTTTACCAGGGATAACCGTTTTGGATTCGAGGAAGTAACTTATCTTCTTTTATTTGACAAACTGCCTGATGAGAAGGAGCTTGCCGATTTCAGGGCACTGCTTTCCAAATACCGCTCTCTCCCCACCAGCTTTGTAAGAGATATTATTATGAAGGCACCCAGCAGCGACATGATGAACACTTTGGCCCGCAGTGTGCTTACACTGTATTCTTATGACGACCGCGCAGATGATGTATCCCTTCCCAACGTACTTAGACAGTGCCTGCAGCTTATCAGTCTGTTCCCGCTTTTGTCTATCTATGGGTACCAGGCATACTGCCATTATCACGATGGGAAGAGTCTGTTTATTCATCAGCCCGATCCCAATCTTTCCACTGCTGAAAATATACTCCATATTCTGCGTCCTGACAGTTCCTACACTCCTTTGGAGGCGAAACTGTTAGATATTGCACTGGTATTACATATGGAACATGGGGGCGGCAACAACTCCTCATTTACGACTCACGTAGTCACCTCCTCCCTGACAGACACTTATTCTGTTATTGCCGCGGCTATAGGCTCTTTAAAAGGCCCCCGTCACGGCGGTGCAAACATCAAGGTCGTTCAGATGTTTGACGAAATGAAACGGGAAATAAAAGACTGGACAGACGAAGAGGAAGTAAGCAGCTACTTGCGCCGTCTGCTTCACAAAGAAGCCTTTGATCACGCTGGTCTTATCTATGGCGTAGGTCATGCAATTTATTCCAAGTCCGATCCAAGAGCAGTGATCTTAAAATCATTTGTAGAAAAGCTGTCTGTGGAAAAGGGACTTGAAAAAGAGTTTGCCCTGTACTCTCTTGTGGAAAAACTGGCCCCTGTGGTGATTGCAGATGAACGCCAGATGTATAAGGGAGTAAGCATCAACGTAGATTTTTATTCAGGCTTTGTATATCATATGCTGGGGCTTCCTTTGGAGCTTTACACTCCCATCTTTGCCATTGCACGTATCACCGGATGGAGTGCCCACCGTATGGAAGAGCTGGCAAACAACGGCAAGATCATCCGTCCCGCATATAAGCCCATTGGTGAAGACCGCACTTATATTGATATGAATGACCGCCATTAATTCTATTCATAAAATTTCATGCAAATTGATAAACCCCTTAGACATTTTCCATCTAAGGGGTTTTGATTTTATGTCAGGGCCGGACTTACACTCTGCATCTCGTAGGTCAGTTTCATAGTATCATCCTGAAGCACCTCGTCAAATTTCCGCTGGATTCTGTGAGCCACCATATTTCCATTATCATAGGACGCATTGATGAGGATAGCCATGTACTGTACATTTCCGCATCTGGCAGCCACATCCCCACGCCTGAGGGCTTTAGAAACAGCCTCCTCAAGGCCTCTGATTCCTTTGCTGGCTCTTTCGCTTTCTATCTTATCCCCAGCAGCATCCTGCACTGTAAACAGCACCATCTGAACATCCTGGCTTTTTCTTTCCATACATTGGGAAACAAACCGGTAAATCCTCTTAAATCCGTCATATTCCACCTGACAGGTACCTTCTTCATTTTCTTTTTCCCGTATCAGCCGCTGCAATTTCAGAAGATCGATCAGCTTTTTCTCTTCCTCTGCCTTCTGATTTTCTTTTTCGGCATCACCATAAAAGTGAAATCCGCACTTTCCATTCTGCTTAACATAATACAGCGCCTTATCCGCTGCCATATACAATTCCGAAAATCCATTTCCATCTGCCGGCTTTTCCGAAATACCTATGGAAACGGATACCTTAAAGTCACAGTTTTCCGGAAGTATCTCATTGATTTCAAATTCAATTCCGGCTATCAGACGTCTTAAAATTTTTTTCAGTTTATTCTTATCATATTCTTTAGGGATATATACCGCAAACTCATCTCCCCCCAGACGACATACGCTGCCTTCTTTACCAACCTCCTCTTTTAAGACTCCGGCAAATCTTACCAGTACTTCATCCCCCACAACATGTCCAAAGGTATCGTTTACCAGTTTGAAATTGTCAATGTCAAGCAGCAAAAAGAAACCTTTTTCCTCTCTGTTGTCGGTCTGGTTCAGCAGATTTTCCATATATCTTCTGTTGAGCAGATCTGTCAGTCCGTCTTTCTGGGCTATATCCTGCAGAACCTTCTTCTGTTCTGTCATCTGAAGGATTTTACCGATTCTGCTGCGCATGATTTCCGGTTCAAAGGGCTTTCTTAAAAAGTCCATGGCTCCCATTTTAAGTCCTTTGATCTCACTTTCTTTATCAGTACCTGCTGTCAGGAAGACCACTGGAATATCCTTAAGTTCATCATCCTGCTTAAGATGTTCCATCACTTCATAACCATCCATGCCCGGCATATAAATATCAAGCAAAATCAAATCCGGTATCTTCTCCTTTAAAAGCAATAATGCCTCTTCTCCCGATCTTGCCATTGTTATTTCGTAGATATCTTTCAATACCTCTGCCGCGCATTTCAAATTCGTTTTTACGTCATCTACTATTAAAATATGTTTCATATCCACAGTGTCTCTCCCATTTCTTTCCAATCTGACAAAAAATCAGATGCCAAGGAATTTCATTACAGTCTGCTTCATTTCTTCTTTTTCACACACTTGATCATGTATTACCGACGCGGTTCTGATTTCTTCAATTGCTTTTGGAACAGCCACTGAAGATATTTCTGACAGCTTATCAACAAGCTCAAAATCACTCATCGCATCATATTTATGATCAATGGCGTTCATAACGCTTCTTGTAAACTTGTAAGGGCTTGCTGTGGAAGCAATGACAGCCGGTTTATCGTCCTTAGTTTCCTGCCTGTACTTATCATAAACACAGGAGGCAACCGCAGTATGGGTATCGATCACATAACCGGTACTGTCGTAGAGATCATGTATTTTCTTAAAAGTCTCCTCTTCACTTGCGTAATTTCCATAAAAGTCAGTGAGCTGAGCTTTCATTTCCTCTGTAATCTTGTATACGCCTCCCTGATTAAGGGCTGCCATTAATTCTTTATTCTTATCCGGATCATTTCCTGCAATACGGTAAATCAGCCTTTCCAGATTGCTGGAAATCAGAATGTCCATGGAAGGGGAAGCCGTCAAAACAAATTCTCTGTTTCTGTCGTAGGTTCCTGAGCGGAAGAAATCATAAAGCACCTTATTTTCGTTGGAAGCACAGATCAGTTTATCAATGGGAAGTCCCATCTGCTTCGCATAAAATGCCGCCAGAATATTTCCAAAATTACCGGTAGGCACTACCACATTGATCTTATCGCCGCTTTTAATACGTTCCTCCTTTAAAAGCTTCACATAGGCATACACATAATATACGATCTGAGGCACTAAACGTCCGATATTAATGGAGTTGGCAGATGAAAACTGGAAGCCTTTTTCATTCATGTAAGCAGCCAGCCCGCTGTCGCCAAATATCTTCTTAACCCCCGTCTGCGCATCATCAAAATTTCCGTAGATTCCTACAACATATGTATTTTTCCCCTTCTGGGTAACCATTTGCTTTTCCTGAATGGGGCTTACACCGTTCTTGGGGTAAAATACGATAATCCTTGTCCCCTCTACATCAGCAAAGCCGGCTAATGCCGCTTTGCCGGTATCGCCGGAGGTCGCTGTAAGAATTACGATTTCATTTTTTACCTGATTCTTCTTAGCTGAAGTTGTCAGCAAATGAGGAAGAATAGAAAGAGCCATATCCTTAAAGGCTATGGTAGCACCATGGAATAACTCCAGATAATATGCTCCCTCAGCCTCCACCATAGGCGCAATCTCTTCCGTATCAAATTTTGAATCATATGCTTTCGCAATACAATCCTCAAGCTCCTGTTTCGTGAAATCAGTGAGATACAGCTTCATTACTTCATAAGCAACTTGTCCGTAAGTCATCTCTGACAGTTCCTCAAGGGTTTTATCTAAAGCAGGAATCTTATCCGGTACAAATAATCCTCCATCCTCAGAAAGTCCTTTTAAAATTGCCTGTGAAGCTTTCACCGGATTTCCTTCTGATCTTGTGCTGCTATACAATATTTCCATTTTAGTCCCTGTGCCTTTCAACTTTTTACTTCTTAAGTTCTGTGCGGCAGATATTCTGCCCGAATTATTTCACATTTTAACACAAACTTAAGGCTTTTACAACGAAAAGCACACAAATTTAAACACTTATGGGTCTTTATTACTAGTTTGTAAAAAATTCATGTCCTCCATGCTCAAAAAGTTTTGTTAAAGAGTTATCAAACCACTGCATTTTTTCCGGATCTGCATATTTTCTGGAAGCAAAATAAAGTGCTCCCTGGGTAATATCTTCTCCTGCAAGAACACGATCCACCGCCTCTATGGTTTCCTGTGTCACCCTGGCATTTTCATAAGTTCCGTTGGCTATGGGTGAAAACTGATATACTCCGTTTTCCTTCTGCATGACCACTTCTGTAACAGTCCCCGGAAACTTACTGTCATTAACACGGTTTAGAATTACACCTGCCACCAGCATTTTTCCTTCCTCATCCTCATTGCCTGCTTCGGCCTGTACGATTTTGAGAAGCGCTTCATAGTCTGCTTCAGATAAATTGTATTTGCATTCCTTTTCCAGGATCACATAATCTACAATTCTCTGTCCCGACGCCGCTCTCTTTAGCACTCCAAAAAACTTGTCCTGCTCAGGTTCTGAATAGTTCTCCGTCAAACGAATCTTAAATGCCGGTGTAGACGCCAGTCTGTTCATCTGCGCCCCCTTTACGCAAAACCATCCTGTCACCATCAGCATATTGCAAAGAAACAACTGCAATATAAATTTTTTATACATGCTCTATACGCATCCTTTCTTCTTTCAAATCCTGCCCACTTGAAATAATTTTGTTTGTAACATTTCTTTAATATTTTATACAGTTACTGCCAAAAATATTTCTAAAATTTGCATTCACAGGTAATTTGTTTCAAAAATATTTCTTTTATGATAAAATAATAAGGAAAAAATCACTGGCCAATAGCTATCAAGGAGCGTATATGGAACAAAATCTTCCCGGCGTATTTACAGCTACCAAAAAAGATGGCACTGTTTATTACCGTGCTTCCATAACCCACAGGAAAAAACATATCAGCTTAGGCAGTTATGAGACTGCTGTGCTTGCTTATGGTGCCTATCTTGAGGGCAGCTCGCTGCTTACTGATATTTCACTTAACCTCAGCGCCTATTCCAGCCTTCGGATCCTTCCTTTTTCCAAGTGGGTCTCCTTAATCAATTACAGGGATAACGGAATTTATTTTTCAACCCCCATTTATATGCGCAAAAAATACTTTGAATACTATCTTTCACCGGACATGATACTGAAGTTTGATATAGACGACCTGTTTTATTACTCCTCTCACAAAATCATGATGCGGGGACGCCATTTTTTTGTTTCGGATTATGGCATGCAGGTCAACATTATGAACAGATATGGCATTAAAAACTATGCGGTTTCAGGCAGGGATTACCGTTTCGTAAACGGTGACGATATGGATTTCAGATATGAAAACATAGACATTTTAAATACTTACCATGGCGTTGTCAGAAAAATCACGAAAAAGGGCATCCGCTACACTGCCAGGATCCATATTAACGGAAACTATACCATCGGCACCTATGACAGTGATATCGAAGCCGCCATTGCCTATAATAAGGCTATTGATCTGTTAAAAAAAGCCGGCGTAACCAGGAACTTTTCTCCAAATTATCTGGAAAACCTTTCTCCTTCTGCTTACGCCGACATCTATTCAAAACTGCATATTTCTCCCAAAATCACAAATTATTTACGAGTATAATCTACAAAGCTTATGATATATGAGGTATCATTTTCCACACCTGTTACCTTCTGCCCTGAAGCATACTTCCACATTCTGAACTGATAGGGATAATCTGGTACCGGGGACTGATCATTTAGCCAGACATCATAATCTGTAAGCAGGGTATCCGGTATCAGTTCTCCCAGCAGCCAATCTGTGTTTCCATACAGGATCGGCCGATACCCTTCCTTGTCCACATATGACAAAAATGCCTCTGCTATCTGAGTCTTCTTATCCTCATCCAAAGAATCGATCCTGGCATCATCATTGGCAATATATTCCATGACAAACGCTACTGGGTAGTTTATTTTATAAGGAATCAGATTATTTACTACAAACTCAGCCTCTTCCACCGCTTCTGTTACATTCACCGCCTGAGAATAAAAATAAACTCCTACCTCAAGCCCCGCTGCCTGTGCTCCTGTAATATTAGCCACAAAGCTTTCATCCAGAGAGATAAGTCCACTTTCATAGCCTCTGCTGCCCAGCCTGATCATTACAAAATCGACTCCCGATGATTTTAATGCTTCAAAATCCACCTGGCCGCTGTTTTTGGACAGTTCCACACCCAGATAAGAATTTTCCTCTCCATCCAGATAATAGGCCATTCTGCCCCCCGTTATTTTCAAATTGGTAAAATCATAAGTATAAAGGGGAATATCCTCAGATATTTCCACCCATTCTTCTTCCCCGTCTCTGTGAGTGACCTTCACGTGTTTTCCGTCTGAAGCCATTTCCTCTTCCGTAGGTTCATGGGAAGGCTCCAAAGAAGGACTGGGGGCAGGCGTCTCTTCCACCAGCGCCTTTTCATCCTGATACATATTCCAGAAATCCAGATCCTCGGCTCTTAGCTTATGCTCCCTGTAAAGGGTTTCAATATCCTCCTGCCCCTGCGCAAATTCTAATTCTGTGGTGGGAGAAGGCGAAGCACTTGTGGTAGCTTTCGTTTCCCCCACAGGTCTGGAATTATTCTGCTGCCTGTTATTACTGAAAAAAACAACAGCCAAAATAATCAAGATACAGGCCGATACTGCCACGATCGTATAAATAACCGGTGTTCCCACTCCTCTTTCTTCCTGCTCGTCCGGTAAACGCATCCTTATCACCACTTTCTCTTTTCAAACCTTCCGCCAAACTATATAATAGCAGTGGCGGCACTTTTTTCAAAACTGTCTGCCCTATAACTATACATGAAACTGCCATTCATTACAACCACTTTCCAATATTGAGGTGTTCTTATGTTTAAACCAATTCATGCAGTGAAAACTATATTTTCCATTATGTGTTTATGCTCCATGCTTCTTGCAGGATGCAGTTCTTCCCACTCCGCCTCCCCCAAAGCCGCTGGTTTTTATTTTGATACCATTATTTCCGTAACCATATATCAGCAGGACTCTGACCACATTGCCAAGCAATGCATGGAACTGGCTGAGCATTACGAAAAGCTTTTCAGCCCCTCCATAGAAGGAAGTGACGTCTGGAATATCAATCACAGCAGGGGTTCCCTGGTAACCGTTGATAAGGACACTTTAGAGCTTTTAAAGACTGCGCTTAACTATGCCCGGCTCTCCGACGGTCTGGTAGACCCTACTGTAGGAAGCCTGTCTCAGCTATGGAATTTTGGTTCTGACAATCAGGAAATTATTCCTGACAAGGCACTGATCACACAGGCCCTTACTCACGTAAATTACCAGGCTGTTGTCATACATGAGGATCAGGTGATGCTAAGCGACCCGGAAGCGCAGATTGAGCTTGGCTTTATTGCAAAAGGCTTTATT
Organism: uncultured Lachnospiraceae bacterium; assembly: GCA_900554925.1. GTDB lineage: Bacteria > Bacillota > Clostridia > Lachnospirales > Lachnospiraceae > Suilimivivens. The sequence goes on from USJG01000104.1 coordinate 8,012, forward strand.
GCCGATAAAATGAAAGACTTTCTGTTATCTGAAGGGGTTTCCTCTGCCATAATCAACTTAGGCGGCAATGTGCTTACTGTGGGACACCGGCCGGACGGTACTCCTTTTCGCATTGGCATCCAGAAACCCTTCAGCGACAGCGGCACCAGCGCACTCACCCTTGAACTTTCTGATGCAAGTGTGGTTTCCTCCGGCAGCTATGAACGTTACTTTAAGC
>USJG01000105.1 GCA_900554925.1 uncultured Lachnospiraceae bacterium
ACTTCCGAAGGAGGGGAAGAAGACAGCGGAAACACCTCTGAATGTGAACATGAATGGGTGACAGATCCTGACACTCTGTTAACAGTGTGCGCAAAATGCGGAGTCGAACAGAAGGAAAATGTTGATGAGGATATTTCCTCCGGTTCCCAGGAAGAATGCGAGCATGAATGGGTGACAGATCCTGACACCCTGTTAACAGTGTGCGCAAAATGCGGAATAGAACAGAAGGAAAATGTTGATGAGAATATTTCCGGTTCCCAAGAGGAATGCGAACATGAGTGGATCCGGGATCCTGAAACCTTAGCCATTGTTTGCAGCAAATGCGGCGAGCCTGATTTACAGGAGGAAACGGAGTGCCCGGAAGGGAGCTTTCATATATGGCAGGCCGATGAAGAGGGCACAGGTTATATCTGTGCTCTTTGTGGCACCTTAAAGGAAAGCCTGGAGCCTCTGGATGTGACACTGGAAATGTACTTGAGTGTAACCTCCGGACAGATCGCAGTGCTTGCTACGTCAACCGACGCAGATGATCCTGATTCCTCAAACTTACCCAAAACTCTGGCAGAGCTGGAAGCGTTGTCTTCAAAAGAACTGATAGTGTCATCTCTGGGAGATCTGCTGGTCGTACAGGCGTTAAGTAAGGAGACGGATTTTAAGGGATATACTATCAAAATGGCGCAGCGCTCCCTGGGGGATTTGAGTGCAACGCCATCACAATCCACTTATACATGGGATTTACAGAAAATTACAGAATTTACGGGACTGGGGGACGAAACCCATCCCTTTAGTGGAACGTTTGTTTCCGGGTATACGGCGGGACTTAATTATAAAGTGGATAAGCCCTTCTTCAAATATTTGTCCACAGATGCCCAGATCAGCGATATGAACATTGCGGGCGCCATTAACGCGCAGAGTGCTGATCCTCAGGGGATCATAGCCTCCGTATTAGTCAGAAAAGACGAGGAAAACAGCGCCGAAATGGTAACAATGAACAATGTGGTGCTGGACGGAAGCGTATCTAATACACAAGGCGCTGCGGGAATGGTATTTGGCAGGGTAGATGCCAGCGCAGGCAGGCCCATCAGTTTATCCTTTAACAGTAGCGAAGTGAAATTATGTCAAAATAGCGAGGGAACCGTGACAGGGATTCATGCAGGCGCAATTACGGGAGAAACCCTGGGCGACGTAAGGCTTTCAGTGACAGATCCGTCCATCACCGGAAAAGTCGTAGTAAAATCCGTTACGAAATGGGGAAATGGCGGCGACAATGAAAACGAAAGCGGAAAGCTGGGATGTGATACTACCAGCGCAGCGGGAATGTACGCAGGGGCCATGCAGGGTGGAACCCTGACAATAGCAGGGAACAGCACTCCCTATACCGTCAATGTGCAAAACGCTTCCGGGCATGGCGGAGCAAACGGCGGCTTTGTGGGAATGGCAATCGGAACTAAGGTAGCAGTCAATGCAGCCGCAGATAATCAGATTACCCTTGAGGGAGCTGGTGTTAAGGGAAGAATATCCGGGGGTATTTTGGGTTACTATGATCACGACACTGAAGGGGATTTGCAGCTTAATTATATTACGGTTTCGGCACCCATAAGCAGAGCAAATGATGACAGCTATTTTTCAGGAGGTATCTTAGGACGTTACTACCGTAACGAGGACGGAGCCCCTGATAAAAACTTTGATACAATTGATCATGTAACTGTAAACAGTGAGGTGTCTGCCAACTATTTTGCAGGCGGTGTGGTAGGGTTTGTGCATGGCTCCAATCTCCGAATTGGCGGAACTGATGAAGAAAGCGTCAATATTACAGGTAAGGTTACCAATCCATCAGCCTGGGGAACCGAAGGGAATGCCTGCGGCGCCGGCGGCGTAGTGGGCCTTATCAGCGGCCAATATGTAGAAATTCAGAATACCTGTGTAAAAACTACATTTCACCAGAACGCGTTTGCCACAGGAGGCATTGTAGGGGCAGTAGGAAAAATCAAACCTGGCTTTATTGACAATGGCAGAAAATCAATTATAAAAATCACCAATGGGTCTGTAGATTCTACTTCCTTTGGATGTGAGGGTCCTAATTCCGCCAGGGCGCGGGGCGGACTGCTGGGAATGGTATATGAAGGAAACATGGTTTCCCTGGACGGAACTATAGATGTGACTGGTATGAATCTTAGCCGGACCATTGAGAGGTTTGGAAGAACGGGATGGATCGCAGGAGGCCAGAAGGAGTCGCTTATTTATTTAGAGGAAAGCGCTTCCTATCAAAGGCCTGAGTCAAAAACCTGGGTAGGCTCGGATAATAATGGAAAAGGCTGTCTGGATGATATTGGGAATTATGGCGGCGTTTACCAAAATGGCCCATGGGGGACAGATGCGACGCTTATTTCCTATGCTTCGGCGCAGGTTCAAGGAGAGGTGAGCAAAGATGGAAGTACATGGGTGATTGACAGTGAGGCGGATTTTATCCGTCTTGCCATTATGCTCAATTCTCAGGGGAATTTTGCCGCAAACTGTTTTCAAAATACGTCAAAGGCAGACCTGCTTAAGGCGGATTATCTGGTAACAAAAAGTCTTAACCTGGCAGGCAGCGGCGTTTACAGCTTAAACAGAAATGACAGTACCGGCATGAATGAGCTGTTTTCGGGAAGCTTTAAGGGAACCGGAAGCACGCAGATTTCCATAGACCTTGGGGAACTGAAAACACGTCAGAGTTATGTGGCGCTGTTTCCAGGCGCTGGCGACGGGGCAGAATTTTCAGGCTTTACCTTAAAACGTACTATTGACGGAGCCAGCCTTTATGCGGCAGGAATTGCCTGTCAGGCCCTGGGAAATTTTAAGGCACAGGATATTACCATTGATCTGACCCTTCGCAGCTTTTACGGGGGAAAAGAACCAGTTAATGGTACAGATTTATATAATATGTCACATTATTACGGAGGTTTAGTGGGCAAAGTGGAGTCCGGGGGAGCTACCAGCTTTACGGTGGATTCTGTTAAAGTCGGTGGAACATGGACAGGCAGCAGCAATACCTCCAGCATGATCATGGGAGGTATGATAGCGGATTATGCCCAGACTGGAACTGCACCATCTGTGATTTCCGTAAATGGCTTTGAACTTATGGGAAATTTTAAGCTTACCACTGCCGGACGTACAGCCAGCGGTATGATTACCCAGTTAAACAGCAGACAGGGGGTGGTTACAGGAACGGGGATAAATAAGGGCATGAATTTGGAAAGCACGAAGCTCTCCATGTGCGATATTATTATTCATGATGGTGCTTCCATAACAGAAAATTATACCGGCATCGGCACAGATAATGCAGGGGGCGGATGGCTTGGTCTCACATGGAAAAATGTGATACCTGACGATGATGTTCATTATTCTGTGGACGGTATTACTATAGGAGACGGAGGAACAGCGGAGGCGGGCCCTGAGTTTACCACCAAAGGATTTTTTGGTGGGTTGGTGGATACGGTAACAGGACGAATCCAACTGAAAGATATTAACATTCAAAACGGAATTTTTAGTGGCGGCGCCAAGAATGGAACCGGTCTGCTGTTCCGTGTAGGAAATGATGCCTTTATTGAAATTGACGGGTATACCATTGGCGGACGTGAACTGGGCAATATGGACGGAGCAAACAATGGCGGGGCTGTCCAGATTAAAGGGGCAGGCATGAATTTTGACGAAATTGTGGCTTGTAATATTGGAGCTACTGCCAATAATGAGAACCATAACTATCAGACCGGCGGAATTGTCAATATTATTTATGATGGATTTTCGGACAGCACTTCGGCGGAGCATAAAACTTATCAGAACCGTTTGCTGGAGGCTGATAATGGCGGAACCAGATATTATTACAATCTGCTTGGCAACAGTTTTGCAGGGGAAGATAGTTACCTTCAAGACTCTGAAAAGCTTACAAATAAAGATGCGGAGATCACAAATGAAAAACAGATGATGATATGGCATCTGTCCCAGTATATGAACAATTCCGTCAGGGGATATTTGCAGCCCTATTATACAGAGAACATAAATAACGACTTGCGGAATCAGGATACTGTATTTAAGGGTACAATTGATCTTAAAAAAGTAAGCTATTATCCCACGCCGGTATTAGAAGGAGACTATACCTTTACTGATGAGGCGGAGATCAGATTTTATGGAGAGGATATCACAGATAAGGCGACCGAAACCATGACCCCTTCCAGTGAGTCAAAGGAGCATTATATGATGCATGCCGGACTGTTTTTAAGTCAGACAGGTGCGGTCACAGTGCAGGGAACCGATGCTAAAAATTTCCTTACCTTAAGCGGAAGCGTGACGAATCTGGGAGCAAATTCCGGCGCTCTGTTTTGCAGGGACATTGCCGGCAAAAAGAATATCTACCGGATAAGAATGGAAGGACTGTCTCTAGCAAACTATAATGGAGAACACCCGGCAGGACTGCTGATAGGTATCGTGAATGATGATTCCTCCCTGGATTTATCATGGATTGAAACCGAAGGGTATGAGCAGTTTAATGGCAAGAGGGCAGCTTCTGCGCTGATAGCCAGAGTGGGGACGCCGCAGGCAAGCAGAATCAGTATTGAATTTAAAAATATTAAGGTAGACAGCAGGAAGAATGATGGGATCTTCCAGTATGCCAGCCTGATAGATGAGAATTACTATGTGGAGACCACCAGTGATCTGGCAAATTCCTTCGGGGATATACGTCGGATCAGATATTTGTTTACAAAATCCGCATTCTTAGGGGAGGATAATACTGGCAAACTGGTATTTCCCTTTGCGGATGCTAATTCTCCTTATGGGAACGACCAGTATGATACAACAGGATCCTATGTGACCATAGGTTCAGAACTGTCAGAAGAGATCGAGTACTGGGATGTGGAAGATGCGCCTGACGATAATAAAAATTATGATCTGCCTTTTAATGATAGCTTTACATGGAAATATGGGGATCAGGGAACTGTAAGTAATACTTATCTTCCCTATGTACATACTTCTGCACATCAAGGCAGCAAGGAAATAGAAGTAAATCCCAAAAATGTTTCTATTAAGCAGGGGTGCGGAACCTACGAAGACCCTTATATCATTGACAGCGCCAAGCAGCTTTTAGCCCTGGCCCGTTATCTGCAAAACAAAAATGATTATAAATACCTGGGAGGCTGGCAGATCAACAAATACCAATCGGGTCGTAGCAGTGATGTGCCCTGCGATAAAAATCATCCAGATACTGACCTGATGACCTATCCTGAAAGTGGGGGTAAATTGCCAGACGACTTTCCTACCCAGGAAGAACTTTGTCAGGCATATTATATGATCACAAAGGATATTGATCTGTCCGCCATGTCAAATGCTACCGACAGACAGATTGCAGAGGATTTTGTGGGCCTTGGCACGGAAAATATTCCGTTCAGGGGAGTCATAGTAGGACAAAAACTTGCTGATAGCGGCCAATATCCCACAATTACCCTGCCCCTCAGAAGCAATTGGACGGATAATACTGCGGATGTAAATCATGGGTTAGTGCAGTATGCAAAGGGGGCAGTGGTTAAGGACTTAAAGATTTGCGGAGCCAGTGACGTCACAGGCCGAACAGGAACTGCCAGGGTCAGGAATATGGCAGGCGGTGTGATCGCCTGTGTTTCAGGTGGCGACAATATTATTGACAACGTTTCTGTGAACCTGAAGGTTGCTCTTACAGATACTTCCTGCCAGGCAGGAGCCTATGTGGGAAATGTTAAACAGGGAAGCGTGATCTTAAGAAACTTAAAAGAAGAATCTGCCAGGGAATTCCAGGCAGGCACCTGGGGCGACAATAAATTCACAGCATTTGAGGAGAAGGATCTTTCGGCTTATCCCTATGTATCTGGCCTGATAGGAAAGGTGGAGGACGGATGTGTCATTTATGATGATATATTTAATGGCGGAACTGCGTACTCTGAAGTGGTGATGGCTCATGACTTGAAAAAAATAGAGAAAGCGGACGGAACAGTATTGTATGAACATACAGTGCTGCCCATCTGCAAGCACTACGATATTCCTGTAAAGAGCAAGCTGGATAGCGCAGACAAAATTACAGTTACAAAAGTTCTTGATGGAAATAGAAATAATCAATTTACAGCCCAGGTTAATGATGCTGCCGGACTGCAGATCGTTTCCATGGCCATTAACTCTGACGCCTTTTCCGTGTATTATAAGGAGGGTGGATATAATGAGGATGCCGCCTGCCGTAAAGCCAGGTATTGTGATGTAGGCAGTGTGACACCTTCCAATCAGGGAGATGGCAGTGATTTTAAAGACGCAACCACTGAGGATGACGAAATTTATTATTACCCCTGGATCTACCAGTATTTTGATTTTCAGAATACTGACGGCAGTGACGGAAGAAAGGAAACCCTTAAAGCGGTAACGGATAACGAGGGCCATTTGGGTTATATCAGCCGGCTCAATGCGGCCACCGAAGAAATAACAGATGTTATGACTTATCAGTTGCAAGGAACAACCTATGATCTTTCGGTTTATGACAGAGGCTTCCGAGGGCTGGGCGCTACCTATGGCATGCTGAATAATGTACCATCGCAAACTAACAGAGTCAGTTCAGATGTTTTAAATGGCAGCTTTTATTCTGATTTCAGAGCTAATTTTAACGGCAATGATGCAATTATCAAAATTGATATTGACAGGACCTACGACAGCAGCATCCACACAGCCGCCCTGTTTAACGATCTTCTGGATCGGACCAGCCAGGAGACGTATACCATTAAAAATATTACGGTAACAGGGAAGGTTGTCAGCGTAGAGCATGTTTATGATGCAAATAAAAATGAAATAACAGGAAATTCCGCTTATCCCAACCGGACCTCAGCGGTCATAGGCTTTATGCGGCGTCCCTGGAAGCTAAGCAATATTACGATTAAGGACATGAACATTCAGGCCCAGGGACATACAGGCGGTATCGTAGCCTGGATAGAACCGGAAAGCAAAGAAACGCTTACCTTTGATTTTGAAAAATGCAAAGTTATGGAAAATACCCAAATAGACTCCTATGGCGGAAGCGTGGGAGGCATTATCGGGGTAATGACCCAGAATGGTGAGACTACAAAGTTTGATCAGGTGAGCCTGAATCTGAAAGACTGTACTGTAACTGGCGGCGAGGGCAGTGAGGTTAAAATCGCTGTTCAAAACAGAACACAGGACAGAACTGATGCCGATAATAACGGTAATTATAAAAACAATCAGCTTGCTGCCGGAAGAAGCGGCGGACTTATCGGCTATATCGGAAGAAGATTTCTTGTTGGCTATGAAGTTCCATCAGTACACGTGACGGTTGAGGGTAGTGCTATTAGCTATGCCGAGATCACTGGCGCTTATTCCACAGGAGGCCTTATTGGCGAATATGACGCGGTGCAGACTGACAAGGCTGTAACGCCTTCCACGGTAGAAATAAATAAGGCACAGGTAGAGAACTGCCGGATTGAGGGGACGAGAGGCAACTTGGGTGCAAATGACAACTATTTTAATTATGGTGTCGGCGGAATTATAGGGCAAATGCAGGGATATTCTTTTGTGGCAAAGGAGGTTAACGTAGAAGATACCCATGTGATTTCATCTGCACTGACAGGAAACGGAATGTATGCGGGAGGCGTGGCAGGATGCCTGAAAACCAAAGACGCAGACATTAGCAAAGTCCGTGTGCAGGGAGCAATAGATCCTGCACAGCACAGCAGCCTTGAACTGGGAGGCCAGGAGTATACCATAAAATCGGGACGCTCAGACGCAGGCGGGGTGATAGGCAGAGCAGTCAGTGATACTACCAGTGAAGTGCCTGAACTTACAATGAGTGATATACAGGTATCTGGCATGAATATTTCCGGTGATGACCGGGCCACAGATTTTTCAATTTTTTCCACAGGAGCGGGAGCTACAGGGCGTGCCGGAGGAATCATCGGCACCAACCAGATGGCGCTTACAATTGTGACAACGGATGCGACCCAGACAGATGGCGGCGCTATAGTAGATAGTTGTATGATCACGGTTTCCTACGCTAATGCAGGCGGTATCGTGGGAGTTATAGATAAATGCTCCGGCAGCAGCGCAATACGCTCCACAGACATTCAGAATGTAAAAGTCATAAACAGTATTATTGGT
>USJG01000106.1 GCA_900554925.1 uncultured Lachnospiraceae bacterium
GCCACTTTAGTATGAAATTTTGTTTTTATACTTGACTTTCTTTAATAGTTAGTCTCGTATTCTTTCATCAGTATTTCCATATTATTTCCCAGACCGCTGACCCGAACCCACGCTTTCGATCTGGTTATGGCTGTAAACATTATATTCCGTTTTCTGGACAAGTTTATTCCCTTAGCGCAAAGATCCGCATTCACTAAATAAACAACCGCAGCTTCATTTCCCTTGGCACGGTAGATTTGTGAAATGGCAATGGAATCTTCCTGGAAAAAGTCATCAGGCGTTGTCTGCACTCCCACAATATGGGATTTTATATTTCTTTCCATTAACATTACACGAATTTGTGAAACATAGCTTTTTGTAACTTTAGGATCTGGATGAATAATCATAATATCCTGATACTTGAGCTCTTCTTCTTTTAAATTTTTTTCTATATCATCTACGACCCATTTTGCCTCATCCTGTATAGTATCAAATTTTCTGAATTGTATCAGATCATCTATTGAAGAATGATTCTCTAAAAATACAGGGCTGTTTTCATCTGTGCGGTACAGAGTAACATTCTCTCCATCTCTTATCACGCCTTCTTTAATGGTATATCCGATATCTTCCCATAATTTTTTATCTTCAAACAGTTGAACCAGCGATGTTTCTTCACGTGGTTCTTTTTCTCTGTAAATTCCAAATCCCAGACTATGGGCAGTAATTAACACAGGCCTGGAATTACGGTAGCATTTTGACAGGACAATGTCTTCTGCCTTTCCGTTACTGTTATCTAATACAACATTAGGTTTTCCATGTGTGCTTCCAAAAATTTCTTCCGGCGAATCAACGCTTTTATTATCCAGGCTTTGCAATTCATCATAGGCATAAACAAGCATACGACTTTCCTTTGGAAGCGACAGGTAACACATCTGCAAAAAATATTTTGAAAAATCCTGAGCCTCATCTACCAAAATCACATCATATAAAGGTCTGGGATCAACCACCATTTCAACCGCTTCCTGGCAAACTCTGTCAAATGCCAGCTCGTTGCGTCCGTATTTGTTGCAGGCATCATTATAGTCATAACATACCAGATTATTTGCTCTGCAAAAGTTAAAATACAAGCCTTCCGCATTTTTACTTCCCCATGCATGGATAATTCTGATTCTATCCCATTCCGGCTCTTCATTCGTGTTTTCTATAATAAAATTGGTAATCAATTGTATAAACTGTCCTTTTAAGGCACGACTGTTGAAGGTAACAGCAATCACTTTATCTTCATACATCGTATATAAGTATGCAACTTTAAGAGCCAGCACAATTGTTTTGCCTGAACCAGCCAGCCCACGGATCCTCTGAACCCCCTCCACAGTTTCAATGACCGCTTTGCTCTGGTACTTATCAAGACATGAAATTTGATTTTCAAGCGCTTTCAGCTTTGCCCCTTTTGAAGAATCTTTCAAAAGATTGGTTCTATTTCCCCTCTTTTTAATCTGTGAAATCATCTGTATTGCTTCTAATAGCTTTTCATAATAATCATCACTTTCTTCCCAGCTAAGACTCTCCAAATACCTCTTCATTTGTTCAGCGGAGGAAAAAATATCCTCACCAATTACTTTGTAACGAGGTGCATAGCATAATACATTGATTGGCACTTGCAGCTTCCTGCGATTTGATAAGTAATTATATCTTTTCAATCTGGCTTCCATATTATTATACAGATTATCTAACAGCAGCGTCTTTTTCTCAATATCATCTTCCGATGACATTTCCAGATCAAAAATCACCAGTCCATATTGTTTGCATACTAATAATGCGTCAACTTTAATTTTACCCTCCATTCCACCTAAAACAGGATATCCCAAATAAAAATATCCGTCCAGTTTCATTCCATTTAAGACAGAAATCAGTTCATCCGCAAGTACCTGTTTTGATGTAACACCATTAATTACCGTAATCATATATAAACACCTCTTACCGCATCACCTTTATTATTTCTTCCCACGCTCTTTCATAGTATAACATTACCTTATTCTATTTTCAATTATTGGAAATATGGCAGATTCTGCCGAAAAAAACAAGTTATTAAAAGAAATATATTTATATAATAAACTCGATTTAGTGTATTATCAAATTAAATTTTTATAAAATTTAAAAGCCAGTTCCCACCATGAACCAGCCTTCCTAAACCACTATTTATCATTCTTTATCATATAAAAGGAAAAGGTGCTTCCCACGCCATAGGCAGATTTTACTTTAATGTACCCGTTTTGTCTTTCTGCAATCTCCCTTACCAGATAAAGCCCGATTCCCACTCCTTTTTCCTCCGCCACTTCTCTTCCCCGGTAAAAACGCTCAAAAATGCAGGCCTGCTCCTGCTCACGGATACCAATTCCCTCATCCCTTACATTGACTGCGGTAAACATTTCGTATTCCTTTACATCTATTATGACTTCACTGCCCTGAGGGCTGTATTTTATTGCATTATCAACCAGATTTCCGATAGCTTCCTCCGTCCACTTTCTGTCATAGCAGGCTACTTCATTTCCTGCATGTATTGTGATCCTGATCTGTTTTTGTTCTGCTTCCTTTAACGCACTGTCGCCCACTTCCTTAAGCATGGGTGCAATTGGCTGTCTTTTAGGCGTAAGCATAAGTACTTCGCCTTCAAGTCTCGATGTTTTTACCAGCGAGTGAATAAGAAAATCCAGTTTCTCTGACTGTTCTCTGATATTTTTGACTATCATAGTCAGTTCCGGATCTGTTTCTTTTTCCTGCAAAATCTGTGTATATAATAAGATATTTGCCAATGGGGTTTTCGTCTGATGGGAAATATCCGAAATCAGGGACTTGATCCTTTCCTGTTCCTCCACAACTCTTTGCCTGGAAATCATGGAGGAGGTTAAAAACCGCTTCCATTTTACTTCCAGCCTGGAGAGCCTGGTTTCGTCATAATCGCTTTCTTCAAAGGTACCATTTATAGCATCCTCCAACATATTCTCCAACCGCTTTATTGTGCTGCGGCCTGCTTTTTTTATCTTCCTTTTCCCTCTATGCTTTCCAAACATATCCTTTTCCATACACCGTCTGCAAATGGCCCTCTCCATTTTCCTTGAGCTTTGACCGAAGTCTCCCTACCGCAACGGACAGAGCATTTTCATCCACATATTCGGCCCCATCCGTCCATATCCGGTCAATCAGCTTTTCTCTGCTAAGGACAATATTTTTATTTTCAACTAAAAGCTGAAGGAGCTTTAATTCCGTTTTGCTTAAAGGGATTTCTTCTTCTCCTTTTTTAATCTGCATATCCTCAAAGCAGAATGACAAATCATCAAAGTGGTAATGTTCTTTTCTTCCCATACCTGCATTTTTAAGAACTTTATCGATTCTGGCACGGAGCACCATAAGGCTGAATGGCTTGGTAATGTAGTCCTCCGCTCCAAGCTCTAAGCCCCGCACTTCATCTAATTCAAGGTCATTGGCGGTAAGAATGATCACAGGCTCATTCCTTTTGCTTTTCACTTCCTTAAGCAAATCATAGCCGCTTCCATCGGGCAGGTTAATATCAAGTAAAATAAGGTCAAAGGGCTTACCCTTTGCAAGCTCGCGCTTTGCTCCCGCAATACTTTCACATAAAGTAAAATCCAGATCCTCTCTTTTAAGAGCAAGCTCTATTCCCTCTCTTAAGGCCCTGTCATCTTCCACAACTAATATATTTTTCACAGTCATTTAACTCCATATTTATTACCCGCTATCTACATTTCCATAAGCTGCGCATTCTGGGATTTTTCTATACGGATTCGGGTGTCAAAAGGTGCCGGGTAAATTTGAAATCGTCAGATTGCCCAAAAGAAATTGCTAAGCTGTCATTGCGAAGGAAAATGAGATTTTCTTAATGGTCGGGGGTAACGCAGCAATTTCGGGACATGGATGTCCCGAAAAGTCCGCTATGAGCCCGGATGGCCAGTTGCGGACGGTTGCGTCCAGATAGACAGACTTCCTTAAGAACATTTAGAAAATCCAATTTCCGAAGCTGACAGCGTGCAATTCCTTTTGGGCAATCTGCCAGGTCACTTTATAAAAACACCTTTTGACACACGAATTCTATATGAGAAAAAAGCTGGCAAGAATTTAAATTCCCACCAGCTTACTTCAGTTTTTTTGTTTATCCTGCCAATTGTACTTATTTAGCAGCGAGTTCAGCTTTTAACTTCTCTGTAAGAGCAGGAAGAATTTTGTTTAAGTCACCAACAACACCGTAATCTGCTACCTCAAAGATAGGAGCTGTTTCATCTTTGTTGATGGCAATGATAATATCAGACTCTTCCATACCGGCTACATGCTGAATGGCACCGGAGATACCAATTGCAAAGTATACATTAGGACGAACAGTCTTACCTGTCTGTCCAACCTGCAGATCTTTGGGCTTCCATCCGGCATCTACAACTGCACGGGAGCAGCTTACCGTACCGCCAAGAACCTCTGCAAGGTCTTCCAAAAGCTTAAAGTTTTCCGGGCTTCCTACACCACGTCCGCCGGATACAAGAATCTTGGCATCCATAATGTCAGCTACATCTGAAACTGCCTTAACAACCTTTAAGATTTCAACATACTTGTTATTAGGTGTAAATCCGGGGTTGAATTCCACAATGTTTGCCTTCTTGCCTTCTTCCCTGGGAGCCTTCTGCATAACACCAGGACGAACGGTAGCCATCTGAGGACGGAAATCGGGACAGGCAATGGTAGCAATTGTATTACCGCCAAATGCAGGACGAGTCATAAGCAGCTGATTGTGAAGCTGTTCCTTACCGGGAATAGGATTGATCGGGAAATCACCGATTTCAAGCTGTGTACAGTCTGCTGTCAAACCTGTATGGATTCTTGCTGAAACTCTGGGGCCTAAGTCACGTCCAATGGCTGTAGCGCCAACTAAAAAGATTTCAGGCTTGAACTCATTGATAACAGATGCCAGTGCATGGGCATAAGGCTCTGTTCTGTATTCCTTTAATTCAGGGTCATCTACTACGATAACCTTGTCAGCACCATACTCTGCCAGTTCATCAGCAAGACCTTTTACATCGCTGCCGACTAACACTGCAGTTACTTCTGTGCCTAAATCCTTAGCAAGGTCTTTTCCTTTGCCAATTAATTCCAAAGCAATTCCGCTCAGTACATTGTCTACCTGCTGTGCAAAGACAAATACTCCTTTATAATCTTGAATATTCATTTTGAACCTCCATTTTATTGTACTTGTATCATTTCATTTTAAAGTGATGCATTAGATTACATGTTTTACCTTTAACTTATCAATAATGTAATCTACCGATTCTGCTGCATCTAAAGTAACCTTTTCGCCAGCTCCTTTTCTTACCTTGTCAGAAGCCTTTGCAATCTGAGTAGGTGATCCCTTAAGTCCTAAGTTGGAGTCATCTACATCAACCAGGTTAGCTCTTCCCCATACGGTAATCTCTGCATCATATGCATCGAAAATTCCGCCGGGAGTCATATAACGAGGCTCATTTAATTCAGCAAGCGCTGTGATCAGGCAGGGCATTTTAGCCTTTAATACATGATATCTGTCGTCGTACTGACGCTCAACGATCACGCTGTCCCCTTCAATTTCAATCTTCTGTGCATAGGAAATTACCGGAATTCCCAAATGCTCGGAAATCTGAGGGCCAACCTGTGCTGTATCACCGTCAATCGCCTGACGTCCTGTGATGATCAGATCATATTCCAGGTTGCGGATCGCTCCTGCAAGTGTCTGGGAAGTTGCCCATGTATCAGCGCCGCCAAGTACTCTGTCTGTTACCAGAATTCCTTTGTCTGCTCCCATGGCAATTGCTTCACGAAGAACTTCTTCTGCCTTGGGAAGACCCATGGTTACTACAGTTACTTCTGCGCCATACTGGTCTTTTAATCTAAGTGCTGCTTCCAAACCTGCCTTGTCATCAGGGTTCATGATTGTGAGCATTGCACCTCTGTCAAGTGTACCGTCGGGATTGAATTTAACGCCACCCTTGGTATCAGGTACCTGTTTAACACAAACAACAATTTTCATTGTATTATCTCTCCTTATAAATTAATCTATTTGTCATGAATGAATTACTTTAATAATGCTCCGGATATAACCATTCTCTGTACTTCTGAAGTACCCTCATAAATCTCGGTGATCTTAGCGTCTCTCATCATACGCTCTACATCATACTCTCTGATGTAACCATAACCACCGTGAAGCTGTACTGCCTTTGTGGTTATTTCCATAGCAACTTCTGCCGCATATAATTTAGCCATAGCTGCTTCCACTGTATAGGTCTTCTGTGTTGCCTTAGCCATAGCTGCTCTGTAAACCATGTACTGTGCCGCCTGAACCTTAGTAGCCATATCTGCCAACTGGAACTGTGTATTCTGGAAAGCACCAATGCTTCTGCCAAACTGCTTTCTTTCCTTTACATATTCGATGGTTCTCTCTAAAGCGCCTTCTGCAAGACCAAGAGCCTGAGCAGCAATACCAATACGTCCGCCATCCAGTGTATGCATTGCAATACCAAATCCCTTGCCTTCCTGTCCTAACAGGTTTTCCTTGGGGATACGGCAGTCTGTAAAGATCAATTCATAAGTGGAAGAACCGCGGATACCCATCTTCTTTTCTTTTGTACCGAAGGTAAATCCGGGTGTTCCCTTTTCTACGATAAATGCAGAAATCATTTTTTTGCTTCTGCCCTTAGCGTCTGTCACAACACTTGTTACTGCAAAGATAACATAAACGTCAGCTTCCTTACCGTTTGTGATAAAGATTTTGGAACCGTTCAGCACCCATTCGTCACCATCTAAAACAGCCTTTGTCTGCTGTCCCTGTGCATCTGTACCTGCGCCGGGCTCAGTCAAACCGAAAGCACCTAACTTTTCACCTTTCGCAAGGGGAACTAAGTATTTCTGTTTCTGTTCTTCTGTACCATATGTCATAATAGGGTCACAGCAAAGAGATGTATGTGCGGAAACAATAACGCCTGTTGTACCGCAAACCTTGGAAAGCTCCTCTACGCACATGGCATAGGTAAGAGGATCACAGCCCTGTCCGCCATACTCCTTGGGTACAGGGATTCCAAGAAAACCTGCTTTCGCCATTTTTTCAACGGTTCCTCTGGGGAAAACTTCTGTCTCATCAACTTCCTGTGCCAGAGGCTTAACTTCTTTTTCTGCAAACTCTTTGAAAAGAGTTCTTGCCATTTCATGTTGTTTTGTTAACATAAAATCCATGATTTTTAATTCCTCCATTAAATTATATTTATATGTAACTGCTCAGAGCCGGCAAAAACATCTGCGGCCTTTCCCTGAACAGTCACGCCTTTTACTACTGTGCGTCAACAGGGGTTTTTGTTCTGTCGGCATTGTAAACATAGAAGCCCTTGCCGCTCTTAACGCCAAGGTTGCCGCCGCGAACCATTTTGCGGATCAGAGGACATGCACGGTACTTGCTGTCACCTGTTTCGTTATAAAGAACATCCATAATGGCAAGGCAAATATCCAGACCTACGAAATCGCCCAGTTCCAGAGGCCCCATGGGATGATTTGCGCCAAGCTTCATAGCTGCATCAATGCCTGCAATATCGGAAACACCTTCCATCTTGATAAAAGCAGCTTCATTGATCATGGGAATCAGAATACGGTTTACTACGAAACCTGCTGCTTCATTTACCTGAACAGGAGTCTTTCCTATTTCTTCGGAAATCTTCTTGATGGCATCAACAGTTTCCGCCGGAGTATTCACACCTGCAATTACCTCAACCAGCTTCATGCGGTCTGCAGGGTTGAAGAAGTGCATACCGATCATAGGGCGGCTTAAGCCGTTGCCAATTTCTGTAATAGAGAGACTGGAGGTATTGGAAGCAAAGATACATTCCGGTTTTGCGATCTTATCCAGTTCGCCAAATGTGGTCTTCTTAACTTCCATATTTTCAAATGCAGCTTCCACGATCAAATCACAATCTGCACAGAGGTCTTCCTTCAGTCCCGGTGTGATCTTTACAAGAATGGCATCAACTGCTTCCTGTGTCAGCTTGCCTTTTTCTACCAGCTTTGCATAACCCTTTGCGATTTTTTCTTTTCCGCCTTCAGCCCACTCCTGCTTAATATCGCAGAGTGCAACCTCATATC
>USJG01000107.1 GCA_900554925.1 uncultured Lachnospiraceae bacterium
GGATGGCGGAGGTGAGGAGGATGGCTAAAAGGAAACCGGAAGAACCGCCCAAAGGCGCTCCGGCGTGGCAGGCTACATTTGCTGACCTTATGAACCTGCTCCTTTGTTTTTTCGTTATGCTGTTTTCAATGTCCTCGATGGATACCCAGAAGTTTGATCTTTTAGCGGCATCCTTTAACCAGACTTTCAGTATTTTTTCCCAGGGGGCCATGGCAATTGGCGATGGCGTTTTGGTAGGACTTGGTGTCAGCCAGTTAAATGAACTGGATGAATATATGAACAGCACAGGAAGGGATAATGAGGGAGATGTGATTCCCGAAAATATGGAAAGCGCTGTAGATATTATTGAGGAAGCAAAATTAAAGGAATCCGAAGAGCTGGCCGGGAAGATCAACGAGGCGCTGGATGAAAAAAATCTGGGCAAGGAGGTAGACATTGAGTTTACATCCCAGTATGTACAGCTTACATTAAACGGTTCCATCCTGTTTGATTCGGGAAGCGTACAGATTAAGGAGGAAGCGCTTCCACTTATGAATCAGCTGGGAATTATTTTGCAGAGATTCAGTCAGGGGATTATCGAGATCGAAGGGCATACGGATAATGTGCCCATGTCGGGAGCAAAGTACTCCAATAATGATGAGCTTAGCAGCGGACGGGCTCTGTCTGTTTTTTATTATCTCAAGGAAAATACTACGCTGGATGTAAGCAGGATCAAACATTCGGGAAGAGGAGAGTATGACCCTGTGGCAGACAATTCCACGGAGGAAGGAAGAGCCAAAAACAGGAGAGTAGAGATTAAAATATATAATTCATTAAGTTCTTATTAATGAAAAACTGAAATAGAAAGGCTATAGTTATTATGAAGAAAAATTTAATTTCCATAGTGATATTGGCGCTGTTGGTTGTTAATATCGTATTGACAGCGGTTATGATGTTCAGCGTAATGAGCACCAACAGAAAGACAGCGGCACTGGTGGGCACGGTGGCAGCAGCCATTGATCTTGATTTGGGGAAAGAAGACGAAGAAGAGGTTAAGGTGGTGTCAATGGCCGATACCGAAACCTACACCATTGCAAGCATGACTATCGAGCTTAAAAAGAACGAGGGGACGGAAGCGGTGGAGGAAGAAAACCATTACGCGGCAATCTCCGTAACCTTATCTATGGATATTAAGAGTAAAGACTATAAGAAGTACGGGGATTTATCTACCAGAGAGGACCTGATCAAGGGTGAGATTTATGAAGTGGTAGGACAACACACTATGGAGGAACTAAAGAGTGACCCACAAATGATAACGAATGAGATATTGGACAGGGTTCAGGAACTTTTTGATTCGGATTTCATTTATGACGTAACGTTGAGCAGCATTAATATTATGTAGACACCGGGTTTTTACGTAAGTGTAGACTGAAAGAGTATGACAGAAATAAAGGGGGTGAAAACTCGTGGGTGAGGTATTGTCTCAAAGTGAGATTGATAATTTGCTGGCTGCGTTAAGCAATGGTGAATTAGATGTTGATCAAATGCAGGAATCGGGAGATAAACAGGTTAAGGATTACGATTTTAAAAGGCCTGCGAAGTTTTCCAAAGAACATTTAAGAACCCTTGAGATCATATATGAACATTACGGAAGATTGCTTTCCACCAATCTGCCGGTTTATTTAAGAAAGAATATACAGGTGTCTGTGGCAAGCTCCGAGACAGTTACTTTTTCGGAATTTACCAATGCGCTTTCCAATCCTGTTATATTGGGCATTGTAGATTTCAGGCCCCTGTCAGGAAATATTATTATAGAGCTTTCCTCTAATCTGGGATTTGCAATGATTGACCGTATGTTAGGCGGACAGGGTATCCCTCTTGAGAAAAGCAGGGATTTCTCAGAGATAGAGATGACGATCATACAGAAGCTGATGGTCGTGTGTATGCAGCTTATGCGGGAGCCCTGGAGAAATGTAATTGATGTAAATCCCATGATGGAGAGAATTGAAACCAATGCGCAGTTTGCGCAGGTGATTGCCCCCAGCGACATGATCGCCATTGTTTCATTGAATGTTAAGATTGGCGATGCAGAGGGATTTATGAATATCTGTCTTCCCTATTTTACACTGGAAGATGTGATGGATAAGTTGAACACCAAATACTGGTTCTCAACAATGCAAAAAGATGATAAAGTAAATTATGAGGAACATATTGAATCGCTTATAAAGAGAATAGACGTACCGGTAAAGGCGGTTCTTGGAAAAAGTCAGGTATCTGTCAGTGATTTTCTTAACCTTCAGGTGGGGGATATTATAAGGCTGGATACAAGAGTTGATTCAGAGATGGAAGTGTTTGTGGGAAATATTAAGAAATTTACTGCACTTCCGGGTTCCAATAAGGATCAATATGCAGTCCGCGTGACAACAGTGATCAGAGAGGAGGAATAAGGCATGGACGGAATGTTATCACAAGATGAAATACAGGCGCTGCTTGCCGGCATGGACTTATCCGGCGACTCGGATGTATCACAGCCGGCGGAATCGAATGATGATGTAGCGGTAGATGAAAGTCTGATCACACCTGATGAACGGGATGCTATTGGAGAAATCGCCAATATCAGCATGGGATCTTCAGCTACCACCCTGTATTCATTGGTAAACAGGAAGGTTAACATCACAACACCTGTGGTTAAACTGACCAGGTGGAATGGAGTGGTTGAGGAGTATGAACGTCCCTGCGTATTTATACAAATACGGTATACAGCAGGCTTAGATGGCTCAAACATTATGGTTCTCAAAGAGCATGATGTTAAGGTTATTACAGACTTAATGATGGGTGGAGATGGAAGCAATACGGATGGGGAGCTTGGAGAACTGCACTTAAGTGCAATATCAGAAGCTATGAACCAGATGATGGGAGCGGCAGCCACTTCCATGTCTACTATGTTAGGGAAGATGATTGATATAAGTCCCCCGGATGCAAGTCTGGTAGATCTGAACGAGTTCAAGAGAGGCGGCGAGATTGCTTCTTTCCTTGAAGGTACCTTTGTAAAAATTTCTTTTCGGATGCAGATAGATGATCTTGTGGACAGTACTATCATGCAGCTTTACCCGATAGATTTTGCTAAGAGCCTTTATGAAACATTTATTTCCACACAGGCACCGGAGGATAATAAAGCTCCTGAACCGGAGCCTTACACACCGCCTGCGGCTGATATGAGCGCTATGCAGTCTGACGGGAATCAGACGAATGCTAACATGGGCAGCCAGGCAATGAACATGGGCATGAATAATCAGCAAATGGGAATGCCTGCAAATGGTGCTATGGGAATGCCCCCGATGAATATGGGGATGCCTATGATGGGAATGCCTGCAAATGGTGCTATGGGAATGCCTCAGATGAATATGGGGATGCCCCAGATGAATATGCAGACCATGAATATACAGCCTGCACAGTTCCAGAGCTTTGGCAATGACATGGGGGCAATGGCAGCCCAGGAGAATATAGGTCTTATCAAGGATGTGCCTTTAGAGGTTACAGTGGAGCTTGGAAGATGCAAAAAATCCATATCAGAAATATTGGATTTTGCACCGGGAACCATTATTGAGCTTGATAAGATAGCCGGTGAACCTATAGATGTACTTGTAAACGGTAAATTTGTAGCCAAAGGCGAGGTCGTAGTAATTGAAGAAAGTTTTGGCGTCCGAGTAACTGAAATAATAAAGTAAAAGGTAGGAGAGAAGAATATGGCAAAAAATATTTTAATTGTTGATGATGCGGCTTTCATGCGTATGATGATCAAGGACATTCTTACTAAGAATGGTTATAACGTAGTTGGAGAGGCTGAAAATGGTGCAAAGGCTTTCGAAAAATATAATGAATTAAAGCCTGATCTGGTACTTATGGATATTACCATGCCAGAGGTTGATGGCATTGCAGCCCTTAAAAAAATCAAAGGTGCAGACCCCAACGCGCTTATTATTATGTGCTCAGCGATGGGACAGCAGGCAATGGTTATCGAATCCATTCAGGCAGGAGCCAAAGACTTTATCGTAAAGCCATTCCAGCCTGATCGTGTGCTTGAAGCGGTAAAGAAGGTAGTCGGCTAAAATGCTCCTTTCAGTTACTACAAAGGTGGACAGTTATCTTCAGTTTATAACAGTGCTTATTCTTTTTATTTTTGTGCTTGTTATTACTTATCTGGTAACGAAATGGATAGCTAAATACCAGAAGGGAAAAGCCTTAGTCGGAAATCTTGAAGTTATCGAAACCTGCAGGATAGCACCAAATAAGTATGTTCAGATTATAAGAGCCGGAAGTAAATATCTGGTAATTGCGGTGGGAAAAGACGAGGTACATATGCTTTCAGAGCTTACCGGGGATCAGTTGAACTTTCAGGAACCTGAACAGGAACAAATGGTAAACTTCGCAAGTGTTTTTGAGAAGATGAAACGACTAAGGGAAAAGGATTAAAGGATAAAGCAATAGATATTATGAAAGAGAATTTTTGGTGCAAAAAAATAATAAAGATAATATGCCTGCTGATGACGGTAGGCATATTGTGTATTATACCGGAAGTGGATGCAAAGGCATCCTCTGTGGACGCTGCTTCTACAGGCGAAAGCCAGCTAAGAACCAACATAGAAGAACCCGGCAGTGCTGATTCGGCAGAAGACTTGTCAGAACTTAATATTGCCAATAATCTGACAGTAACTGTAAATAACGGTAACGGTCAGGTAAATGGAACACTGCGCATCCTGCTTACCTTGACGCTGATAGCAATAGCACCCATTCTGCTTATTATGCTCACGTCTTTTACCAGAGTTATTATTGTTCTTCACTTTACAAGGGCAGCTCTAAATACCCAAACAGCACCGCCTAATCAGGTACTGATTGGGTTAGCTTTGTTTTTGACCTACTTCATCATGCAGCCTACATTAACTGAGGTGTATCAGGAGGCTGTGGTGCCTTTTGATGAGGGGGTCATTACCCAGGAGGAATTTCTGGAAACCGGCATTGAGCCTTTGCGGGAATTCATGTACAGACAGACGCAGACCAAGGATGTGAAAGTGTTCATGGATATAAGCGGGACCGAATGGGATGGTACTTTGGATGGGATTCCCCTATCGATACTGGTACCCAGCTTTATTATAGGAGAACTCAGGCAGGCATTTATCATGGGATTTGTAATTTATATTCCGTTTATCGTGATAGATATGGTAGTAGCGTCTACCCTGATGAGTATGGGTATGATGATGCTGCCGCCAACTACTATTTCCATGCCCTTTAAGATTCTGTTATTTATGTTGGCAGATGGCTGGAATTTGATTATCGTAAACTTAGTTGAAACTTTTTACTGAGGGCGGGTTTTTATTCGAAAGGATGTGATGGAAGATGACAGTTGATGAGGTTACAGCCATTGCCAGTTCAGCCTTATATTTGATCATCAAGGTTTCAGCGCCGATTCTTCTGGTGTCCCTTATCGTAGGTCTGATCATCAGTATTTTTCAGACGGTTACATCAATTCAGGAACAGACACTGACTTTTGTACCCAAGATCATTGCGGTATTTCTGGCGATGATCGTGTTGGGCAACTGGATGCTGAATGAGCTTTCCGGGTTTATGGTAAATCTCTGGTCTGACTTCAGCATTTATACAAGGTAGCGGCTTATGTTAGATTATACGTTTACCTATTCGGATATCGAATATTTTTTGCTGATATTTATGAGAGTCGCCAGCTTCACGTATATAGCGCCTTTTTTCAGTATGAGCAATACTCCCAGAAATGTAAGGATCGGGTTAAGCTTCTTTCTGGCGATACTGCTTTACCAGTCTGTTCCCAGACAGACCATAGTGTATGATACATTGATCGGGTATTCCATGATCGTAATAAAAGAGGTGGTCACCGGTCTTTTGATCGGGTTTGCTGCCAATCTTTGTATTTCGGTAGTGTCCTTTGCAGGACAGATTGCGGATATGGAAATGGGATTTTCCATGGCAAGTCTGATGGATCCCACTACCAAAGAAAATTCTACGATTACAGGTATTTACTACAATTATATGATTTTGCTGATACTGATGATATCCGGCATGCACAGGTATCTCATACAGGCATTGGCAGAGACATATATTCTTATTCCTGTTAACGGTGCAGTCCTGAAAGGCGATACACTGCTTTCCGCCCTGTTGGAATTTATGGCAAGCTATATTATAATCGGCTTTCGGATATGCCTTCCGATATTTGCAGTAATGGTTATTTTAAATGCAGTACTTGGGGTTTTAGCAAAGGTTTCCCCACAGCTTAATATGTTTGCAGTGGGTATTCAGATGAAGGTGCTGGTAGGGATCAGTATTTTATTTTTGTCAACGGCAATGCTTCCCGGAGCAGCTGATTTTATATATGGACAGATGAGGCATATGGTAGTTACCTTTACGGAGGCTATGATGTGATACAAAAACATGAATTATTGATAAAGTATGATCTGCAGTTCTTTGCCAAGGATGGACCCGGTGGTGAAAAGACGGAGCTGCCTACTGCCAAAAAGCTGGAGGATGCCAGAAAAGAAGGGCAGGTTGCCAAGAGCAAGGAAATAGCTAATGCCTTTGGTATTCTTGCAATCTTTCTTATTATGAGGATTTATATAGGAAATATGGGAACCAGCTTTATTGAAGGTTTCAGTGCTGTTTATAATCAGATTCCTGATGTGGTTAAAATGTACAACGGAAATCTTCCAGTAGCATCCCTTCAGGTGCTTATGCACAGTATGATGATCCAACTGATTCTCATAATCGCACCTGTTCTGCTGACAGGTTTTGTGGTGGCCATTGTCTGTGATGTTGCGCAGGTCAAGTGGAAACCTACTGGCAAACCATTGCAGCCTAAATTCAGCAAATTAAATCCTGTTAAAGGGTTTGGAAGAATTTTTTCTTCCAATTCGCTGGTGGAATTAGTGAAGTCAATCCTGAAACTGGGAGTGATCGGTTATGTGGTTTATTCCTACTTAAAAGACAGAATAGGGCAGATATTTCTTTTATACGATATTACGCTGAACCAGGCAATTGGGTTAATAGGAGAGACGGTGATCGACCTTGGGATCAGAGTTGCCGCAGTATATATGGTCATTGCTTTCCTGGATTATGCATATCAGAAATGGAAATTCAGAGAAGACATGAAGATGACCAAGCAGGAAGTAAAGGATGAATACAAAAACCAGGAAGGTGATCCCCAGATCAAGGGAAAACAAAGACAGCGTATGAGGGAAGCTTCCATGCGGCGTATGATGCAGCAGCTTCCGGAAGCAGATGTGGTTATCACCAACCCTACTCATTATGCAGTAGCAGTTAAATATGATCCTGACAAATATGATGCGCCCTATGTGCTTGCGAAAGGTGAGAATTATCTGGCACAGCGCATCAAAGATATTGCAAAAGAAAATGACATTGAAATTGTAGAAAATAAGCCTCTGGCCAGAATGCTTTATGCAAATGTGGAGATCGGAGAGCTTATTCCGCCGGAACTGTATCAGGCAGTGGCGGAGGTACTTGCCTTTGTATACCACTTAAAAGGCAAGGTGTAATGTTTCAATAAAACAGAAAGGAGAATGGGCATGAAAAAAGCGGATATTGGCGTTGCTGCATATATAGTTGCTGCATTTATTATGATGATTGTGCCTGTTCCCAGTGGGCTTTTGGATGTGCTTTTAGCATGTAACATTGCAATTGCATTTACCGTTATGTTTACCACTATGTTTTCACAGGAAGTTCTGGATATGTCCTTTTATCCTACGATCCTTTTGTTTACCACTATATTCAGAATCGCGCTTAATATTTCTTCCACAAGACTGATCCTTACTACAGGAGACCCTGGTCAGGTGGTTTCTACCTTTGGCAATTATGTAGGCGGCGGTGATCTGATCGTTGGCGCTATTGTATTTGTTATTTTGATTCTGGTACAGTTCATGGTCATCAATAAAGG